>JBOHRF010000011.1:0-46592 GCA_050732575.1 Longimicrobiales bacterium
ACCAGCTTTCGCATCCGTCCGGAAGTTCTGTCGATAACATACAATCCGGAGCCTTCGCTGCCTACTCCGGTGAATACGATGTGACGTCCATCCGGCGCCCAGCTAGGATCTTCATTGCTGCCGCGCACGGTGATCTGCGTGGCGGTGCCGGGACGTGCCGCATCCACGATCATGAGTTGATAGCCGCCAAGCGACTCGCCGCTGAACACGATCTCATCGCCACTCGGCGACCAGTCCGGCGCGGTGAACTTTACGCGTGATACGCTGATCGGTGTTACGGCCGTGGGCTGACCGCCGCTCACAGACGTGACGAAGATGTGAGGCGCACCCAGCCGGTCCGAATGGAAGGCGATGCGTTGGCCATTGGGCGCATACGACGGTGCCGCATCCGACCAGCGGCTTTCCGTCAAGCGCCGTGGGCTGCCACTCCGCTCCAGATCGATTTCATGCACCTCGGTGCCGTTGCCAATGGCGAAGGCGAAGGCAAGCCGACGACCATCGGGTGAGTAGGCAGGCGTGTAAGCGAGTACCGAGCGATTGCTGATCACACGGTCCCGGCCAGCCGTCATATCGCGCTCCCGCAATTCCACTCGACCAATGCCCGTGCGAATCGAATAGGCCATCCGCTGACCATTGGGTGACCACGCGGGAGAGTAGAATTTCTCGGTCGAGATGAGTACGCGCTGTAAGTTCTCGCCGTCAGAGTCCACGACCAGCAATTCGGATCCGTTGGTGGTCCAGCGCGTGAAGGCAATGCGCGAAGCCGCCGCGCCTGGCTGCCCAGACATCCAGCGTACCAGCTCATCGGCTACCGCGTGTACGGCCAGGCGGAAATTGTGGGCGTTGGCGGTGGGCAATTCGAACGCTTTGCTCTCCTTGACCTTGCCGAATGGGACATCATGCAGATCGACGTGCAGGCGGTAGCCCGTCCCTGAAAGGATCATTTCACTGGCTACCACGAAGACCACATTCAAGCTATTCCACTGAGAATAGTCCACGCTGCCGCTGGTCAGCGCCGAAGGTGTTTGGCCGATCTCAAATCGGTCGCTGTAATCAATGTCCTGCTGCAGGATGGTGGTGACTTGCTGCATGACGGACGGGTCGGCGGTACCCGTGGCGGGCCGCACCGCGACCAGCGGACGCTTCAATACGGAATAGCGAGTGGACAGGCGAACGCCCGTGGGGATGCGCGTCGTATCCTGAGCAGCGAGCGGACTGGCCATTGTGAGCACTACAGCAAGAAAACCGATCATGCGCATAGTCGTGTTCACTTGTTAGGCGGAATGAAGCGGAAGAGAACCCCCAAGCTGTCTCGGGGAAACTCGCTGGGCAGGGCACCAAAGGTCTTGCTCTTGCCGGCATGCTCCACGGCGGCCATGGCCGCAATGTCGAAGTTGAAGTTGGCTGATCGTGAAAACACCCGCAGTCCGCTCACCGTGCCATCTTTCCGGATGTAGAAACCGATCTCTGCTTCCAGGTTCCCTGCGCCGGTCCAGCGGAAGTAGCGATTGATCTGGGTGATCACATTCTCCAGGTAGCCGGGATACGGAAACTCTTCACCTTCCTGCAGCACGTTCAGATTCTCGCCACCGACCGGACCGGGCCGGGCGTTGCGGCCCTTAACCTGCTCGCGCCGGTTGTTGCCGGTGCTGGTCTTGGTCTCCGCCGCCTTGGGCGCAGGCTTCTTGGCTGCAACTCTCGCCCTGGGTTCCGGCGGGCGGGGCTGCTTCACGATAGCCGGCTTGGGCGTTTCCTTGGGTGGCTCCGGTGGACCTTCAACCTGCGGCGGTGGCGAATACAGCTCGACGCGATAGGCCTTGAACTGACTCATGGGCGGTTCCGGCGGCACAATCTGCGTGCTGGCAACGGCCGTAGCCGCCAGCACCAGGTGGACCACAATGGAGCCGACCAGTGCGGCACGCGGCGGACGCGTCGTCTGGCGCGAGCGCAACAGCACGCGCGCCAGGGAGAGTCCTGCTGGAGTGCGTTCCTGGTCGTTCATCTTCAGCGCAGCACTTCGGGATCGACCATGAGGTGGACTTCCGCAATGTTCAGCTGCTTCATGCGTCCAAACACTTGCAGGACAGTTCCGTACCGTACACCCTCGTCGCCTCTCAAGTAGACCTCACGCTTGCTATGCTGGCGCAGGTAGCTCGGCAGCACGCGGCCGAATTCGTCGATCGATTTCATGGCGACTTCGCCCAGATAAATGCGGCCCGAGCGGTCGACCGAAACCACGACCCCTTCATTGGAGGTGACGGGCGCCGCCGCCGTGCGCGGCAGCACCACATCAATCCCGCTCTGCAGCATGGGTGCCGTCACAATGAAAATGATGAGCAGCACGAAGGCCAGGTCGACCAGATTGATCAGGTTGATGTCGGCATTGGGCGAAAGCCGCTCGCGCCGGCGCCGGGAGCGTGTCAGCATCGGTTAGAGTCTCCCTTCACGGGCCAAAGTACCGACGAATTCACTGGCAAAGCCTTCCAACTCCCCCGTGATTGTGTTGAGCCGGGTGACGAAGTAGTTGTATGCAATGGCAGCTGGGATGGCAGCCACCAACCCGAATGCGGTTGCGATCAAGGCCTCGGCAATGCCTGGTGCAACCGCTGTAATGTTCGATGCACCGGTGTTCTGAATTCCAATGAACGAGTTCATTACCCCGATGACTGTGCCGAGGAGCCCGAGCAATGGTGATACCACGGCAATCACGGAGAGCCAGACCAGCCCTCCAGCCAGCGCGTCCCGTTCTTCATCTTGCACCTTCTCGAGAATGAGCCAGAGTGCGTGCAGCTGCGTGTCCGAGAGGCCGGCTGTGGGAGGCGCGTTTTCGCGCAGAGCACCCGGGCGCAGCTCGCTGAAGAAGTTGATGCCGTTGCGAAAGAGCCGGGTCTGGGGCGATTCGGGCAGGCGCAAAATGGCGCGGTGCGTGTCTTCCAGACGCTGGGTGCGCTCGATGGCCTGACCAAAACGGAGACTGTCGCGCTTGAGTCTGCGGAACTGGCCCAGCTTCCACAGGATGATGATCCAGCTGGCCACGGAGAACACAGCCACCACACCCAGCACCACCCAGGTCGTGGGTGTGCCCCGCATGATGAGGTCGATCGGCCCGATCTGGGTCGTCCCGCCGATTTGCGCCAGTATCACCCTTTGCGCTCCTTTGCTTGGATGTAGTCGTACGTGATGCGCAACCCCTCCGGCAACGATCGGTTCGGCGCCCAACCCAGCTCACGCAGGCGCGCATTAGCCAGGCAGGAGCGGCGCAGCTCCCCGGCCCGCTGTGCCGCGTGTACCCGGCGTGCGCGCTGGCCCGAATGTTCGATCAGTACGTCAGCCAGGGCATTCACGGAAGTTTCCACACCGGTGCCGACGTTGAACGCCCGATCATCCAGCTGGGTTCCGTTGGTGAGTGTGGCCTCACTCAGTAACAGGTTGGCCCGTACTACATCCTCCACGAATACATAATCGCGCGTCTGTTCGCCATCACCGTAGATGGTGAGATCCTGTCCGGCTAGCAAGCGGTTGCTGAAAATGGCCACTACACCCGCCTCACCGTGCGGATCCTGGCGCGGCCCGTACACGTTGGAATAACGCTGCGCGATGTAGTCCAGACCATGAATGGAATGATAGTAGAACAGGTAGTACTCCGCGGTCAGCTTACTCACGCCATACGGTGAGAGCGGCTGCTTGGGTGCGGTTTCCGGTGTGGGCCGGTGTTCCGGCTCGCCGTAGATCACGCCGCCCGAGGAAACGAACAGGAATCGACGCGTGCCGTGGCGACGCGCTGCCTCGAGTAGATTGAGCAGGCCGATGATGTTGGATTCCGCATCGGCGCGCGGGTCCATGACTGACTTGCGCACATCGATTTGGGCGGCATGATGGTTGACCAGATCGAACCCGCCCACCTTGGCGAACAAATCCGTGACCGCGCGGCTGGCGATGGATGTCTCCACGAAATCGGCGCGTGGGTCCAGATTCGCGCGTTTGCCGGTCGAGAGATCGTCCACCACCCAGACCCGATCGCCACGATCCAAATAGGCTCTGGCAATATGACCTCCAATGAAACCCGCCCCACCCGTGACCAGAACCTTGTTAGCCATTCTCCTCCCTACCGTTTTGATTCTCGAGCTCGAACAGCAGCCGCGCGGCTGCCACGATGTCGGAATGATCTCCGCTGGCCGCGGCCTCGCGCAGGCGGACGGTGGGCTGGTGCAGAAGCTTGGCCAGCAACTGGCGCGTCAGCCCATCGATCAATGCCCGTTCCTGATCGGAGACGTGAGGCAACGAGCGCAGCGCGCGCTCGACTTCCTGCACGCGCAGCTGTTCTGCGCGGTCTCGCATCTGACGGATCAGCGGTACCACATCCAGGGCCCGGTACCAATCCCAGAAATCCGTCACACCCGCCCGGATGATGGCCTCCGCAAAGGGCACTTCCGCACGCCTCTTCTCCAGGGTGCCTTCAATCACGTGGTGCAGGTCATCCAGGTTGTACAGGAATATGTTGTCGATTTCGCCCACGCCGGGCTCGACGTCACGGGGCAAGGCCAGGTCCACGATGAGCAGAGGTTCGCGCGGGCCCTGCGGCAGAACACGCTCGATCATGGCCCGCGTGATCACCGCGTGCGGCGCAGCCGTGGCGGTCACGACGATATCCGTCGCCGATAATAGCCCCGCCAACTCTTCCACGGAGGCGGCCGCCCCACGCGAACGTGAAGCCAGCTCGCGCGCGCGCCCTGGCGTTCGGCTGACCACGGAGACGCGCGCGCCTTCACTCGCCAGACAGTCGAGCGCGAGTTCGCCCATCTCACCCGTCCCCACGATAATTGCCTGTCGGCCCCGCAGTGAGCCAAAGATCTTGCGAGCCAGCTCGACCGCGGCCGACGGAATGGATGCGGCCCCCTGGCTAAGTCGGGTTTCCGCCCGCACTCGACCGCCTACGCGCAACGCATTCTCGAACAGGCGGCTCAGTACGGGTCCAACCACACGTTGCTCGCGCTGGAGCTCGAGCGCCGATTCATAAGCGGAGCGAACCTGCCCCTGGATTTGTGGCTCCCCGAGCAACATGGAATCGAGACTCGATACCACGCGGAACAGATGGTCCACTACCGAATTCTCGCGCCGCAAATATGTGAAGCTGGGCAGCTCACCCACTTCGATGCCGGGCGGATTCGGCAACATCCCCAGCAGCTCGCGCTGCTCCAGCTCATGTTCGGTCACCAGGTATAGCTCGGTGCGATTGCACGTGGACAGCAACACCGCTTCACGCACGCCGTCCAGATTCCGGACGGCGACCGCCGTGTGCCGACCTGCCTGCACTTCTGCGGCAAAGCGTTCACGAACGGGCAGGGGCGCCGTTTGATGACTCAGGCCGATCAACGTGAGTGCCATGGCACTACAGGAAAGCTCGGCCGTCGGCCGTGGCCAGCCGCAACACCACGTAGGCCGCAGCCACGATCAGGAAACCGCAAACGCTGGCAAGGGCCGCGCGGCGTTCCGCGCCTGCACCACCCGTGCGCGCGGCCAGAGCTGTAACGAAGACAAACCAGGTGACAACGCCCCAGATGACCTGCGGATTCTCGGCCGCCAGCGAATTGCGGAAGCGGACAGTCCAGGCCCAGCCCAAGATCAGGGCCACGGTGAGTGCCGGCAATCCTGCCCACAGAACGCGCTGGCGCAGCTTGTCGAGCGTTTCCAATGGAGGGAAAAAACGAAAGGCGCGTCCGAACTTCTTGGCCTTGAGCGCACGAAACTGGATCAAGTAAAGCAAGCCAGCGGCAAAGGCCAGCGCCAGGCACGCGTATCCGATCAGAGCCAATACTACGTGTGCTACAAACCACAGTCCGCCGAATGTGCTGGGCTGCGTTCCGGGTGTAATGCCGAGCGTAAGCGCAACCGCTAACAGCAGCGCAACCAGCGGAATCAGGACCAGGGCAACGGGTCGGACTTCGCGAAGAATGGCGGTAGCCAGCAGAAAACCGCCGATCAGCAATGCCAGGGTGGAAAACGAAGGGGACAGACCCACCAACGGCAGTTCTGCGAACCGAACAACGAAGAACGTAAGACCGAGCAGCTGCGCCGATACACCGATGCCAATCAGTCCCACACCACTGCGTGGCACATTCCGTTGGCCGGTCGCCAGCGAGCTCGCGACTCGTGCACCCGCCAACAAGTAGGCGAGCAGGCTCACCCCGTGTAAGGCTGCGATTGCATTCATGTTATGCAAAGATACGGGCGCCTTGCGGCGCCCGTCGAATAGTGATGCACCTGCACGCGCGGCCAGCGCGTTACTGCATCCGCGCTACCACGCGAACTGGCAACCCCGGTTTGAGCACTGCGCTCTGCAATTCGATCACGCGCACAGTTGCACTGCGCTCGGTTACACGTGTGACCAGCAGACGAGCCACCGGTTGGGCGGGCAACCGACCATCCCGCGAGCGCGCGGGAAGTTGAGCCACCATTTCATCGCCGACCTTGACACCACGCGCTGAGCCCAGGTTGACGAATGCGATTTCTTCCGTGCCGTAAACTGGCTGCGGAAGAAGGAACTCGATGATCGATCCTTGCGGACCATCCGTCACGGCTGTGGACGCACCGGTAATCGTCGGGAACGAGTCCATGGGCAATGCCAGATCACCCAGCTCGAGCGTGCCAAACTGGTGCGTGACCAGCGCCTGCATGGAGCTCGTGAACACGCTATCCACGCGAACCACGCCCCTCGGCTGAATGAGGTCACCGAACCCGCCCACACCGCGGCCCACCGACACGATCAGGAGCATGTCTCCGGCGCGCGGACGCGTGCGTCCCTGGTAGCTCAAAAACATATGGTCGAACGGATGGAACGTCGTGCCCAGCAGCGACCCCTCGGATCTGGATTCGGCCGGCTTGAACACGCGGCCCATCACTGGCAGTCGCCCGGCATCCGCCAGCCACGGCGAGGAGTGGAACTCCTTCGGCTCAACTCGCCGCGCGGCCAACGCGCCCGCCGTGATCAACGTCGGCTCGGTGGTCGTGTCAGGTGGCGAATAAAAGCGCGTCCGTCTGGTGCCCGCCGGAACTATGCTCGCCGATGGACCGGCCGGTGGCCGAGGTGTCTGGTCCGGCGTAATGACGACCGGCTGCGTAGGCTGAGCCTCAGGCTCCACCTTGGGCTTCTCCCCGGGCAACGGCGGAATGACCAGCCGCTCTGCTGGATAGATCCGATGCGGATCTTCCACGACCTGCCGATTCGCGTCGTAAATCAGCGGCCAGAGGAACGGGTTGCTGAGGTACGCGCGTGCCAGGTCCCAAAGCGTATCTCCACGCTTGACCGTGTGTTCGCGCGTTTGCGCCGGCGGAGCCGGCGGCGTCTGTTGCTGGGCGTACGCGGGTGCCACGACTGCGGTCCCTAAAAGGACGGCCAAAACACGGCGTCCCCGCGTTCCCTCTGAAGATGAGCGCTTCACGTGCCAATCTCCGAAAGTGGACGGGCTTGAATTCCGGGCCGAGTTTTGGGGGAGGCGCCACGATAATACTGCGCAACTAGCGTGAAGTCAATCAAATGTGCGGGCAAACGCCACGGCCCAGTAACTGATGATCCGATCCGCGCCGGCGCGCCGAATCGCTGTAAGCGCCTCCCGCATCGCCCGATCCGTATCCAACCAGCCAAGTTGCCCGGCTGCCATGATGGCGGCATACTCGCCCGAAACATGGTAGGCCACGACCGGATACCGGGTGGCCTGTTTGACCCGCCAGATCACGTCCAGGTAGGCCAGCGCAGGTTTCACCATCACCATGTCTGCGCCCTCTTCAATGTCCAACATCACCTCGCGCAGGGCTTCATCGGCGTTGGCCGGGTCCATCTGATAGCCTCGCCGGTCGCCAAACTGGGGTGCACTTTCCGCGGCCTCCCGGAAGGGCCCGTAAAACGCCGACGCATACTTGGCGGCGTAGGACAGGATGGGCACATCGGAAAGACCTTCTGCGTCCAGAGTGCGGCGAATGGCCGCCACGCGACCATCCATCATGTCGCTCGGCGCCACAATATCGGCACCGGCACGCGCGTGGCTAAGGGCCTGACGGGCCAACAGCTCGAGTGTTTCGTCGTTCTGCACCTGTCCGTTGCGCACGACACCGCAGTGACCGTGCGAAGTGTATTCACACAGGCAAACATCGGTGATGACGAGCGCATCCGGCTCGGCCTTTTTCAGCGCCCGGACAGCAGTTTGCACGATGCCGTTGTCTGCATAGCCGCTCGACCCGCGCTCATCCTTGTCCTCGGGAATGCCGAAAAGCAACACGCCCGCCACTCCCAGGCGGATGGCCTCCTGCGCATCTCGTACCAGCTCGTCGACCGAAGTCTGGAATACGCCCGGCATAGAGCTCACGGCTTTACGCACGCCCGTCCCGGGCACAACGAACAAGGGCAAGATGAGATCGGAGGGAAGCACACGCGTTTCGCGGGTCAGCCCGCGCAATGCTTCGGTGCGGCGCAGGCGGCGCGCCCGGTATTCTGGGAATGCCGGCATCAGCGAGAGTCTCCCACGCTCATCAAGGGAACAACATCCAGCTCACGACGCATGACCAGCGCGTCTTCAATCGGCTCCGTATAGTAGTTTCGGCGACGACCGATTTGCTGAAAGCCGTACTGCTCGTACAACCTCTGCGCACCCAGATTGGAAACGCGAACTTCCAGGAAGACTTCGCGCACGCCGCGCTCGCGTGCGTGGGCCAGGACAACGCGTACCAATCCATTGCCAATGCCGCGCCGGCGCGATTCCGGCGCAACGGAAACGTTGCCCAGCTCGCCCTGGTCCAGAACACACCAGAATACCGAATAGCCCACCACTACGGCTCCTTCTTCGGCCACAAACAGATCTGCATCCGTCCGGCGCAGTAGTCCGCGGAAGGTGGCCTCGCTCCAGGGCATGGTGAAGCACAGCAACTCGATTTCCATCACACGAGGAAGATCGGCCATGCGCATTCTGCGAAAGCTCACGCCTGCTGTCATGCCCGAATCCCTCGCTCCGCGCTGGACGCTCGCAGGTACTGCGGTTCCCAGTGGCGTGCATCACGTACCCGGCCCACCTCGGGCCAGGTGTGCGCCAGCCACAACAGAGCCGAGGCACGCGGCACGGCCAGATGACCCGGCAATACACGGGCTCCGCGCGCTTCGATGAGCGCTGTATGGCGCAAGGCACCTTCACCGGCAAAAACACAATCCGTTGGCTGGAGCGCGTCGAGCACGTACTGAATGCTTTCTACCTGGGGGCTGCTTATCGTTTCAATGCGATCGCCCAGACGATAGCACGCTGCGTACACCTCGTCACGCCGGGCGTCAAACAGGCAGCAAATTGGGCGATCCCTCTCGCTCGTCCCGGCCGCAACGGCAAGCAGACCGGAATACGCCAGCAGCGGCAGGCCGAGCGCGGCTGCCATGCCCTTCGCGGTGGCGGCTGCAATGCGCACGCCGGTGAACGAGCCGGGGCCGCCCGCAACCACGATCTGGCTCAGCTGGTCGCGTTCACTGCGCGTCAACTGAAAGAGATATTCGATGGCCGGAAGCAACGCTTCCGAGTGTCGAGACTCTGGACCCAATACAATCTCCGCCAACACCGAGTCCGCACGGCCCACCGCCACGCTGCCCGTGGGCGTGGACGTTTCTATGGCAAGTGTGAGCCGACCCGCGTGGGTCATGCCGGTTCCGGTAATTGAGGTGCTCGGCCCCGTCGATAGGCGGACACAAATCGCAGCGTCTCGTCCTGCGGATTCGGCTCCAGGAATATGTCCCAGCGGGGGTGCGGCAACAAAGCTTCCGCCCGTTCGGGCCATTCGATCAGAACGATCTGACGACTTTCGCCCAGATCGCTCCAGCCCAGCTCCCAAACCTCCGCCGCTCGCTCCAGTCGATACAAATCGTAGTGCAGGACGTGCGCACGCGGTGCCTGGTACTCGAATAGCAGGTTGAACGTGGGTGAAGGCATGGGCTGCGTGATGCCGGCGCCGCGCGCCACTGCGCGCGCCAACACCGATTTGCCGGCGCCCAATTCGCCGCGCAGTGCCAGGACCAGGGGCAGCGTGGCATCATGGCCCATGCGCCGACCCCACTGCTCCAGTTCAGACTGCGTCAGGAGGAAGCGCCCGAGCTGCTCGTGGTCGTGCCCAGGCGGCTCTTCACTTCCAACAGGTCGTCTCTCAGCAGAGCCGCCCGCTCGAAGTCCAGCTTCGCTGCTGCCTCCCGCATTTGCTGCTCGAGAATCTTTGCCCATTCTTCGAGGTTCACTTCGTCCGCGTACGTGGCCCGGCGCTCGCCAACCCGACCACGTTGCGGTGTCTCACGCGCATCGGCAACACGCGTGGAAAGCAAGAGCTCTTCCACCGATTTGCGAATCGTTTGCGGTTGGATGCCGTGCTTCTCGTTATGGTCGCGTTGCACCTGCCGACGCCGCGAGGTCTCTTCCAGGCAGCGCTTCATGGAGCCGGTCATCGTATCGGCGTACATGATAGCCCTTCCGTGCACGTTGCGCGCTGCCCGTCCTATGGTCTGAATCAGCGATCGCTCGTCTCGCAGAAAGCCTTCTTTGTCGGCGTCCAGAATTGCAACCAATGAAACTTCGGGCAGATCAAGTCCCTCGCGCAGCAGATTGATGCCGACCAATACATCGAAGCGACCCAGCCGCAGGTCGCGGATGATCTCCATGCGCTCAATGGCATCGATGTCGGAGTGCATGTAGCGCACACGTACACCAACCTCCTGGAGATAGTCGGTGAGATCCTCCGCCATTCGTTTGGTCAGAGTCGTGACCAATACCCGCTCCGAACGTCGCTCCCGCTCCCGGATTTCGGCCAGCAAATCATCCACCTGACCCTTGACCGGCCGTACATCCACTTCCGGATCCACCAGACCCGTGGGCCGGATGAGCTGCTCGACTACGGTACCGCCTGAGTGGGCCAGCTCGTAATCCCCCGGTGTGGCGGACGCGAACATTGCCCTGGGCACCAGCTCCTCCCATTCCGCGAACTGCAGAGGACGGTTGTCCAGTGCGCTGGGCAGGCGGAACCCATGGTCGACCAGGGTCAGTTTGCGCGCCCGATCGCCATTGTACATGCCGCGCACCTGCGGCACGGACACGTGTGACTCATCCACGATCAGCAGGAAATCTTCCGGGAAGTAGTCGAACAGACAGGCGGGTCGCTCGCCAGCTGCTCGCCCGCTCAGATGCCGCGAGTAGTTCTCCACTCCCGGACAGGTGCCGATCTCCAGCAACATCTCGATATCGAAGTTGGTGCGTTGCTCCAACCGCTGGGCCTCCAGCAGCTTGTTGCCGCCGCGCAACTCTCGCACACGCTCATCCAGTTCCGTGCGAATCAGTGACACCGCGCGTTCCACGGTGGAGCGCTGCGTCACGAAATGTTTGGCCGGATAAATCGCCGCCTTGCTCAGTCGTACAATCGTTTCACCGGTCAGCGGCGTGAAGCGCGATATGCGCTCGATATCGTCACCAAACAACTCGATGCGTATGGCCTGCTCCTCGTACGCCGGATACACCTCCACGGTATCGCCCCGCACGCGGAACGTACCGCGCACAAACTCGAGATCGTTGCGTACGTACTGAATCCGCACCAGCGCCTGTAAAATCTCTCGCCGCGGAATTCTCTGTCCCACCTCCAGGGTCAGCATGAGCTCGCGATACTCACGCGGATCACCCAAACCGTAGATGCACGATATGGACGCTACAATGACCACATCCTCGCGCTCCATCAACGACGAGGTTGCACGCAAACGCAACCGCTCGATGTCCTCATTGATCGACGAATCTTTTTCGATGTACGTGTCCGTGGCAGGTACGTACGCTTCCGGTTGGTAATAGTCGTAGTAGGAGATGAAATACTCGACCGCATTGCTCGGAAAAAAACTCTTCAGCTCGCCGTATAATTGAGCGGCCAATGTCTTGTTGTGACTCATGACCAGGGTAGGCCGCCCGTACTGGGCAATGACCGAGGCCATGGTCACGGTTTTCCCCGATCCCGTCACGCCCAGCAACGTCTGATAGCGTTGGCCAGCCCGCAGACCGGCGCTCAACTCTTCAATCGCCTGGGGCTGATCCCCGGCCAGCGCGAACGGCAGCTCGAGTTTGAAACTGGGCATGGGCCAAATATACCCTGCCTGTCAGGTTCGGTCTATCTTCGGGATTCCGCCCCGCCGTCACGCCACCTCCCGGGCCTGGGCAATGCCCGTGGTGCGGGCCAGCTCGGATTCCAGAAAGTCAGCCAGCCGCGCGAACGGATCGAAGCCGATGATACGCAACGGATCCGCCACAAAGTTGGAAAGCGCGTTTACGTCGTAGTAATAGAGTTTGCCATCGCGCGCATCGATCACGTATTCCACGCCGCCCACTTCGATGCCGGCTGCTGCCGTGATTCGTTCCACCTGCATGATGACATGGGCAGGTGGCGAGCAGCTCTCCACGCGCAGGCCATTGCGGGGCGCATCCAGCGCGCACGCACCGCGTTCGAGCGTGCTGCCATCCGTGCCCTGACAAACATCGGCAGGGCAGAGATTGAAGGTTTCGCCTTCCGTGTAGATGCAGATGGCGTAGAGGTATTTGCCGCCCAGCACTTCGACGCGCACGATGCGGCGCGCATCGGCGGGAATGAATTCCTGGATGAGGGCCGTGTGATCCAGTCCCAGCTGCAGCGAAGGCGCCGCCTGCGCAAGTGCGTCCCGCGAATCGAAGCGCTGCACGCCCGCGCCGCTGCCGCCGATGTTGGGCTTGAATACGAGGGGCAGGCGCAAGCCCTCGGCTGCGCTCACCGCTTCCTCGGGCCGGTGGATAACACGCGCGCGCGGATAGGGCAGTCCCAGCGCCTGCAGCAACGAAAGCTGATACGCTTTCGAGATCTCCGTGCGCCAGGCTGCATATCCGTTGATTACGCGCACGCCCAGCCGCTCCAGGTGTGCCAGGTACTGAAGCGTGTAGAAGATGGCGTGACCGCGCCCGCGCAGATACGCGGATGGACTCATCCGATTCACGACCAGGGCGTAAGCTGCGCTCGTTTCGCCCGGATCGTACCGATGCCTGTCCAGTGACAACTTCACGTAGTTGGTGCCCCGGCGATCCAGTTCCGCGAACAGGGGTCGGAACCAGTCCGGGTGTTCGTAATAGATGGCCATCGGGTTCGACGTGGACATGACGCCTCTTGGTTCGAGGAATCCGTTGCTCGCCTTAACGCGCACAAAAAAAGCCCCCTCTCGTTTGGAGAGGGGGCTTGGCGCGTCTGATGATCGAGTCAGTCAGCTCATGTGTCCGCTACCAAAACGCGTGGACCCGCGCCCGCCTCTCCCTGAGGGAGACGAGAACAGGTGCAAAGGCACGCGCACACCGTCCAGGACCCGTAGCTGCTGATCATCGGGCACGTTATCCAGCTCATCCGGATTCGTCAAGAGCCGTTTTGAACCGATGATTCGGGGAGTAATGCCGGATTCAAGGTGAACCGGTGAAACTGGGAGATCTGATTTGGTTCGATGAGTGTGACCCACTGCCGAGTCAATTGCCCCGCGCTGGCTCTTCGGCCTCTGCAAATGCAGTTTGGCCGTGCCCACCATTGGCCCCTGCTCGATCCTCCCGTTGTATCCCGTCGTTCCCGCTCGGCCCGCTACGCCGCTTCTACCGCCTCACGCCGTTTCATCCGGTTCAACCGTTTCATGCTTTCAATCGCTATCCAGCTCGGCAAAGTGTTCTTTGCGCTCAACGCTAATCACGCCTTTTACTCGGCGAATGGATTTCATGACCTTTTTCAGATGGGTCAGGTCCTGCACTTCAACGGCGAAGTTGCCGTTCATTCCGCCTTCGACCGCCTTGATTTCTGCCGATTGGATATTGGTGCCTGTTTCGCTGATGGCAGTAGCAATGTCGGAGAGCAAGCCCCGGCGGTCGTCGCCTTCGACGACCAGGCGAACAAAGAAACGCTCGCCGCTTTCTGCTTCCCACTCGATTTCGACTCGCCGTTCGGGGTGCTCGCCCAGATTCAAGATGTTGGGGCAATCGATGCGATGGATAGAGATCCCGCGGCCGCGTGTGATGTAGCCGATCACCTCATCACCAGGCACGGGCTGACAGCACGCTGAATAGCGCACCATCATGTTTTCCAGGCCTTGAATGCGCACACCGCGGCCCGAGCCACGCACGCGCTCCACCAGCCGCTCGAGCGCGGTGGGTGTATGGGGCGCGGGCACCTCCGCGCCCGGATAGAGTTCTTTCAGAATGGCGGAGGGCCCGATTTCACCGCGGCCCAGTGCGGAGAGCACATGTTCGAAGCTGGGCAGGTTGAGCGCTTCAGCTGCACGCAACATATCCGCCTCGCCCGGTTTGACTTTGCGTGCTTTGCGGATCTCGCGGTCCAGCAATTCGCGACCCAGGTTGATAGAAGAATGGGACTCCTCCTGCTTGATCCATTGCCGGATCTTCTGGCGCGCACGCGCCGTTTTCACGAACGCCAGCCAATCGCGTGAGGGTTTGTGGCGCAAGTCGGTGATCACCTCCACGGTGTCGCCGTTCTTCAGCTCGCGCGCCAGCGGCGCAATGCGCCCGTTCACGCGCGCACCTGAGCAGTGCAGGCCAATTTCCGTGTGTACGGCAAAGGCGAAGTCGATGGGTGTGGCGTTCTTGGGTAATTGCTTCACGTCGCCTTTGGGCGTGAACACGAAGATTTCGTCCTGGAACAGGTCGATGCGGAGGAATTCCATGAACTCCTCCGGCTCGCGCGTGTCCTGTTGCCATTCGAGTACCTGGCGGAACCAGGACAATTTCTCGTCTACTTCGTTGACCTGCCGCTGGTCGCCTTCCTTGTAGCGCCAGTGGGCGGCGATACCGTATTCCGCCGTGCGGTGCATCTCGTGCGTGCGAATCTGGATTTCATACAAGCGACCGCCCGGCCCGAAGATGGTCGTATGCAGCGAGCGATACATGTTGGATTTCGGGGTCGCGATATAGTCATGAAAGCGCTCCTGCAGCGGCGTCCAGCGGTTGTGAATCACGCCCAGCGAGTGGTAGCAGTTGGCCACCGTGTCACTGACCACGCGGATGGCCATGAGATCGTAAATCTCATCGTATGGGCGACCGCGCTGCACCATTTTTCTGTGGATGGACCACAGGTGCTTGGGCCGGCCGTAGACCTCGCAGGGGATGCCCGCCCGGCGCAACTCCACTTCCAGAGGCGCGCGCAACGCTTCGATCTGTTCTTCGCGCTCACGGCGCCGGTCGGCCACTTTCTTGGCCAGGTCGCGGTAGGCTTCAGGCTCCAGGTGTTTGAAAGTCAGGTCCTCCAGTTCCCACCGGATCTGGGCCATGCCCAGACGGTGAGCTAGAGGCGCATAAATCTCGCGCGTTTCCAGGGCAATGCGCTTGCGCTTGTCCGCTCGCAGGTGCTCGAGCGTGCGCATGTTGTGGACGCGGTCGGCCAGTTTGATCAGTATGACGCGCGCATCCTGCGCCATGGAGAGCAGCAGCTTGCGATAGTTCTCGACTTGCTGCTCCGTATTCGATCGAAATTGAACTTTACCGATCTTGGTCACGCCATCCACGATGTTGGCGATCTCATCACCCAGCCCCTCGCGCACCTCGGTCAGGCTGATCAGCGTATCCTCCACCACATCGTGCACCAGCCCCGCCGCCACGGATGCCGTTTCCAGGTGCAGATCAGCCAGGATCTTGGCCACCTCAACGCAGTGCGCGATGTACTCCTCACCGGAGGCGCGCTTTTGACCACGATGCGCTTTCTCACTCAGCCGATAGGCGCGCGCGATCAGCGCGACATCGAACCGGGCAACGTTGGGTTCGATGGATTCGCGCAACCGCGGCGGCAAATCCCGCAGCGAGGCGCCCACCACTTCAGCGGTTACCGTGGACAACGACCAGACCCTTTGATGTCAGTTCCTCTTCCCTGTTTCTTCCCGCTTCACTCCGGTACCAGCAACCCACTTTCGACGAAGGATACGTAACGCGCGTCACCGATCACAACGTGATCGAGCACCGGAATGCCGATGAGGCGGCCGGCAGCCGCCAATTGCTGAGTGACTTCGCGGTCCTCGGGCGAAGGTACCGGGTCCCCGGATGGATGATTATGCACCAGGATGAGAGCAGCGGCACTTTCAGCAATCGCTGCCCGGAACACTTCCCGCGGATGCACAACCGACGTGTCCAGCGTGCCACGCGTAATAATCACTTCGCGCACGATGGCGTGCTGCGTGTTGAGCAGCAACAGGTGAAACTCCTCCTGAGGCAGATCACGGAGCGCGGGTGCACATCGTTCGTACACGTCGCGCGGGCCCTGGATTCGCGAGCGTTCGATGGGCCCTTCCCGGGCCAGCCGCCGGCCCAGTTCCAGAGCCGCGGAAAGACGCGCTGCAACAGCCGGGCCGATGCCCGAGACGCGGGTCAGCTCTGCGCTTTCAGAGCCGGCCAATTTGCGCAAGGAGCCGCCTACCGAGGCCAGCAAATCGCCGGCAACGTCCATGGCCGATCGACCTTCCGTTCCGCTGCCAATCAGAATGGCGAGCAACTCGCGGCTGGCCAGGGCCGAGGCCCCCAGGTTGTGCAGGCGTTCCCGTGGCCGGTCGCGCGCCGGCCAATGGTGAATCGAGTACGTCATAGGTGTGTCGGTATCCATGGGCTTGCCACCCGGAGACACGTTGGGGCGGGATACCCGCCCCAAGGTTTTGAATCGGGTACGAGATCGAGCTTGGTCAGGCCTGCATCAAACCGTGCCCGCGCCGTGGCATTTCTTGTACTTCTTGCCCGAGCCACACGGACACGGATCGTTGCGTCCTACCTTGGGCTCCGTTGACCCCGGCCGGGCGGGCGGGGCGCCATCCTCGCGGTTGGTACTCAGATCGGCCAGGTCATCGGCGGGCGCGCGCGGCGCTGGTGCGCGGGACAGCGGTCGGGCGCCACCAAAAGCGGCATCCAGCGCATCGCCGCGCGGCTCCTCGCGCTCGGGCCGTGGCGCCGGCCCGCGCAGGGCACCGGTTTCTGGTGTTTCGGTCGGTCCGCTCAGAATGAGCCGTCGAGGTGGAGCAGGCATGGGCTGCGGCTGCGCGATCTGTGCTTTGAAGGCCAGCCCGCCCACCGTCTTGCGAATGTCGGTCATGAGATCGACGAACATCGAATACGCTTCTTGCTTGTACTCGATGAGCGGATCCTTCTGCCCCCAGCCGCGGAAACCAATGGACGCCTTCAGATGGTCGAGGTCGTACAAATGGTCGCGCCACTTCTCATCGATAACACCCAGCAGCACCCAGGACAGGATGCGCTCCTGGTGCTCGCCAAAGCTCTCCAGTTTCCGCTTGAAGCCTTCGCGCACCTTGAGCAGTACGAGCGATTCCACTTCAGCGCGCGAGCTGAATTGGTGCTCGCCATTCGTCCCGGGCAGTTCGTGCACGACCAGGAAGTAGTCCAGCACGAGGCGATTGCGCAGACCGGCCAGGTCCCAATCATCGACGTGCGCCTCTTCGGGCACGAACTCAGCCACGGCACCGCGCAGGGAATCGGCGAGCATTTCCCAGACTTCGCCCTTCAGATCTTCACCGCCCTCGAGCGCGAACAGGCGCAGGTCGTAGATGACCTCGCGCTGCTGATTCATAACGTCGTCGTACTCGAGCAGTCGTTTGCGCGCCTCGAAGTTCTGCAGTTCGACTCGGCGCTGTGCGCTGCCGATGGAACGCGTGACCAGCGCGTGCGTGATGACTTCGCCCTCTTCGGCGCCCAGGCGTTCCATGATCCCGGCAATGCGGTCCGAGTTGAACAGCCGCATCAGATCGTCTTCCAGTGACAGGAAGAATTGTGAGGCGCCCGGATCACCCTGCCGGCCGGCGCGGCCCCTCAGCTGCCGATCGATACGACGTGACTCGTGCCGCTCCGATCCGATGATGTGCAGGCCGCCCACCTCGATCTCATCATCATCGGCCAACTTTTCCGGATCGAAGACCAGGCCCGGATCTGCCGGTTGTTTGAGGGTGTCAATGGAAATGTTTTTGTCGCGACACCATTCGACAGTGCGGCCATCAGTCACGCCTGCACCCAGCTTAATGTCCGTGCCGCGACCGGCCATGTTGGTGGCGATGGTCACGGCGCCGGGCTGACCCGCGCTCGCCACAATCTGCGCTTCCTGCTGGTGATATTTGGCATTCAGCACGTTGTGCGGAATGCCGCGCCGCTTCAGCATGCGCGACATGGTCTCCGACACGTCGACCGAAACCGTGCCCACCAGCACCGGCAGCTGCAGAACGTGCAGCCGCTCGATCTCATCCATGATGGCGTTGTATTTCTCGCGCTTGGTTCGATACACCAGGTCGTGCCGATCCTCGCGCACGATGGGCCGGTTGGTGGGAATCACCATGACCGCGAGTCGATAAATCTGATGGAACTCGGACTCTTCGGTCTCGGCCGTGCCGGTCATGCCCGCCAGCTTGTCATACATGCGGAAGTAATTCTGGATGGTGATGGTGGCGAGCGTTTGGGTTTCCCCTCGCACCACCACGCCTTCCTTGGCTTCCACGGCCTGGTGCAAACCATCCGACCAGCGACGGCCGATCATCTTGCGGCCGGTGAACTCATCGACAATGATGACCTGACCATCTTCGATGATGTATTGCTCGTCGCGATTGTAGAGCGCGTATCCTTTGAGCAGCTGGTGAATCTCGTGGATCTTTTGACTCTTCTCCGCGTATTCGCGCTCCAGTACGGCAATGCGATCTCGTTTTTCGTCAATGCTCAGGTCCGGGTCTTTCTCGATCGCGTTCAGTGTCTCGGACAGATCGGGCACCACGAACGCCTGTGAGTCATTTGGTGAAAGCTCGTCCAGGCCCAGATCCGAGAGATGGATGCTGTGCCCCTTTTCATCCATGGCAAACAGCATGTGTTCGTCGACTTCGTGCAACTTCTTGTCTCGCATCAGGTTGGCTTCCGTCTGATGCACCAGCTTTTGCACCGACGGATGGTCGGCAAACAACTTCAGCAAGCGCTTGTGCTTGGGTGCCCCGCGCTTGGCCGCCAGCAGCTTCTCGCCGGCGGATTGTTCGTTGTCTTCCTGCAATTCTTTCTCGGCCTGCGCTACCAGCTCGTTCACGATGCGCGTCTGTTTGCGATACAGGTTCGACACCATGGGGTTATAACGCCGGTATTCATCGGACTGGCCTTCGCCCACGGGGCCGCTGATGATGAGCGGCGTGCGCGCTTCATCGATGAGGATCGAATCGACTTCATCGATGATGGCAAAGTTGTGCGGGCGCTGCACGCGAAACTCGAGCGCATGCACCATGTTATCGCGCAAGTAATCGAAGCCGAACTCGTTGTTCGTGCCGTACGTGATATCGGCCTGGTAGGCGGCTCGCCGTTCCGGCGTTCCGGGCTCGTGCTGGTCGATACAGTCCACGGTCAGTCCGAGGTATTTGAATACCGTGCCCATCCACTCGCTGTCGCGCTGGGCCAGGTAGGAGTTCACGGTGACCAGGTGAACGCCGCGACCGGAGAGCGCATTGAGGTAGAGCGGCATGGTAGCCACCAGCGTCTTGCCCTCGCCCGTGGCCATTTCCGCGACCTTCCCATGATGCAGCGCGATGCCGCCGATCAGCTGAACGTCATAGGGCACCATGTCCCAGGTCATGGGCAGACCGGTCACTACAATGGGCGTGCCTAGCAGGCGGCGGCAGGCTTCCTTGACCGTGGCATAGGCTTCCGGCAGGACTTCATTTAGGGCGGTCTGCAGTTGCGTCTTGAGTTCCTGCTCCACGCTCTGGACGTCGAGCGCGAGCCGAGTCCGTTCTTCTGCCTCTTCCGTTTTGCGCTTGGCCTGGCGCAGCTCGGCCAGCTCCTGCTCCAGCTCGACGGTCCGCCCCTTGACGATGGCGCGCAACTTCTCGGTTTGCCCGCGCAGCTGCTCGTCGGACAGCGACTGCAGCGTCTCCACGAAACTGTTTATTTCCTCCACCTGGGGCGCGAGCTTGCGAGCCTCGCGTTCATGGCGGGTACCAAAGACTTTCGAGATCAGCTCTTTGAGCATTGCATCGCGGGTTGGCGTCCAGCGGATGGCGCTGGATGCGGTTACGATTGCTACGGAATCTAGCTTGCTACCCCGGCCTGCGCGTCCCCGTTCGGGACGTTGACCCGGTACAAATGCCGACTCTGGATAATGTCTTCCACCGCGGCCGGAACCAGATACCGGATCGGTCGGCCGCGTGCAACGCGTTCGCGTATGTCGCTGGCGGAAACATCGATGCGCGTAACGCGAATCTCCCGCACCTGCAGCAGCGGCTGTTGCGTCAGTGTTTCCACGCCCTCTCGAGACAGCACGATGATACGGGCCAGCCGTGCGATTTCCTGTGGCTCGCGCCAACTGGCCAGATCGCGGGCCTGATCCGCACCCACGAGCAAGTGCAGGTTGGCCGTGGTCCCGGCCGCGTGCAGTTGTCGTAGTGTGTCCACGGTGTACGAGGGTCCGCCGCGCTGCAGCTCGAGTGCGCAAACCTCGAAGCGGGGCTCACCGCGGATGGCCGCGTGCAACATTTCCAAACGGATGTTCGCTGGCGTAATGGCGCGTCCTCGTTTGTGCGGCGGCTCGGCCGCCGGGACGAACCATAGTCGATCCAGGCTCAGGACTTGAACCGCGTCCTGCGCGACAATCAAGTGTCCGACATGTGGAGGATCGAAGGTACCGCCGAACAGACCGATGTTCACGTTGTCCTGGCGACGGTGATCGCCTGGATCTCGCGCGCCGCCTCACTCTCCGGGTAGTCCTTGAGAAGGCGCGCTTTGGCTGCATCGGCCTCCTCTTTGTAGCCGAGCGTGGAGTACGTCTGGAACAGGCGCAACAGTGAACGCGGCGCGGACACGGAGGTAGGAAACAGGCGCAACGTGGACTCGAAATACATGATGGCCGAGTCGTACGCGCGCCGTTTGTAATAATGCTCTCCGGCCCGGTATTCCTTGTCGGCCAGACGGTTCATCATCTGGAGCGTGAGCTCCTGCGCGCGCGGCACGAACTCGCTGTTCGGATACAACTGCTCGAACACCTGACAGTGGTCGAATGCCGCGCGCGTATACTGCGGGTCGAGCTGCGGCTTGGGCGCGAGCCGGGCATACGAGTCACACACTCTGAAGCGCGCATCGTCGGCAAATTGACCGGCGGGAAAGTCGGAAGCCAGGCGCGTGAACTCCGTGGCGGAGGATAGGAATTCTTTCTTCCCGTAGAACGCCTCGCCCAGACGGTAACGTGCTTCCTGTACGCGCGGGTGCGTGGGGAACTGCAATGTGAAGCGCTCGAAGGACTCGGCCGCCACGGTCCATTTCCGGTTGTTGAGCGCGGTGCTGCCGCGTTCGAACAACTGGTCCGCGGTCATGGTTTCCAAACGCGGCCCACGCGTGGCACACGCCGCGCACGCCAGCGCGATGGCAAGTCCTGGAATAAGTGTTTTCAGCGTCATCGACTCAACGATTCAGGCTGGCCTGCATACACCCGCCCGGAAGCACCGGTTTCAAGATCAGGTCGTTTTCGGTGCATGCCCATACTCTAACGGGACACGGCGCCGGTCAGGATCTGGAGGATCCTGCGGCGGGCCCGGTTGCTGGTCTGAGTCGAACGTCCCTGCGTCAATTCGATCACTCGCCGGTACGCCTCCAGGGCCTCATTCTGCCGACCCAATGCCAGGAGCGCCTCTCCACGCTCGAACCATGCCTGATCCAGCAGATTGGCCGGCGATCCCTGGTCTATGACGATGGCAAACCGTTCCAGGGCCTCGGCATGGTTACCCTGATCGCGGGCGCGGCGACCCATTTCAAAGGCACATGAGCCGATCCGAAAGCGGGCATCGTTGGCACTGTCGCCAAAGGGTACGCGGTTGAGGTAAGAGCGCAGGTAGCCGGTCGCTTCCAGGCAATCGCCCTGCCTTTCATACAAGGCTGCCACTTCGAAAAGCAGGCGCGGGACGGCAGCATCCGAGACGACGGCCAGGGCTCGCTCGAAGTATTCCAGGGCGCGGTCGGCGTTGCCCGAGGCGGCATAATACCGGGCCAGGGCGGATGCCCATTCGCTCACGTCAATACCCGGCCGCAACTCGAGGGCCGCCTCCACCGCCCTTGCCATGCCGTACCGGTCAGACTGTGCGGCTGCCTGACGGGCCAACGTCAGGTAATCGAAAACCGCTTGATCGGCCCAATCGGGTGCACTCTCGAGGAGCGTTTCGTATTCCTCACGACCGCGGTCGAGCTGGCCCGTGGCGATGTACGCGTGCGCCACCCGGGCCCTGGTGGCCGGATCATTCTGGTTCCGGCTGGACGCTAACCGATATTCGGCCAGAGCGGCCGTGTAGTTGGAGTCGGCCCAGAAGCGATCGCCGCGCTGCAGCGCGGTTTCACTCGAGCGGCAGGCAAACAGCACGCCGACAAGCGTGAGGCCAGGTCCGAGCCACACTGTTGTACGGGGTCGGACATTCATGGGTGAAAGTGGAATAAGCCCTGTCAGGTGTTGGACGGTTCGAGCGTCTTGCGCTCGAGCATCTCGAGGTAGGCGCGCACTTGCGGATTATCAGGCTGCTGCTCGCGGCAAAGCTCCCATTCCCGGCTTGCTGAATCCAGCTGGCCGCGGCGAAACCGAACCAGACCCAGGTTCAGGCGTGCGGCCAGGAAGCGAGGGTTGCCTTGCAATACAACCTCGAGTTCGGTTGCGGCCGCTTCCAGCTCGCCGAGTTGCAGGAGGGATTGCGCCAGCTTGTTGCGGATGTCGTGGAAGCGCGGTCGCATGGTCAGCGCCGTTCGATATTGCTCGGCCGCCTGCGTGGGTGCGCCCGCCTCCAGGTACAAATCGCCCAGCGCCATGTGGGCGTTGGCTAGCCGAGCCGAAACCAGAGCCGGGAATGGGCCCTCGCCCTCGGTTTCGAAATGACCTGCTCGCTCGAAGGAGCGGTGCGCGTCCTCATAGCGGCCCAGCTCGGTAAGAACGATGGCCCGATTGAGATGCGCCTCCACATACCGGTCGTTCAGGCGGATGGCCTGATCGAACTCGCTCAATGCGGCCTCCGGCTGGCCCAGGAAGCTCAGACACAACCCCACCAGGTGCCGGACATCGGCGAAATTCGGATACTGCCTCAGCACTTCACGGAACGCGGCCAACGCATCCGCATAGTTGCGCCGGTCGAACGCCATCCGACCTTGCTGAATCAGTTGATGAATTTCTGCATCCATGGGCCGAAGATAGCGGTTTTGCGGTCAGCCTCGCCACTCATTGCGCGCGCCCCGGGACGGAAGCGCCGTTGGGGCGACCGACGCAATAGTACTCGAAGCCGATCTCTTTCATCCTGGCTGGCTCAAACAAATTGCGTCCGTCGAAAAGGATGGGCGTGCGCATGAGCGCGCGCATCCGCTCCAGATCGGGTCGCCGATAGGGTTGCCACTCGGTCAGGATCAGCAGCGCGTCTGCACCCGCCAGCGCGTCGAAATTGTTCTGACAATACGTGACCCGCGCTCCGAATAACTCGCGCGCCGCATCCAGGGCTTCTGGATCATGCACGCGGAGTTGGGCGCCCCGCTCCAACAAGCCTTCCACGACCGTAAGCGATGGGGCCGCACGCATATCGTCGGTCTCGGGCTTGAAGCTCAGACCCCAGATGGCCAGGGTACAGCTGCGCAGGTCGCGGCCGAAGCGCCTTTCCACGACCTCGATCAGGAATCGCTTCTGTTGATCATTGATCTGTTCGGCGGCCTCCAGCAAACCCGGATTCACGCCATGTTCGCGCAGCGAACGGATGAGCGCCTGCACGTCCTTGGGAAAACAACTACCGCCGTAGCCAATGCCGGGGAAGAGGAAGGCGCTGCCGATACGCGCATCCGAACCGATGCCGCGCCGGACCAGATCCACGTCGGCGCCCACCTGTGCGCATAGCTGCGCTATCATGTTCATGAACGAGATGCGCGTGGCGAGCATGGCGTTGGCTGCGTACTTGGTGATCTCGGCAGATGCAATGTCCATGAAGATGATCGGCTTACCCGTGCGCACGAACGGCTCGTAGAGTTCGCGCAGAACATCTTGCGCGTATTGGCTGTCCACGCCCACTACCACCCGATCCGGTTTCATGAAATCATCGACCGCCGCACCCTCCTTCAAGAATTCCGGATTGGAGCACACATGCGCCGGATATTGGCTGCGCCGTTCGATTTCAGCCCGCACCCGGGCCGCCGTTCCCACGGGCACCGTGCTCTTGGTTATGATGGTTTTCACGCCATTCATATTGTCGCCAATGGTGGCAGCCACCTTCAGCACATGCTGCAGGTCGGCGCTGCCATCTTCCCGAGGCGGCGTGCCCACGGCAATGAAGATGACCTCGGACGCTCGCACCGCACCGGCCACGTCCGTGGAAAAGCGCAAGCGGCCGGCCTGCAGGTTGCGCCGCACCAGCGGCTCCAGACCCGGTTCGTAAATCGGGATGATGCCATTACGCAGCTGCTCGATTTTGCTTTCGTCGATGTCCACGCATACAACATCGCGACCACTTTCGGCAAAACCAGCGCCCGCAACCAGGCCTACGTAGCCAGTACCGACGATGGCGATCTGCATCAGCGCGCTCCCAGCTCCTCAGCCAGGAAATCCGCGATCGCTCCGATTACCTCCTCCTGTTGATCCCGAGTCAGCTCCGGATAGACCGGAATGCTGATCACTTCCTGCGTGGCGCGTTCACTTTCAGGAAAATCGCCGCGGCTATGGCCGAGTGGCCGGAAACATTCCTGCAGGTGCAGCGGCACCGGATAGTAGATGGCATTGCCAATGCCCATGCGGTCCAATTGCATCTTCAACATATCCCTTCTGCGCACGCGTATTGTGTATTGATTGAAGACATGATCGTTGTGGGGCAGAACCTGCGGCACGCTCACGCCTTCGAGCTGGCTCAGCATGCGTGTATAGTGCGCGGCGTTCTCGCGGCGGCGTTGGGTCCAGCCATCGAGGTGCGGCAACTTGGCCGAGAGCACGGCTGCCTGCAACGCATCGAGCCTGGAGTTCGTGCCCACCATCTCGTGGTGGTACATCTGGCGGCCACCGTGCACGCGCAGCTTGCGCAGCCGATCGGCCACTCGGTCATCCTGCGTCGTAACCAGTCCACCATCACCAAAGCCGCCCAGATTCTTGGACGGAAAAAAGGAAAAGCAGCCGGTGACGCCCAGCGTGCCCGCTTGCCGCCACTCACCGTTCAGCCGTTGCCGCGCCCGAATCGACTGCGCCGCATCTTCGATCAGGATCAGGTTGTGCCGCTCGGCCAGCTCGAGCAAAGGCTGCAACTCCGCCATTTGACCGTACAAGTGGACCACGATCAACGCACGCGTCTTGGGGGTGAGCACGCGTTCCACCGTCTCCGCAGTGAGGTTGTACGTGGCGGGATCGATGTCCGCAAAGACCGGACGGAACCCCGCGTTCCACACGGCACCGGCCGAGGCAAAGAACGTGAAGCTCGGCACTATCACTTCGCTGCCCGTCTCCAACTCGAGAGCACGCAGACTCAACAGGATGGCATCGGTGCCGCTAGCACAGCTTATGGCGTGTCGCGCACCCGTGCATTGCGCGATCTCGGCCTCGAGCCGGTCTACCCACGGACCCATGATGAAGCGTTGCGAGCGTACGACATCTGCCACAGCGCGATCCAGATCTGCCTGGATGGCCGTGTATTGGTGAGCGAGATCGAGCAATGGCACCGGCATGTCTATCCTCAAGAAACACAGGCAATTACGGCGGGGGAAGCTATAGCGGGCACGGCCCTCAAAGCAAATCCGCACGCCCTCGCTCGCGCACGGTGCGCGGTGTAAAATGTGCGCTTGCCCACACTCAAGACGTTTCGAACGGGCTTTGGTGAACGGAGGATGGTTTGCGAGTCCTGATCACAGGCGCGGCCGGATTTCTCGGCTCTCATCTGTGCGATCGTTTCGTGGCCGACGGTCATGAAGTGGTCGGCATGGATAACTTGATCACAGGCAACATGGATAACCTCAGCCATTTGCAGAGTGAGCCGCGCTTCAGCTTCCATGAACATGACGTCACCACCGAAATCTCAATCACGGGCGCCCTCGACGGCGTATTGCACTTTGCCAGTCCGGCCAGCCCCGTGGATTATTTGGAACTGCCCATTCAGACCTTGAAAGTGGGCAGTCTGGGCACGCATAAGACGCTGGGCGTGGCCAAGGCTAAACGCGCGCGGTATTTCCTGGCCTCCACGTCCGAAGTGTATGGCGATCCTCAAGTGCATCCGCAACCCGAAACTTACTGGGGCCATGTCAACCCGATCGGGCCGCGCGGCGTGTACGACGAAGCCAAGCGGTTCGCCGAAGCCATGACCATGGCTTATCACCGATTCCATAAGGTCGATACGCGCATCGTGCGCATCTTCAACACCTATGGTCCGCGCATGCGACCTTCGGACGGTCGCGTGGTTTCCAATTTCATCGTGCAGGCCTTGCAGGGTGAGAACCTGACCGTCTATGGCGACGGTGCGCAGACCCGTTCGTTTTGTTACGCCCAGGATGAAGTCGAAGGTCTGTACCGCCTGTTTCTTTCCGACTACACGCAACCCGTGAACATTGGCAACCCGGTGGAATTCACCATTCTCGAGCTGGCCGAAAAAGTGCTCGCTCTGGTGGGCGGAAGCTCACGCATTGAGTATCGGCCACTGCCCGAGGACGATCCCAAGGTGAGGCAGCCGGACATTACGCTCGCTCGCAGCCTGCTCGGCTGGGAGCCCACCGTGACGCTGGATGAGGGACTGCGCAAAACGGTTCCCTATTTCGAGCGTCTGCTGACCACCTCAAGGGGCTGAGCCGCAGGATCGCTGGCCGCCGACCCTCACTCCGAACCGAACAGCCCGCTCACCCGATTCCATAACGATCGCCGCACGCGTAGTGGCGGCACAGGCAGAGGTGCCTCATCGTTGAGGATGCGACCCGGGTTGATCGTGGTGAGCAGTTCCGCTTGCTCGTTGCCAGCCAGCTCGGTGAGCAGTGCGCGGTAATGGGCGGCTCCCGTTTTGCCCCGGGCGTGATAATCCGTGCACAGGTAATCCACCCAGCCGAGCTCCAACAAACCAAAGGCCAGTCGTCGTGCGGCCGGTCCGTATCTACCCAGCAGTGATGATCCCGTCACTTGCAGAAAGCCGCCGCTTCGGCGCCACAGTTCACCCAGTGAATTGTCTTTGTGATAACCAACGTAGCGCTCGGGATGGGCAATGATGGGGCTGTAAGCGCGCGCACGCAGTTCCGAAATCAAAGCCGATGAACGTGGCGGCACGGTCATGTAGGGAAACTCGACCAATACAAAGTGGCTGCCGGCCAGCCGCAGCCGTGAATCCTCAATGCGCGCTTCGGGTGCGTCCAGCGCCAGCTCAACGCCGCGCCGCAATTCCAGCTCGGGATGATGTTCGCGCGCATGCGCCGTCAACTTCAGCCAGCCGCGGTCGATTTCCGCTAGCCGCGCGGCGGCCAGCGGTGGATTCAGCGTGAGTGATGCATTGAAGTGCGGGGTCGTGATGATGGTGCTAACGCCATCTTCGGCAAACGCGCTGAGCGCAGCGCACGACTGCTCGATGGTTTGTGCGCCGTCGTCCACTCCCGGAATGAGGTGATTGTGAAAGTCGACCATACCGGTCAGGCGCACATGGGTCAGCGCGGGTCCGTGACTGGGCTCAACAATCGTACATCAATGTCGATTTCCAGACCCTGCCCTAGGGCGGCAATGCCGACCAGCACTCGCCGGCGCCTGCGACTTGCCATCACCACGCCCTCCACACCCTCAAATGGACCCTCGCGCACGCGCACCCGTTCACCCTGTGGCAGCAACGGTCGCAGCTCGCCCTCCAGCCCAGTGCCGGCCAATGCTGCGGCAAAGCGCCGCACGTTGTTCAACTCTTCTTCCGCTATTGCCGCCAGCTGACCGTTCGTTTTCACGATCGTGCTGACGCCTGGTGTGCTCAGCACTGCATGTACATCGCTCATTGTGAAACGGCCAAACACGTAGCCGGCAAACATCGGGAACTGCACCAGCTTCTGGCGATCCTTCCATTGCCGCTGCCGCGCGACTAGCGGCAGGTAACTCTCTACGCCCCTTTGCACGAGCAGCCGGGCCACTTGCTTCTCGGCCCGCGCCCGCGTACGGCAGGCGTGCCAGCGGGCCGGCGCTACCGCGCTGCTCGGCATGGCATTCAGCGGCCCCTGGCTGCGACCGGCAGCCCTTCCTCCGCTGCTGGGACCGTGCTGCCGCTCAGCCCGACTACGTTGGCTGAGCCCAGTGCGCGGGTCGCGTTGCGGGTATCCACCACCAGCGACGCATGGCGCACCACGAATGCGTAGTCAATGACCTCGTGGTCGGTCGTGATCACCACACAGTCGCAACCGGCCAGTACCACCTTGTTCAAGGGCACGCTGGTGTGCAGTGCATCCTCATCACGCACCTGCGGCACATACGGATCGTGATACGTCACCTCCGCGCCCTTATTCATCAGCAAACGCATGACGTCCAGTGCCGGGCTCTCCCGCACGTCATCAATGTCCCGCTTGTACGCCACTCCCAGCAAAAGAATGCGCGACCCGCGCACCGGTTTGGCTTGCTGATTCAGTGCATCCTGCACCTTCTCCACTACATAGTGCGGCATTTCCGAGTTGATTTCGCCGGCCAGCTCGATCATCCGTGTCTTGTAATTGAGTGTTTTCATCTTCCATGCCAGGTAATGCGGGTCGAGCGGGATGCAGTGGCCCCCAATACCGGGACCCGGCGTGAACTTCATGAAGCCAAACGGTTTGGTGGCAGCCGCTTCAATCACTTCGAACACGTCCACACCGAGCCGGTCTGCGACCTGCGCCATTTCGTTTACCAGTGCAATGTTCACGGCCCGGAATGTGTTCTCCAGCAGTTTGGTCAGTTCCGCGGCTTCGGTTGAAGACACGGCCACAATGCGCTCCATGCCCTGCGCATACAAGGCGCGCCCGGCTTCCAGGCAGCGTCGCGTGATGCCTCCGATCACTTTGGGCGTGTTGGCTACTTTCCACACTTCGTTGCCCGGATCCACGCGTTCCGGACTGAAACAGAGAAAGAAATCCTCACCTACTTTGAGGCCCTTGGCCTCGAGCATGGGCAGCATCAAGTCGCGCGTGGTACCCGGATAGGTCGTGGATTCCAGGATGATCAATTGCCCGGTCCGCAGTGTGCGGCCGATGGCCTCGGTTGCGGCCACTACATAACTGACGTCCGGATCGCGTGTTTTGGAGAGGGGCGTCGGCACGCACACCGAGACGGCATCACATTCGCTCAGCAGCGTCATGTTGGTGGTTGCCGTTATCCGTCCACTGCCTACCAGATCGGCTAACTGAGCGGAATCCGTGTCCTTGATGTGAGACTGACCCGCGTTGATGCTATTCACCACCGAGTCCGAAACGTCAAAGCCCAACACGCGATACCCGGATCGCGCCAGTTGTACGGCCAGCGGCAATCCCACATAGCCCAGTCCAATGACGCCACAGACCGCGCTCCGGCCGCGGATGCGCTCCAGTATTTCATCTTCGGCTCGCCGCCCCGATTGCATCAATGTCCTCCTATCCCGTCGCCTCGATTGGCAAAATGACTCGATAAGGCTTGCACCAAACCTGCTACTGTATGATCGGGTGCTACTACGGCCGGTATGAGTCCAAGCTCGCGCATTCGATGCGCGGTAACTGGACCAATCGCGGCCAACACAACTTCGGGCGGCAGGACGCCCACGCCCGCCTCAAAATAGGTTACGGTTGACGGTGACGTAAACGTGATTACGTCTATGGTGCGCTCTCGCAGTCGCGCGCGCACTTGCTCCAGCTGCTCCAGATCTGGCAACGACCGATACGCTTCCACTTCGGTTACCTGGGCACCCAGCGCGCGCAGCCGCTCTGGAAGTGCTGGATTGCCGCCCGCGCCACGGGCCAGCAGGATGCGCTGTTCACCCGCCTGAATTCGGTGGGCGAGAACGGTGGCGATTTCAGCGCCAACAAACTGGTCAGGCATGGCCTGCGCAATGATGCCGCTGTGCCGCAGTGCCGCCGCCGTGGTCGGTCCAACACAAGCCACCCGTCGCTGGGCCAGCGCGTGCGCGCCCGAGCCCTGTCGCTCCAACTCAGCCAGGATCGCGCGCACGCCATTGACCGAAGTCAGAATAACCCAATCGAACCGATCGAGTGTGGCTACTGCGTGCTGAAAGGGCGATGCATTCTGGGGATCGGCAATGCGAATGGCTGGACAGAAAATGACTTCCGCTCCCAGCTCGGTCAGCTGGCGCGCCATCTCCTCGGCCTGTGCACGCGCGCGTGTAATCACGATGCGGCGGCCGGACAGCGATCGCCGATCGCTCAGCACAGGTCACTCGAGCGCAAAGAACAATCGCCCGGAGCCTTTCGGCCCCGGGCGATGAAAACGACTACTACGCGCTCACGCTCAAATGACCTTGCGCACCTTGCCCGCCGAGAGGCAGCGCGTGCAGACGCGGACATGTTTGCGTTCGCCTTCATTGGTCTGGATGTGGACTCGCCGCAGGTTCGGCAACCACCGCCGGCGAGTCCGGTTGTTGGCATGACTCACATTGTTGCCGAAGCGCACGCCCTTGTTGCATACGTAGCAGACCCGTGCCATGGCTCAATCCACCAGCTCAATGATCGACATGTCGGCTGCATCACCCGGGCGATGACCGAGGTGCAGCACGCGCGTATACCCGCCTGGCCTTTCCGCGAAGCGCGGACCGATGACCTCGAACAACTTGGTCAGTGCCGTGCCGTCCTGGATCTTACGGGCCACCAATCGGCGCGCATGCAAATCGCCCCGCTTGGCTTTGGTGATCAACGGTTCGGCGTATTGACGCAGCTCCTTGGCCTTTTCGGTCGTGGTCTCCACGCGGCCGTGCAGGAACAGCGATGTTGCCATGTTGCGCATCATCGCCTTCCGGTGCTCAGCCGTGCGATGAAAGCCGCGACCTTTCTTCCGATGCCTCATGTCGCCAGCTACTCCTGCTCCGCCTCGCGGCGCGAACCAACTTCCAGCTCCGAAACGCCGTTGCCCTGTTCGACCAGGTAGAGCTCCCCATCTTCGCCCGCTTCCAGCTTCATGCCGAAATGCAGGTTATGCTCGTTCAGGAACTGACGGATCTCCTCCAGCGACTTGATGCCGAAGTTCTCGATATTGAGCATCTGGTCCTCCGTTCGCTGTACCAGATCGCCCAGCGTGATGATGTTCTCTTTCTTCAGCGAATTCACCGATCGCACCGACAGTTCGGCCAGCTCGTCGATGGGACGGCGGAACAGGTCACGCAAGGGTGTAGGCACGCGCACTGCGCCCGGCACCGGCGGCGCCTCACTCAACGGCTCGGCAAAGCGCAGCATGTACTCCAGATGCTTGCGCGCCAGTTCCGCAGCATAACCCACCGACTCCTCGGGAGAAACGCTACCATTGGTCTCTACCAGCAGGGTCAGCCGATCGAAGTCCGTGCGCTGGCCCACGCGCGTCTCATCAACCGTGAAGTTGGCGCGCAGCACCGGATTGAAGATGGAGTCGACGCGCACCAGGTCCACCGGACTGCCTTTGGGCAAGGCATGCTGCTCGGCCGGCACAAAGCCGCGACCTTTGGTCACATACAGGGCCATGTTCAGTTCACGGTCGTCCTGCAGCGTGAACAGGTGATGGTCCGGATTGAGAATCGAGACCATGCCGGTCTTGGCCACGGCGCGCGCCGAAACCGGTCCCGTGCGCTCCGCCCGTAGCTCGAGTACCGCTTCCTCCTGGTTTACATCCAGCATCAAGACGAGCGTCTTGAGGTTCTGGATGATCTGGTGCACGTCCTCGACTACGCCCGGCACCGTTTGGTGTTCGTGCACGACGCCGTCCATACGGAACGCCCACACCGCCGAGCCCCGTAATGAGGAGAGCAGGATCCGCCGCACCGTATTGCCCAGCGTCTGGCCATAGCCTCGCTCGAGCGGCGCCACGACGAATTGTGCCGTCCGACCATCCGACGACTTGCCCACTACTTCGATCCGCTGCGGTAGCACCAGTCCGGTAAGATCCAATTCCACGTCGGTCCTCCCCGTTTCACAGGGTGGTAAAAGTGACGGTGGAGGAATGGCGCAAACGATGTCGCCATCATCCCAACCACCTGCCAGCTCGTTCTTACTTCGAGTACAACTCCACGATCAGCTGCTCTTGCACGGCCAGCGGGATGTCGGCACGGCCCGGGCGCTCCAGGACTCTTCCCGTGCGTGTGGCTTCATCAACGGCCAGCCAGCGCACCGTGCTGGGACGCGTCTTGGATTGCAGCGACGCCTGCACGGGCAGCAGCTCTTTCGAGTCCGCATGCATGCGAATCTCGTCGCCGGCACGCACCTGGAAACTGGGCACATCCACCATACGCCCGTTTACCAATACGTGCCCGTGCTGCACGACCTGCCGCGCCTGCTTGCGACTCGAGGAAAAGCCCAGCCGATACAGGATGTTGTCCAGCCGCAGCTCCAGGCCAACCAGCAGATTCTCGCCCGTTACGCCCGACTGGTGCGCGGCGGTCTCGAACAGTGTCTTGAAATACCGTTCGGGCACGCCGTAGATGCGCTTCACCTTCTGCTTCTCGCGCAGTTGCTGCGAGTAGTCAGAGGTCTTCTTGCGCCGTGCTTGTGCGAGTCCGTGTTGACCAGGCGCGTAATTGCGCCGCTCGACCGGGCACTTCTCCGTGTAGCATTTCGTGCCCTTGAGGAAGAGCTTCTGCCCCTCGCGGCGGCAGAGCTTGCATACTGCTCCCGTGTAACGACCCATGCTGTGTTCCGTCTCCTGGTAGATGCTGCCGGGACTTCCTCCCGCCCGACGGGTGGCGGTTTACATCCCGAGTTCTAGGTCCCACTACTGCGCCGCAACGCCCGTGGGAAATCTCATTACGCTCTTAGGTCTTTACCTTACACTCGTATGGACGTGTTCAGACGCGCCGCTTTTTCGGGGGTCGGCAGCCGTTGTGCGGAATCGGCGTCACATCCCGGATCGAGCGCACCTGCAAACCGGCGGCGGCCAGTGCCTGTATGGCCGACTCACGTCCGCTGCCCGGACCCTGCACGCGCACGTGCACGCGCTTCATGCCCAGGTTCACGGCTTCGCGCGCCACCTGCTCGGCCGCAACCGTGGCCGCAAATGGTGTCGATTTCTTTGAGCCCTTGAACCCGGCTTTGCCCGAGCTGCCCCACACCACGACGTTGCCCTGCGAGTCGGTAATCGTTACCAGCGTGTTGTTGAAGGTCGCCTTGATATGCGCAATGCCTTCCGCCTCAACATGTCGCTTGGCGCGCTTTGGCCGTGCGCCCTTTTTTGGATTCGCCATGCTCTGTTCCCCGCCGTATCACTTGCCATTGCCGCGTGAGGACGGTGACCTCACACGCGCTCGCGTCTGCTACTTCTTCGGCGCCTTCTTCTTGCCCGCAATCGCCATGCGCTTACCCTTGTGCGTGCGTGCATTCGTGTGCGTCCGCTGACCGCGCACGGGCAGGCCTTTACGGTGGCGCAGCCCACGGTAACAACCGATGTCCATCAGCCGCTTGATATTCATGGATACTTCGGTCCGCAGCGCACCCTCGACCTTATATTGGTTTTCGATCGCGCGGCGCAGCCGATTCACTTCATCATCGTTCAATTCGTGCACGCGCCGGTCCGGGTTTACGCCCGTGGTATGCAGGATACGCTGCGCGGTCGGCAGACCGATGCCGAAGATGTAAGTGAGCGCGACTTCGATGCGCTTGCTGCGCGGAAGATCGACGCCGGCTATACGGGCCATACATACCTCATGCGAGTTGCCAAATCGACCGCTCCGGATCCGGCGCGATCGGCGTTATCCTTGCCGCTGCTTGTGACGCGGGTTTTTCTTGCAGATGATGCGCACCACCCCGGCGCGTCGAATGACGCGACAGTGCTCACAAATCGGCTTTACGCTGCTGCGAACCTTCATGATCCCCGTCTCCCGGGTTTCTTGAACAGCTTTTAAATGTAGACCGGGCTTTCACCTCGATCAACCCCGCCTCCCTTGAAAACGTTCAATGCCTGACCCGTCATTGCGTCAGGATCCGGGGTCCATTCTCGGTAATGGCGACAGTATGCTCGAAGTGGGCGCTGCGCGAGCGGTCCGCCGTAACCACGGTCCAGCGGTCCGGGAGAGTCCGCACGCCCGGGGCACCCTCATTGATCATGGGTTCAATGGCCAGGACCAGGCCCGCCTGCAGCTTTAGTCCACGGCCCTGCTGCCCATAATTCGGTACCTGGGGTTCTTCATGAGGTCCCCGACCGATGCCGTGGCCCACCAGGTCCCTGACCACAGTGAAACCCGCAGCCTCTGCGGTTTTCTGCACGGCGTTTCCGATGTCGCCCAGGCGATTTCCGATACGGGCCTGATCTATGCCTCTTTCCAGGGAGGCTCGGGTTACGTCCAGCAGCAGCACCGCTGAGGGGTCGACTTCACCGACCGGATAGGTGACCGCGGCATCGGCGTACCAGCCGTTCAGCCGAACGCCTGCATCGATGCTCACTATATCACCTACCTTGAGAACGCGATTCCGTTTCGGGATTCCGTGCACTACCTCGTGGTTCATGGAAATGCACAGGCTGGCGGGAAATCCGTACAGACCCTTGAAGGCGGGTTCGGCTCCGGAGTGGCTGCGAATGTACTCCTCGCCGTAGTGGTCGAGCTGCCAGGTATTGCGGCCAGGTTGTACCTCAGGCCTCAGCAAATCGAACAACCGAGCCAGAATCTGACCGGCCTCGGCAATGGCCTCGATCTCCGCGTTCGACTTCAGGGGGATCACAGCCCGAGCGCCTTCCGGAGCGAGTCCTGAACTGCCTCGATGGGCCGATCGCCCGCGATTGCGTGCACCGGTGTTTTGCCTTCTCGATAGTAGCCCAGCACGGGTTCGGTTTGCTGGCGATAAACGTCCAGCCGGCGCTTTACCGTGGCGGCCTCATCATCCGGCCGCTGCACCAGGGCATGACCGCAGCGATCGCAGGTGCCCGGTACGGCCGGCGGATCGAAGTATTCGTTATAAACGGCGCCGCACTGAGGACAGGACCGCCGGCCGCTCAAGCGTTGGACAATCGAGTCATCAAGAACATCGAGGACGAGCACATTGTCGATCGGTTTGCCGATCTCAGTCAACATGGAATCCAGCGCCTGCGCCTGCGTACGGGTACGCGGGAAACCATCCAGAATGAAACCACGCGCAGCGCGATCACCCAGCACGGACTCTTTGACCAGTCCTACCATGACCGGATCGGGCACGAGCTCGCCGGCATCCATGAAGCGCCTGGCCTGTTGACCCAGCGGAGTGCCATCCCGCACAGCCTCACGCAGCAAGTCCCCGGTCGAGAGTTTGCGCAGACCCGTGGCCTGGGCCAACAACTCGCCTTGGGTACCCTTCCCGGCGCCGGGTGGACCAAACAAGATCACGATCATAGAGCGCTCTCCCAAAACACGAAGGGGAACCCACTCTGAGCTCCCCTCCGACGGTCTGGCGCCTGGCAACGGCAACCCACCGTGCCGACTCGACCCAAAATCACGTGTTGCGCTGCCGACCCCGGAAGCGAACGCGCCCCTTCTTCATGAACCCTTCGTAATGGCGCAGCAGCAGGTGCTGCTGCATCTGCTGCACGGTATCCAGGGCCACACCCACCACGATCAGGAGTGAGGTGCCTCCAAACAAGAAACCCTGAATGTTGAACGCATCGATGATGAAGAACGGCAAGAGCGCGATTACCGTGAGATAAATCGCACCCGCCAGGGTGATACGGGTCAGGACGTAGTCAATGTAGTCCGCGGTCTTGGCGCCCGGTTTGACACCGGGGATGAACGCGCCCTGCTTTTTCAGGTTTTCCGCCAGATCGACCGGGTTGAAGATGATCGACGTGTAGAAGTACGTGAAGAACAGGATGAGCACACCATAAGACACGTTATAGAGCCAGGCACCGGGCTGGAACAGATTGGACATGCCGGTCAGGAAGCTCCCGCTGAAGAAGGCGGCGAACGTGCCCGGCAAGATGATGATGGACTGCGCAAAGATGATGGGCATGACACCGGAGGAGTTGATGCGCAGTGGGATGAAGCTCTTTTGTCCTTCGCGCACGCGTCCGCGGCCCATGACCTTGCGAGGGATCTGCACGGGGATCTTGCGCGCCGCCATGGTCATGGCCACCACGCCCGCAATCACGCCTAACATGACGAGCACGAGCACGATGATCGGGAAGATGCCGATCACGCCCGTAGTGAGCTGCTCCCATGTGCGGGCCACGGCCTGCGGGAAAACTTCAATGATGGAGAAGAAGATGAGCAGAGACATGCCGTTGCCAATGCCGCGCTCAGTGATCTGCTCGCCCAGCCACATGACGAATACGGCGCCTGTAGTCAGGACCACGGCGGTGGGCAAGAGGAAGCTGAACAGACCCGGTGTATGGACGGCATTGGGAATGTTTTGGATGAAGACGGCATACCCGTACCCCTGGGCCAGGGCCAGTGCTACGGTGGCATAACGCGTCCATTGCGTCAGCTTCTTGCGCCCGTCTTCACCCTCCTTCTGCATCTTTTCGATGGAAGGCACCACCGCGGCCAACAGCTGGAACATGATGCTGGCCGAGATATAAGGCATGATTCCGAGCGAGAGCACGGTGGCGCGCGAAAGCGCGCCGCCCACAAACATGTCGTAGACACCGAAGAGCGTGGAGCCCAGCGCAGCGAATTGAGCCTGTAGCGCCGATACGTCGATGCCGGGTGCCGAGATATGCGCGCCGATTCGGTAGATGAACAGCGCCAGCAGCGTAAAGAGGATCTTCTCCTTCAGCTCCGGGATCTTGAACAGGTTGGCGATCGGATTTGCATTTGCCATGGAACTAATTTTCCACGAGCTCGACAGAGCCGCCTGCCGCCTCGATTTTGGCGCGCGCGGCCTGGCTGATGGCGTGCACCTTCAATTCGATTTTGCGCGACAGTGCACCATCAGCCAGCACCTTGATGGGACGGCCCATGTCGGCCAGCCGATGCCGGTGCAGGACTTCCGGCGTCACCACGCTCTCCTCGAGACGCTGCAGAGCCCCTACGTTGACCACGTCATAGGTTGTGCGGAACGGATTCTTGAAGCCGCGCTTGGGTACCCGCCGCTGCAACGGCATTTGCCCACCTTCGAACCAGGCCGGGGTGCCGTGGTGACCTGTGCGCGCCTTCTGTCCTTTGTGGCCCTTGCCGGAGGTTTTACCCTTGCCCGAACCCGGGCCCCGACCCAGCCGTTTGCGGCCGCGATTCGCGCCTGCCGGCCGACTGAGATTGCTCAGGTCCGTCATACTACTCCTCGCCTTCTCCGAGTTCCGATACTGCTACCAGGTGCTGAACCTGGAATACCATTCCGCGAATGGCCGGATTGTCCGGCTGGATCACGGAGTCTTGATGGTGTTTGAGACCAAGTGCGCGCAGTGTGGCCCGCTGTCCGCCTGGCTTGCCCACGCCACTGCGGACCTGAGTGATGCGCAAGCGGGCCGGTTTTGAATCGGCCTTCTTTTTAACCACGACGCACCCCCAGCTCTTCGAGCGTTATTCCGCGTTCCGCAGCTACCATTTCGGCCGTGACCAGCTGCTGCAGTCCATCCATGGTAGCACGCGCCACATTAATGGGGTTGTTGGAACCGAGACTCTTGGTCAATACGTCCGTGAGTCCCGCAGCTTCCAGGACGGCGCGCACAGGCCCGCCGGCAATCACTCCGGTTCCCGTTCCAGCCGGCTTGAGCAGGACACGTGCTGCGCCGTGACGGCCGAGCGATTCGTGGGGAATCGTGCCGTGAACGAGGGGCACGCGCACCATGCCGCGGCGCGCCTGCTCCAGGCCCTTGCGAATGGCCTCTGAAACCTCGTTCGCTTTACCCAACGCAATGCCAATGTTGCCCGCTCGGTCTCCGACGGCGACCAGCGCGGTGAAGGAGAAACGACGCCCGCCTTTTACGACTTTCGCCACGCGATTCACAAAAATCACGTTCTCAGCCATGTCGCCATCGCTGCGCGTGCGGCGAGTGCTCTCGCGCGCGTCCTTCATGGCCCGGCCTTCTTTGCCGCCACCGCCGGTTCCACCACCGCGCTGGCTTCCGCTACCCCGCTGATTCCGGTTTTCCATTCGTATCCTGGCCGTCTCCCTAGAACTCGAGTCCGCCTTCGCGTGCACCGTCGGCAAACGCGGCTACTCTGCCGTGGTAAAGATACCCGCCGCGATCGAACACGACTTTGGTGATCCCTGCCGCTTTTGCACGGTCGGCCAACAATTTGCCCGCCGCCTTGCTCAGCGCCTTCTTCGTGCCCTCATCGCTCTCCCGCAATTGCTTCAATTCAGGAGCCAACGTGGAGATGCCGAGCAGCACTTTGCCCGCCGAGTCGTCCGTGATCTGACCCTGAATGTTCTTGGCCGATCGATGCACAACCAGACGCGGCCGTTCCGGTGAGCCGATTACGCGGCGCCGAACGCGACGATGCCGCCGCTCGCGCAAGCTTTCTCGCTGTTTTGTCTTCTGCCTAAACGCCATAATTCCTCTTCTGCGCGCCACTCGTGAAGTCCGTTTGTGCGTCACGCATCACGCATCGCTCACTTGGCTCCTGCCTTGCCTGCCTTGCCTGCCTTGCGCCTGACTTGCTCACCCTGGTACCGGATGCCCTTCCCCTTGTACGGTTCGGGCGGTCGCACGGAACGAATCTCTGCGGCAACCTGGCCGACCTTCTGTTTGTCCGTACCTTCAATCACTACCACGGTTGGGCTCGACGTAGTGATCGTGATCCCGGGCGGTTCCGGGTAGCTGACGGGGTGTGAGTAACCGACGCTCAACACCAGCGTCTTGCCCTTTTTTTCCGCGCGATAGCCCACGCCCACAATTTCGAGTGCCTTGCGGTACCCGGTCGTGACACCGTTCACCATGTTGGCGATCAAGGCGCGCGTCAGTCCGTGCAACGCCTTGTGCGGCTTGGTGTCCGAGGGTCGCTCGACTACGACCTTGCCATTCTCGACCCGAATCTTCAGCTCGGGGCGGAACGTTGTGGCCAGCTGTCCCTTGGGACCGTCCACCTTCACGGTGGAGCCGTCGACCAACACCGTGACCTTATCCGGAATCGTGACGGGCTTATTGCCAATTCTCGACATCTCGCCTCCTACCAGACCAACGCCATGACTTCGCCACCCACGTTCTGCGCGCGAGCCTGGCGATCCGTCATCATACCCTTCGAGGTCGAGACAATCGCGATGCCCAGGCCGTTCCGCACTTTCGGCAGATCCGTGGACGATCGGTAAATGCGGCGGCCCGGACGCGAGACGCGCTTGAGCTGCCGAATCACGGAGTGATCCTCGTAGTAACGCAGGTACAGCCGCAGCACGCCATGCCGGCCGTCATCCAGGACTTTGTAGTCATGAATGAAGTGATTGTCTTTCAGAATGCGCGCAACTTCACTCTTGAGCTTGGAGACCGGCATATCCACACGCTTCGCGTTGGCCTGCGCCCCGTTGCGTACCCGTGTCAACATGTCGCCAATTGGATCTGTCATCATGTGGGTTCTGCTCTCCTATAGTATCCGGCCAACCCGGACTTGTAGGAAGTGGATTTCGTTTACGTTCTCGTTCACGAAGCCGTTCACGGCCGTGAGCGAGACGTTGCTTCACCAGCTCGCTTTGCGCACTCCCGGGATCTCGCCCTTGAGCGCCAATTCCCGGAAGCAGATTCGGCACATACCGAACTTGCGCAGGAACGCGCGTGGCCGGCCGCACCGACCGCAGCGGTTGCCCGCCCGCACCTTGAACTTGGGTGCGCGTTTGTTTTTTTCGATCAGAGCTTTCTTCGCCATCTCACACCCGTCGGATCGGCGTGCGATCCGCGTTCCAGTTGACGCTCACGCACCGCTCAGTCGGCGGCACCTTCCAACTCACTGCTCACGGCCACCGGCGTCTCGCCGCGGAACGGCATGCCCAGTTCGCGCAGCAGCGCGTAGGCTTCGTCATCCTTGTTGGTCGTGGTCACGATCACGATGTCCATCCCGTGAATCTTCTGCACCTTGTCGTAGTCGATTTCCGGGAAGATCATCTGCTCTTTGATACCCAACGAATAATTGCCTCGCCCGTCAAAGGAGCGGGTGGGCAGACCGCGGAAGTCTCGAATGCGCGGCACGGCTGTATTGATGAAACGGTCCAGGAATTCGTACATCCGGGCACCGCGCAGCGTGACACTCGCGCCAATGGGCATGCCCTGGCGCAGTCCGAAGTTCGAGATGGCCTTGCGGGCGCGGGTAACCACGGGCTTCTGACCGGAAATCTGGGTCAGCTCGCCCACGATCGAATCGAGCAACTTCGAATTCTTGGGTGCTTCACCCAGGCCCACATTGAGAACGACCTTCTCTACCTTGGGAACACGGAACGGATTGCCGAAGCCGAAATCTTTCATCAGCTTCGCGCGTACGCGCTCCTCATAGTGTCTTTGCAATCTCGGTTTCATGTTCTTTGCCAGCTGACGGTGAGTTGTGAGGTGAGGGCGCAGTTCCCGTCACCGTCACGCCACCTATTTGTTCGTCTTCGGAATCGGGTTCCCACTGCGCACCGCAATGCGCTCCTTGGTCCCATCCTTGGCTACGTGCACACGCACGCGCGACGGCTCGCGCGTGGAGGGATCGATCAACATCACGTTGGACGCGTCAATGGGCGCTTCGAATGTGATGCGACCACCCTGCGGATTCTCCTGCGTTGGGCGGGCGTGCTTGGTGCGCCGGTTCACGCCCTCCACAACCACCTTGTTCTGGTCGGTCAACACGCGCAATACGGTGCCTTCCGTACCGGCAAAGTTGCCGCGAATCACGCGCACGCGGTCACCGCGGCGCACGTGCACCTTGGCCTTCAGCCTGATCGCACTCTTGCGCCGACCGCCTATCTGGTAACGCGACATTAGATCACCTCTGGCGCCAGGGACACGATCTTCATAAACCGCTTCTCGCGCAACTCGCGTCCCACGGGCCCGAAAATGCGGGTGGCGCGCGGCTCGCCGGTGTCGGTAATGATGACTGCGGCGTTGTCGTCGAAGCGGATGTAGGATCCGTCCTTACGGCGCATTTCCTTGGCTGTGCGCACGACCACGGCGCGTGCCACTTCACCTTTCTTCACCGTTCCATTGGGCAAGGCGTCCTTGATGGCGACGATGATGATGTCGCCGATCTGAGCATAACGCCGCCCGGAGCCACCCAAAACGCGAATGCAGAGCGCCTCCTTGGCACCCGAGTTGTCCGCGATCTTGAGGATCGATTCCTGCTGAATCATTTCGTCCTCATTTCGCCCGCTCGAGGATTTCCACTACGCGCCAGCGCTTCAGCTTGGAGAGCGGCCGCGTTTCCATGATGCGAATCAGATCACCCTCGCGGGCCGTGTTCTCGCGATCGTGCACGTAGTATTTCTTGGTGCGCGTCATCTGCTTGCCGTAGAGTCGATGCGCGACCCGGCGTCCAACTGCGACCACCACGGTCTTGTCCATTTTGCTGCTGATCACAGTGCCGACCCGCGTCTTGCGCGCAGCCCGATCTGCCTGCTTGCTTGATTCTGCCATCTCGCCTCTCACTTCGCCGCACCGGATGACGTCAACTCGCGCTGGCGCAGGATGGTCTTGATGCGAGCCACATCCCTGCGCAACTTGCGAATCAGTGACGGGTTCTCGAGCTGTTGCGTAGCCGACCGAAAGCGCAGGCGAAACAATTCTTCCTGCGCTTGCGTGATCCGCTGACTCAGCTCGTCGTTAGTCAGGTCTCGAAGCTCGTCTGCTTTCACGCTTCGCTTGCTCCCTTCGTGGCCTCGGCCGTAGCGCCCTCGCGCATGACGATCTTGCATTTCACGGGCAGTTTGGCCGACGCCAGCAGGAATGCCTTGCGGGCGATTTCCGCGGTAACGCCCTCCAACTCGAACATGACCCGGCCGGGCTTGACCACGGCAACCCACAACTCAGGGTTGCCTTTGCCTTTGCCCATGCGCGTTTCGGCCGGCTTCTTGGTTACCGGTTTGTCCGGGAAAATGCGGATCCAAACCTTACCGCCGCGCTTGATGTGACGAGTCAGCGCCACGCGTGCGGCCTCGATCTGACGATTCGTGATCCAGCCCGGTTCTGTGGTCTGCAATCCCCAGTCGCCAAAGGCAACGGTTTGACCGCGCGTGGCCATGCCGCGCGTGCGGCCCTTCTGCTGCTTGCGGAACTTGACCCGCTTGGGCGCCAGCATGACTTATCGTCCCTCGTTGCCGCCTGTGGAGTACGTGCGTCCGCGCCGATCCTCGACAACCTCGCCGCGGAAAATCCAAACTTTGACACCAATCGTGCCGTAGGTCGTTTTGGCCGTGGAGGTCGCGTAGTCGATGTCCGCGCGCAATGTGTGCAGCGGAACCCGGCCTTCGTGGTAACCTTCCACGCGTGCGATTTCTGATCCGCCCAGTCGGCCGCCGACCTTGATGCGAATACCTTCCGCGCCCGCGCGCATGGCGCCCTGGACGGCTCGTTTCATCGCGCGTCGGAAGCTGATCCGCTGTTGCAGCTGATGGGACACGCCGTCCGCCACCAACTGCGCGTCCAGTTCGGGACGTTTGACCTCTTCGACGTTGATCGAGACTTCCGATTTGGTCAGGTGGGCCAGCTCATCGCGCAGCTTGTCGACCTCGGCGCCCTGCTTGCCAATCACAACACCCGGCCGTGCCGTGTGCAGTGTGACCACGATCTTTTGTGGCTTGCGGTCGATTTCGACTTCGGAGAGGGCCGCATGACCGAGCCGTTGATGCAAGTACTTGCGGATGCTTTCGTCCTCTTTCAGCAGCGCGCTGAATTTGCGGCGCTCGGCATACCAGCGAGACCGCCACGGCTTTACGATGCCCAGCCGGAAACCACGCGGATGTGTCTTTTGTCCCATGTTATTCCTTCTTGTCGACCACGATGGTCACGTGTGCGGTCGGTCGGCGTATGGGCGCGGCTCGACCCTGCGCGGCTGCCCGCCAGCGCTTCAGGCGCGTGCCCTCGTTGATGTAGGCCTGCTTGACGAACAAATCGTCCACGTCGACGAAATCGCCATCGTTCTCGGCCTTCACCTTGGCGTTGGCCACGGCTGAACGAAGCGTCTTGTCGATGGTCTCCGCAGCTTTCTTCTTGGAGAACTGCAGGATGGCGTACGCCTCACCCACCGCTTTGCCCCGAATCTGATCAATGACCAGGCGCATCTTGCGGGCACTCTGCCGGTTGTGCCGGGATATCGCGCGCGCTTCCATCAGGGTGCCTTCGTAGCCGCCGCTTTGGCCCGTTTGTCGGACATCTTGCCTCCGTGTCCGCGGAATAGCCGCGTGGGCGAGAATTCGCCCAACTTGTGACCCACCATGTTCTCCGTGATGTAGACCGGAATGAACTTGTTGCCGTTGTGCACAGCCAATGTGTGGCCCACGAATTCGGGCGAGATCGTAGAGGCCCGGGCCCAGGTCTTGACCACCCGCTTTTCATTGCGCGAGTTCATGGCGCGCACGCGCTCCAGGAGGCGCGGATCAATGAACGGGCCCTTTTTTATCGATCGTGACATAGCTCTTTCACAACCTTCTAAGTCGTTGCCTTACCGCGTTTGCGTCCGCGTACGATATGCGCGTTCGAGCGCTTCTTTCGCTTGCGCGTCTTCACGCCTTCCGGCTTGCCCCATGGTGACACGGGTGGCCGGCCGCCCGAGGATTTGCCCTCGCCGCCGCCCAGTGGGTGGTCGACCGGGTTCATGGCCACGCCACGCACCTTCGGCCGTCGGCCGCGCCACCGTGTTGCGCCGGCTTTGCCCAGCACCTGCAGCTCGTGGTCGACATTGCCAACTTGACCGATGGTGGCCAGGCAATCCTTCCGCACCATGCGTACTTCCGTGGAAGGCAACCGCAACGTGACGTACTCGCCCTCTTTGGCCACGACCTGAGCGCCACTGCCCGCAGAGCGCACGATCTTGCCACCCTGACCCGGCTTCAGCTCGACGTTGTGCACCATGGTGCCGAGCGGTACTTCGCCGAGCGGCAGCGCATTACCGGTTCGAATGTCTGAACCCGGCCCGCTGACCACGGAATCTCCCTGTTTCAGCTCCCGCGCATGCAGGATGTAGCGCTTTTCCCCATCGGCATACACGATCAGCGCGATGTGTGCGCTGCGATTCGGATCGTATTCAATGTGCGCAACTTTGCCGGTCACGCCGAACTTGTTGCGTTTGAAATCGATCTTGCGATAGAGCCGGCGAGCGCCGCCACCACGACGGCGCGAGGTGATGCGGCCGTGCGCGTTGCGCCCGCCTGACTTGCGGAGCGGCTCGAGCAACGACGGCTCCGGTTCCTGGCGCGTGATCTCGTCGCGCGCGATAACCGCGCGGAAGCGCGTCCCGGCCGTTACTGGCTTGAATTTCTTGGTCGGCATGCGCTACACCCCTTCGTACATGTCGATCCGCTCGCCCTCGACCAGCGTAACGATCGCTTTCTTGTATGCGGACCGATAACCCTCACTGCGACCCACGCGTCGGAACTTGCCGCGGAAGTTAGCGGTCCGGACGTGTCGCACTTTTACTTCGAACAACATCTGAACCGCGTTCTTGATGTCGATCTTGTTGGCCGCGCGGTTCACGATGAACGTGTACTTGCCGCTGTCCTCGGCCAACGTGGTCGAGCGCTCCGTGACCACCGGTCGGATGATCACCTGCCGTGGATCACGCATGGGCCACCTCATCCGCGTGCTCCAGCGCCGACGCCTCGATCATCACCGTGTCCGCCCACAGCACGTCGTAGGCCGACTCCTGACCAAAGGGCCTGACTTCCACACCGCGTATGTTGCGTGCCGACATGTACACCATCGGTTTATGGCCATCGGTCAACAACAAAACGTTGCCTTCCGCACCGGTGGTACGGAGCAGCGCGGCGATCTGTTTGGTCTTGGGCGCGTCGATCTGCATCGACTCGACCAGGATGATGCTGCCGTCCTGCGCGCGCGCGTTGAACGCACTGCGGCGGGCCAGCCAACGAACCTGCTTGGGCAAGTCCTGGTGGTAGTTGCGACCCGGGCGCGGCCCGAATACCACGCCACCACCACGCCACTGCGGCGAGCGGATGGAGCCCTGGCGTGCGCGACCGGTGCCTTTTTGCCGCCACGGCTTCTTATTGCCGCCCGATACTTCAGCCCGCGTCTTGGTGGACGCCGTAGCCTGACGTTGGTTGGCCAGGAACGCCTTCACCGCCTGCCACATGGACGGTTGATGAACCGTCCCGTCGAACAGGATGCCGGGCAGTTCCCGTTCTCCCGTTCTGTCGCCGGCGGCCGAATAAACCGGTGCCTTATACATCGTTCGACCTGTCTCCTCGTTCGGAAGGGCGAGGTCCGAGAGCGAGGGCAAGGAGGTCAGCGCAGCCGCGCCTCAACTCGTCGCTCGTCACTCGTCACTCGTCACTCCAACTACATCTTCTTGATCAGGACCAGTGAGTTACGCGCACCCGGGACGCTGCCACGTAGGTAAAGCAGGTTGCGCTCGGCATCCACCTTCTCCACCCGCAGATTGCGCACGGTTTGCGGCGAATCACCCATCTGACCTGGCATCTTTTTGCCCTTGATCACACGCGATGGGTTGGTGCCAGGACCTATCGTCCCCGGGTTGCGCATCTTCGGGTGGCCGTGTGAAGCCGGCCGACCGCGGAACCCATGCCTCTTCACCACACCCTGAAAGCCGCGACCCTTGGTAATGCCCACGACTCGAATGCGCTCACCGGTGGCAAACTCTTCTACCGTGAGCTTCTGTCCGACTTCATAACTCTTGTCCGGCGCTACCCTGAATTCCCGCAAGGACGAAGGCGCCTTGGATAGCCCCGCCTTTTTTGCGTGGCCCAGCTCGGCCTTGCTGGCGCGCTTTTCGGTTTGCGCGCCAAATCCAAGCTGCACGGCAGCATAGCCGTGCTGCTCGGTGGTCTTGACTTGCAACACCGGGCACGGACCCGCTTCGATCACGGTCACGGGCACAGCCGTTCCCGCATCGGTGAAAAGCTGCGTCATGCCCAGTTTGCGTCCAATCAGTCCCGACATTCCGTTCAGTCCACTTTGATCTCGACGTCCACACCCGCCGGCAGGTCCAGCTTGGTCAGAGCGTCGATGGTCTGAGGCCGCGAATCCATGATGTCGATTACGCGCTTGTGGGTCTTCAACTCGAACTGCTCACGGCTCTTCTTGTCCACGTGCGGCGAACGCAGAACCGTCCAGCGCTGCACCCGCGTGGGCAACGGAATAGGTCCGCTCACACGGGCCCCCGTCTTCTGTGCGGTGCGCACGATGTCGGATGCGGTTTGATCGATCACTGCGTGATCGAATGCCTTGAGTCGAATGCGGATCTTGCCGGCCATGTTCGTGACGCTCTCGTTCTTACAGGATCACTTCGGTAACGACGCCCGCGCCCACGGTGCGGCCGCCCTCCCGAATCGCAAAGCGCAGTTCCTTCTCCATGGCTATCGGGCTGATCAGCTCGATCACCATCTGGATGTTGTCCCCCGGCATCACCATCTCCACCC
>JBOHRF010000012.1:0-45764 GCA_050732575.1 Longimicrobiales bacterium
GAATTAACCAGAAACTCGTGGACTACCAGGGTGCCTGCTTTAACTCATCGATATCGCGGGCCCACGCGCATCACCACCTCCTCAACCCGATACGCCCGATACGCCCGATACGCCCGATACGCCCGTCACGCCCGATACGCCCTATACGCCCGTCACGCCCGTCACGCCCCGTTCAGTCCAGGCCGTACTCGCGGATCTTGTAGAGCAGGGCGCGCGAGCTCAGCTCGAGCAGATCGGCAGCGCGCGTCTTGTTGCCGCCCGTTCTATCCAGCGCTTGCTTGATCAGGCGCTTTTCGAGGAGGGCACCGTGTTTCTTGACGCTTAGTTCATCGTCGGGCAGGTCCGGTCCATCGAGGCTGATGACGGGCGTAGTGACCTGGGGAGGCAGATCGGCAAGGGTGATCTTGAGGCCATCGGCCAGGACCATGGCGCGCTCGATAGTATTCTCCAGCTCGCGCACATTGCCTGGCCACGGGTACTCGAGCAGTGCGCGCATGGCATCCGGGTCGATGCCCTTGAGATCGAGCTTGAGCTTGCGATTGTACTGCTCGATGAAATGATGCACGAGCAGGGGGATCTCATCGCGCCGCTGGCGCAGCGGGATCAGGTGGATGGGTACGACCGCAATTCGGTAGAACAGGTCGCGGCGGAATGTACCCATGCGAATTTCTTCTTCCAGATCGCGGTTGGTTGCTGACACCAGTCGCACATCGACTTCGCGCGAGCGTGTGTCACCCAAACGACGGACTTCGCCTTCCTGGAGCACGCGCAACAACTTGACCTGCAGAGTGGTCGGCATCTCCCCGACTTCGTCGAGCAGCAGCGTGCCGCCCGATGCGACTTCAAAGAGTCCGGGTTTCTCGCGGTCTGCACCGGTGAACGCACCGCGCACGTAACCAAACAACTCGGACTCGAGCAGGTTCTCGGGAATGGCGCCGCAGTTGACGGGCACGAACGCGCCCTTGGTGCGCTCGCTTTCCTCGTGAATCAGGCGGGCCACCAGTTCTTTGCCCGTGCCGCTCTCTCCGGTGACCAGGACGGGCGAGCGATGGCGCGCCACTTTGGCCGCCACTTCGAGCGCTTTGGTCATGGCCGGCGATTTGGTAATGATCTCGCGATAGCGGCGCGAGATATTGACTTCCTCGCGCAGGCGCGTGACTTCCCGGCGCAACGACTCGCGTTCTTCCGCCTTTTTCAGCGTGAGCAGAAGTTGGTCGGGGCTGAAGGGCTTGGACAGGTAATCGTAGGCGCCCTTCTTCATGGCCTGAATGGCCAGCTCCATGCTGCCGTAGGCGGTCATGACGATGACCATGGCCGGGCCGCTGGCCGCGCGATATCGCTCCAGGAAATCGAGGCCGGGCAGACGCGGCATTTTCACGTCGCAAAGGATGAGATCAGGCTGCTGTTCCAACGCACGTGTGAGGCCTTCTTCACCGTCGCTGGCAGTGCTGACCTGGTAACCTTCGCCGCTCAGAATGAGCGATACGGTCTGCCGGAGTCCCGGCTCATCATCGATTATGAGTACGTTCATGACACCGTAGAATGAACCGCGGCTTCCGCCGGCGGCAACACCAGGTTGAATTGCGCGCCTGTATCCGAATTGTTATCGGCCCGAATCACACCACCCATACCTTCGATCAATCGTGCGCAAACGGCCAGGCCCAGGCCGGTTCCGTGACCCGGCTCTTTGGTAGTGACGAACGGTTCGAAGATCTGATCGATCAGATCTTTCTGAATGCCCGGTCCATTGTCCGAGACCGTGATCTCCACCACAGGCGCGCCCGGCGGCGCCGGATCGCCCTGCAACGGCGCAGCCCACAGGCGGCGTCGATGGGAGTAATTCACATGCGGTGGATCGTCCTTGCGGCGCGCCTGCACCTGCACTTTGGGCCGCGCCTGACGCAGCGTTGTGCGCACCAGGACGCGCGCCGGACTGGTTCCCGCCCACAAAAGTGCATCGGCTGCATTGATCAACAAATTGACCATTATCTGCTGCAGCTGGTACGGGTCGCAGGCCACCAGGGGTAAACCTTCGGCCAGCTCGAGATCCAGCTGGACCTCGCTGAACTTGCCCTGCGTGTTCACCAGGTCCACGGTCTCGCGGATCACGTAGTTCACATCGAGCGGGTGAACTTTTGCTTCCCGTGGCCGCGAGAAATCGAGCAGACCGCGCACAATCCGATCGATGCGGTGCGCTTCGCGCTCGGCTGCTTCGATCAATTCCTGCTGCTGCCCCTGGGCGCCGCGGCCGATGAGCGACAAGTAACCCAGGATTGCGCCCAGCGGATTACCGACCTCGTGTGCGATACCGGCAGCCAGACGGCCGGCTGAGGCCAGCTTCTCGGTGCGCACCATGGCATCACGGGCTTCGGTCAACGACTGATTGGTCAGGTCGAGCGACCGGATGTTGGCCGACAACTCCGCCTGGTCTGCGATCAAGCGCTCGGCCATCCGATTCAACGCATCCCCCAAGCGCTGGACTTCACGCGTCTCACCATTGGGCAGGCGCCGCTGCAGATCGCCGCCCGCGATGATCTCAGCCCCCTCGATGAACCGCTCTATGGGATCCAGGATCCGCTGTTGAATCAGCAACCGGCCAAAGCCGGCAAAAATCGCCACGTCCGCTACCAGCAGCAGCAACACGTACGCAGTCGCCTGCGCCGGGTGCTGGAGGCGGGGCAATAGGAACGTGATGCCCATCACGGCAACCAGCAGCGCGCCCGCGAAAACAAAGGCGAAAGCCAGGATCAGCTCACGCCGCAGCGTCGGCAGCACGTTCATCTTGCGGATCGCAATTGCGAGACCGGAAACACTGCGTTGTGGGAACCCGACAGTCTTTTCAACGGGGGGAATTGCGGAGAAAGATGCGGCACGCGGCGGTGAAAGCAAGCGCGCCGCTTACGCGGCGACGGCTCAGTTGCACTCCATCATACCGGAAAGGACTGCCGGCGGTGCTATACCGGCCGGCGCCGGACCCGTGAAATATGCGCACTGCTCTGTAGGCGCGAGGCTGGCGTGGTTCGCTATGGCTGCCCAACCCTGGTTCGTGTTCCAGGTTACCGTCAGTGTCACGCCCGACGACGCTGCAAAGTCGGGCAACACGCCGGGCGTACTGGCATAGACAAAGAACCGGTCGTAGTACCTCTCCTGCTGCACCGCCATGGTGCGCAGATCGCTGCGCAACGCGGCCTTGAACGCCCGCCCCTTTGCGTTCCAGAAGCGATTCACGCCAATGGACGCCAGGATCCCGATGATCACGAGCACAGTCAGCAGCTCGAGTAAGGTGAATCCGCTTCGTCGCCTCATAACCTGGTCTATTCGCAATGGGGGAACCGATAGGGGCAGCGACCAGACAGCGTGTCGCTGCCCCACCGGTCATCAGGAAGCGTGGTACCGGGTTATTCGCCGGTGCACGTTACGATACCCGGCGTCAACGCCGGTGCGACCGCTGCCACAGACCCGTGGTAAATCGCGCAGGTCTGAGCGGCTGCCAGCGCGGCGTGTGCTGCCGACGCGCCCCAGCCAACGTTGGTCGCCGATGCGATACCGACTGTCACACCCTGCGAGGGCAGGAAGTCGGGCAAGTCCGTCAGGGCTGCCGCGTAGCGGTAACCGCTGATCGGGTTCGAATAATAGATCTCCTGCTGCGAACTCAAGTTGCGGAGATCTGACTGCATCGCCTTGAAATAGGCCTTCTCACGCGTCTTGCCGAACTTCGGAATCGCAATCGCCGCCAAAATGCCGATGATCACAATTACGATCAGCAACTCGATGAGGGTGAACCCTTCCCTGCGCTTCAGCATGCCACGCTCCTTACGATTTGTGTTGAACGGATGAGGAGAACCGTTGGGCTCTCTGGGGGGCAAGGACTGTTCCCGAAACCGAACCGAAACCTCCTAACTGGTTGCGGGTCACTACCTTCGCCTGATCGATACGGCGCACCGGCACTTTCAAACCGGGCTGTTCAGCCGGGTATTGGCCTCGCAAATTGCCTTTGCCTCGCGAAACGCCGGGACCGCCAAGAAGGTCGGAATCCCGTGAAAGGCAATCACCCTTCGGCTCGTCCGGACACGCCTCCGCCCCCCGGAATTGTGCTCGTGCCCGAACGGGTTTTAGCTGCGGCAAGCCGTATTCCGAGCCTGCGCCTGCCTGCCAAAACCTGGCTTACCTACCGCTGGATCAACGACTTACGGCTTCTTGAGAGCTGCTTTTGCGGGCCATTACCGGGGGGTTGACGGTGGATACATTTTGCGAATTCGACACCTTTTGCCGCACGATTCGCTCTGTATTGATAGACCAATCCTGCAAAGGGTCCGGGCAGCCGGCCAAACCACGCGGCCCATAACACCCATCCAGAATGGCGACCTGGACCTGGCGAAGCGTGGCCGAGGCAACCGTATCGCGCGCGTGTGCGCGCGCGAGGGAATCGGTCAGGGCCAGGGCTCCGCTGGTATCCCCGAATCGGGCCTGCGCCCTGGCCAGCATTCCCTGATGGACCCACCGGGGGCTTCGGGTGGTGCGCAGCGCTGCCCGCCAGGCGCCGATGGCCCGATCGAATCTGCCCTGCTCCTCATAGGCCCGTGCCTTAATGGCATACAGGATGGTCCGGGCGCCATCCAGCCGAAATGCCTCATTGGCCGATTGGATGGCTTCGGCCGGCCGCCCCACGTAGGCGTAAGAGAAGGCCAGGAGCTCGTGGGTTCGCGGGACCCAGGGGTGCTGGGCCCGTGAGCGCTCGAGCAGCTCAATCGCCCGGTCCCAGTTCCTGCGGGCAATGTTGAAGTTGGCAAACTCGTTCATGAGCTGGGAATCGTGTGGCCAGAGCAGGAGGGCCGCTTCCCAGTAATACGCCGCCAGATCCAGGTCCCCGTTGCGCCAGTAGTGCTCGGCCATCAACCAGGCCACGCGGTAGGATTCGGGGTGGTCTCTCACGATCGAGTTCAGCACGGCAATCGTGTTCTTCCAGGCCGGATTGCGCTCAACCGTACGTACCCCGAAAACCAGGACGATCAGGGCCAGGGCAATGCGGGCCCATCGCTGTTTGGCCGCCGGCCAACGCGCCTGGAGCTCCTGCCACCCAACAGCCACGGCCGCGGCCAGTGCCACGGACGGCAAGTAGAGCGTCCGTTCGGCCACTACAACGCCAATGGGGAAGAACAGATTGGAAACGGTCAGGATGGTGATGAAAAACCAGGCAGCCGGAAAAGCGGCGAGCGGATTCCAGGGCGCAAGCAACGTAATGGCCACCGTGCCGGCCAGGAGGAACGCGCCCAGCAGCGCCATAGGCGTAAGCGACTCGACCGGCAGAATGGTGGCCGGCAGATAGTCCGCGCTGAGGTCCATGGGGAAAAAGAGCAGGCGCACGTATTCGGGCCATGCGCGGAACGCGGTAAGAACTCGGTTCTGCTCGCGCAGGAAAGGCAGACTGGGCGCCGCATCAACGCCGCTGATGGAGCCCAGTACATCGGCACGTACGGCCAGATACAGGACGGCCGCGGCGGCCATCACGAAAAAGGGCAGCCAGGATTGGGCCACATACGTGCGCAGCTGCGCGCGCCCCAGGCTCACACGTTTTTGTGTGAGGTCGAGCAAAACCAACAAGGCGGGAAGCGTGATGGAAGCTTCCTTGACGCACAGCGACAGGAAATAGAGCGCGACGATCATGATGGTGCGGACTGGCCCCGGGCGCAGCTGCTGCGCCGGGCGCGTGGCATACAACAAACACGCCGCCAACACGCCGGCCGCTGCCAGCAACTCGGCTTGACCTACACCGTTGGCAACCGCTTCCGTGTGCACTGGGTGCACGGCAAACACGAGTGCACCCACGGCGGCCGGCAACGCGGAAACGAAGGTGCGCACCAACCGGAACACGAGAACCGTGACCAACGCGTGCAGCACCACGTTGACCGCGTGATAGATCCACGGTGCACCATCGGCGGCGGCCCATTGCAGCGCATACGCAAAAATGGCGAGCGGCCGGTAGAGTCCCAGCTCAGTGCCGAACGAAGGCCAGTAGGGCGTACCCCAGATCATGCCCAGATCCCGCAGCTGATGCACGCGCAGGTTGCGCACGATGATCCAGTCGTCATCAAAGGCAAACCCGTTCCAGAGCGAGTTGGCGTACACGGCCACAGCGATCAGCGCCAGAGCCAGGATGAGCTTGCGATCAAAAGACCGGTCGCTGGAGACGTGAGCGGCTTCACTCATGTGCGGCTTTACCCGGATTCAAAGTGGCAGACATGCGCAGCAGCAACGCGTCGCGCGGGTCAATGCGCAGTCCGGCCGCCAGCGCCTTGCGCGCGGTGGTGGTATCTCCCAGATCCAGTGCGTTGGAGGCAAGCAAACGTTGCAGCTGCAGGTTGCGCGGCCATTTCTCCGCGCCATAGCCGGCTACGCGCAGGGCGGCCAGGAGCGCGCGCTGCTGGCTCAGATAGGCAGCTGATTCCACGATCAATCGCTCCCGGTACGGCCACAGACGCACGGCGTGTTGATAGCGTTGAATGGCCACCTCGCTCTGGCCATCCCGGCGCGCCATGCGGGCGGCATGCCATTCGGCGCGAAACGATTCGGGACGATCGCGCCGCTGCGCGAGCATGATGCTGTCGGTAGAATCCCAGTCCGGAATCCTCATCTGAACGCGCACTACGCAGAACAGGAGTACGAGCGCGCAAACCGCAAGCGACCAACGCGGCAACGCGTCTGCTTCGCGCTGCAGTTGCGCGAGCAGAAGAGCCAGTCCCAATGAAACGGCAACCGAAGGCAAATACAGGGTCCGCTCGGCCAGCATCACGCCGATGGGGAACAGCAGATTGGCCACCGGCAACAGCGTGATGGGGAGCCAGAGCATGATCAGCGCACCCAGTGCCTGGCCTCGATCGAAGAGCAGCAGTCCACCGAGAGTCAACGTGGCGGCCATGAACAGACCGAGCAGCACCAGCGGAGTCCAGCCAGCGGCAGGCATCAACACACGCGGCCCGTAATCAGCCAGCAGCTCATTGGGGTAGAGCAGGAGCCGCACGATGTGCGGCCAGATCTGTAGCGCCGAGCGCAGACGATCACCGGTTGCCTGCGTGACTTCCATGACCGGATCCAGCTGCGCAGGCGTGGCGCCACCGGCCAACACGGCCCGCAATCCGATGAGCCCGGCCAGCACCACTAGCAGCACACCATAGTCGACCGCGCGCGCGCGCAGCCGCTGGCGCAACTGGGGAACGGTCCACTTTCCCCGGGCCGCATCAATCAGCAGCAGGATGGCGGGCAGGGTCGCGGCATTTTCTTTACACAACACGGCGGCGGCGTACAACAAAGCCACGATGGCCACGCGCAAAGGCCGGTAGCGCGGACGCTCGTGTGCCCAGAGCGCGCAGGCCAGCAGGAACAATGTGGCCGCCATGAGCTCGGCTCTGCCCACGACATTGGCCACGGCTTCCACATGCACCGGATGCACGGCAAATACCAGGGCGGCCACTAACGCGGGACCGGTCCGAAACCATGCCTTCAGAAAGACGTACAGTGCCACTGTGGCCAGCGCGTGCCAAATAGCGTTGACCGCATGGAACCAGGCAGCATGGCCGTGCGAGATGGCCCAGTCCAGCGCAAAGGAGAGGGTGACCAGCGGCCGATAGAGCGCAAAGCCAGGCGACGACCAGTACGGTCGGGTCACTATTTCATGGAACTGGAACTGCGTGACGCGTACATCGCCCTTCACGATGACAACATCGTCGTAAGCAAAGCCGTTGGTCAGGGCCAGTGCATACACAACCAGTGCAGCCGCGCCCAGCAGGATGAGCGGATGTCGTTGCCACGCGTCCGGCCGATGACTCACGCGACCTTGGCCGGCTGAAGCAAGCGGCTGGCGGGCAGATGGTGCCGGCGCCAAAGCTCGAAAACGAGCAGAGTCCAGAGTGGCTTTCGATGATCCGCCACTCCGCGCTCGTGTTGATCCATCAGGCGCTGCACCACGCTGGGCCGGAAAAACCCGGCTTGCGCAATGGCGCTGCGTTCGAGCACATCGTGCATCAGCGTGCGCAACGGACCGCGCAGCCAGGCGGCGACCGGGATGCCAAAACCTTTCTTGGGCCGGTGCAGAATCTCGGCAGGCAACAGCTCGCGCACGGCTGCGCGCAGCAACCGCTTGCCCGTGATGCGCTGCATGCGGAACGAATCAGGCAGAGCAAACGCGAACTCGACCATGTCCCGCGCCAGGAACGGGGCCCGTACCTCCAGGCCAACGTGCATGCTCGCGCGGTCCACCTTCATCAGAATGTCGTTGGGCAGGTACGTGGTCGCGTCCAGGTGCGTGGCTCGAGCCAGCAACTGGCCACCTTGCGACTGTTGCCATGCATTCATGATGGGCGCGAACGGATCGAAGTCGCGACCCAGTTGCCGCCACACCTCATCCGACAACAAAGCCAGCTGCTCGGCAGGCGCAAATGAAGACATCCACAACGCGTGATTGAGCGGTGGCCGGTGACGCGCTCCGCGCAGGAAGGTGCGGGCCTTGAACCCAAACGAAAAATTCTGCTCGCTGGCTGGCAACGTGCGCACTAGCCGCTCGGCAATGCCCAATAGGGGCGCAGGCAGCACACGGGCATAGCCAGCCACACGCTGCGCCTGGTGCATGGGGTACCCCGCGAACAATTCATCGCCGCCATCGCCACCCAGCGCTACGGTCACGTGTTCGCGTGCAAAGCGGCTGAGCAGTGCGGTGGGCACAACGGAGGCATCGCCCAGCGGTTCATCCAGGATTTCGGGCAGCGCGGGCACCAGGGCGGGCATCTCCTCGCCTCGAAGAATACGCTCGTGGTGCCGACTGCCGATGAAGGCCGCTACGCGACGCGCGTACGCACTCTCATCGAAGCTGGCCTCGGTGAAGCCGATGGAAAACGTATCCAATGCGCCCTGACGCGCGGCCATGGCTGCTACGGCGCTGGAATCAATGCCGCCGGAAAGGAACACACCGAGTGGCACATCACTGACCAGCCGTGATTTTACGGCGTTCTCCAAGCGCTGGCGCAGCGCCACGGTTGCGTCGGCAAAACTTCTGCCCGGTTCAACCGAGCCGGGTCGAAGCCGCCAGTAGGCGAGGCGCCGTGCTGAGCCTTTGTCCAGCACGAGCGCCTGCCCCGGTTCCAGTTTCCACACGCCCTGCACCATGCTGAACGGAGCCGGCACATACTCCAGAGCCAGGTAATAGGAGAGCGCACGCAAATCGATGCGACCGGGCACATACGGATGCGCACGCAGCGCGGTGAGCTCCGATGCGAAGATGAGCAGTTCGTCGGTCAGCGCGTAATAAAGCGGCTTCTCACCCAGACGATCGCGCGCCAATACGAGACGACCAGCGGCACCGTCCCAAAGCGCCAGCGCAAACATGCCATCCAGTCGATTCAGGAAATCGAGGCCCCACCGATCGTAGGCGTGCGCCACAACTTCGGAATCCGAACGGGTGCGAAATCGATGTCCCAGTGCACTCAACTCGGCGGTCAGCTCGCGATAGTTGTAGACCTCGCCGTTGATGACGATGGCCGTGGACTCACGCGCACCGAACAGCGGCTGATGGCCACCCTCCACATCGATGATGGAGAGTCGGCGATGACCGAGCACGACGCCCGCAGCTTCGTACGTCCCTTCATCATCGGGGCCGCGATGCGCCAGGCGCGGCAGCATGTCACGGACGGCGCCGGCGTCCAGCGGACGGTTGCGATCGAAAGCAGCCACGCCGGCGATGCCACACACGTCAGGCCGCTCCGGGCATGCGCGCAAATCCGCGCCAGCTGTTGGCGTTGTGGTGCTCGATGTTTACATCGACCAGGCCCGCGCGTTGGAACCAGGCCGCAAATTCCTGGCGCCGCAGATAGTAGGCAACGGGAGCCACCAGGTGATCGAACACAATGTGGCGCTGCTCACGGAACGGGAACGGCGCGATGTAGGTCAGATAGGGACCGTAAGGCAGGCCGCGGCCCTTGAGTGGACCATAGATCAGTCGCGTGGCCAGGAACAGCGGCACGGTAAGCAGCGTGGATACCACATCCAGCATTCGATGCGGCAGCCTGGACGTCACGCGCTCGCGCACGGGCGTAACCACGTTCACAATCCAGCCGTTGCCCTCCCGGCCGTACACCCAGGCCGAGATGGCGCCACCCGGACGCAGGCGAGAGACCAGGGCGCGAAAGCCTCGTTCCGGATCGGGCAGATGGTGCAACACGCCCACGGAAAAGGCGTGATCGAAGACGCGCTTGAAGGGCGGGTGCGTAAGATCGCCCTGCACGATGTGCGTGTTGGCCAGCTTGCGCGTATTGGCGAATGCAGCATCGACCGCGGCACTGAGATCGATGGCTATGACCTCACGCGCGCCGAAGCTGGCCACCACCGACGTATGGCGACCTTTGCCGCAGCCGCCTTCCAGGATCACTTTGTCCTTGAAGAACTCGGGCGTGACCGGACGTATCCAGTCCAGGAATTGCTGCCGGTAACGCTCGGCCAGCTCAGAGAAGTTGGTCCACTCGTAACCGAACGCGGCCGCCGTCTTTTTCTCGGTCGCGCCCAGCTGGTCAGCAAAGCGGGGCACGCCGCGCCGGATGCGATAGGCCTGCTTGCAGGGCGCACAGTGCAGAGCGCCTTCCATGATCTCGTCTTCTTCCGTGGCCGCAATGCCCAGCTGCAGTTCACCCGCGCATTTCGGGCAGGCCAGATAGTCGAGCAGCCGCCGTTTCATGGGCCCTCCTCGCTTTCCCGGATTGCGTACGTGCGTTTTCCCTGCGACTCGTAGTAGGTGCGAATCGTGAGTTCGGCGACCAGGCCGAGCAGCACACTGAGACAGCCAACCAGCAGCAGCACGACCACTACCAGTGGTAGCGGGGTCTGCACGAAGTCTTTCGCTCCGGTAACCTTGTAGTACAACATCCAGCAGAAGGTCAGGAACGAGAGGAACAGGCTAAACAAACCGAATCCGCCGAACACGTAGATGGGTTTGGTGGCGTATGACGAAAGGAACTTCACTACAATCAGATCCAGAATGACCTTGACCGTTCGTTCAATGCCATAGTTGGACTTGCCGCGTGTGCGCGCGTGATGGTCGACCGGCAGCTCGGTCACGCGCGCGCCCTGCCAGCTGGCGTAGATGGGGACAAAGCGATGCATCTCGCCGTAGAGGCGCACATCACTCAATACGTCCCGCCGGTACGCCTTGAGCGAACAACCATAGTCGTGCAGACGCACGCCGGAGATCCACGAGACCAGGCGGTTGGCAATGACCGAGGGCAGCCTTCTATGGAATGGATCCTGTCGGTGCACACGCCAGCCGCTCACTACATCGTAACCCTCATCCAGCTTGGCCAGCAGCCGCGGGATGTCGCGCGGATCGTTCTGCAGGTCACCGTCCATGGGGACAATGATGCGACCACGGGCATGGTCGATGCCTGCGGAGAGGGCGGCGGTCTGTCCAAAGTTGCGCCGGAAGCGGATCAGTCGGACGCGCGCATCGCAGCGCGCGACCTCCGTGAGACGTTGGTAGGTCTGATCGGTGCTGCCATCATCGACAAAGATGAACTCGGCGTCGCCGTCCATAGAAGCGGCCAGGCGCGCGTGCATCTCCTGCACGTTGGCCTCCTCGTTGTAGACCGGGATGACAACCGAGACCGCCAGTTCTCTGCTCATGTGCGCGCCGACTCCAGGCTGGCCACGTAGCGGATGGGCACCAGCACACTGGGTATGGCAATGCGTGCGGCCACGCGTGCTACGCCCTGCAGATTTCGCTCGAGCATGGCCCAATCGAACTGGTGCAGATGCCACTCATTGCCTTCGTCCGCCAGCGTGCGCAGCACGCGCGCCAGCACAGGTGTACGCCGCAGCATGCGCTTGGCCCGGTCGATGTTGCGTTCATTGGGGATGGATACCACGACGCGGCCGCCGGGCGCGGCTACCCGAATCAGCTCACGCAGCACGGCGCTGGGATCGGGCACGTGCTCCAGGACTTCCGTGCAGAGCACGACCTGGAACGCGCCATCGGCAAAGGGTAGCCGGTCGGCCGACCCGCGTAGCAGGTGGGCGCTGCCGTTCAGCCGCAGGCGCGCGCGGCGCAACATATTGGTGGACAGGTCAATGCCCGTGCGGCGCGCCTGCGGAAACTGCTGCAGCACATGACCGCCACCGCAGCCCACCTCCAGCAGATGGTCGCGCGGCTGCACATCGGCCAGACGGGCCAGCGCGCTCAGCCGTTTGCGCTCGATCCAGCGTACCAGGCTGTTGGATTCAGCGTAGTAGCGATCAATGTCATAGCGCTCGACCATCGCCTCGTTCCACTCGGCAAAGTCGCGATCGCTGGGCGCATTGGACTGTCCTGCGGGCATGGGTGCCATATGTCAGCTTCTCAAGCGGTAGACAAAAAGCGAATTGGCCAGGATCGTGTCCGGTTGCAGCGGCCGGAACCGAGCAAACATTTCGGCGCCCACATAAACGCCGTGCAGGTTGGTTGCGGAAACCACCAGCCAGCGAGGCGCCTGACTGGGAGATGGTCGCGGTCCTTGCTCGGGCAGCGTGAAGAAGCTGGGCAGCGTCACGTAGTTGATGCCGTACCCTTCGGGCAGCGCCGAACCGAAATAGCTCAGGAACACGCGATCGATGTTCTGCTCGCGCATGAAGTCGCGCAGTTCCAGCAAACCCTGACCCCAGTCAAGACTGGAATCCAGCAGCACCAGGTCACCGCGTTGGTTGCCCGGGCCGTATTCGCTGACATAGGAAAGGAAATGCGGGTAGGCAGCCAGCGCAGATGCCGTGTACCAGAGCGGCAGTGCAACCAGCGCGGCGCGCAGGGCCGGCCTGGCTTTGAGCCAGAGCCGGCTGATGCCTACGGCGATCAGTATGCAGAGCAATGGCAAGGCGGGCAGCGCATAGCGAAATCCGATGTTGAGACTGGAGGTGAGCAGCGCGGCGCTGAATACGACCAGTCCGAGCAACGGCACACGCAGCGCCGATCCCGGCAGTTCTCGCCATTTGATGCCCGTGCTCAGGAAACCAAGTAGAGCCAGAACGCCCAGCGCGTGCAGGGCGGCCGGTGTTTTGTACAGGAAGGCGACCGGGAAGAAATACCACCAGCCGGTGGTGCTGTAGTGGCCCAGCAGGTAGCCCGGTGCACCGTGTCCTTCACTGACATGGGAAAACGTGAAACGCAGGCCATAGATGAATTCGTTCAGCAGGAAATCCCCGCGATAAATCACCACCAGCGTGGCGTAACCGGTCAGAAGCGCGACCAGAAGTGCAGGCCCGAGCGGGCGCAGCCAGGCGCGCTCCACGCGCCGCGCCATTCCTTCTGCAATGACGATGAGTACGGCAATCGGAATGAGTACAATGGCGCTGAACTTGATGCTGAGCGCGAGTGCGACACTGCCGCCCGCTACTGCGCCGCGGCGCCAGCCGGGTCGGCGCGCCGCCGTATCCATGGCCCACAGTGAAAGCAAGAAGACTAGCGCGAGCGGTACGTCGTTGTAGGCCACACCGCTGTGCGCCAGCAGATCAGGCAGAAACGCGACCAGCGCGGCGGCCAGCACGGCCGGCCCGGGTCCCCACGGTTTGACGAAGCGGTAGACCACGAACACCAGTGTCATGGCGCAGGCCACACCCATGAGCCGGCCCAGAAACGCGATGCGCTCGGCATCATTGCCGGAGCGCCAGAAGAATTGGCGCGCGTAGCGATAGCGATAGCCCGCGTCGGGCACGGGGCCGCCGATTTCGGGCGGATAGTTCGCACCATTCAGGAAAACCGGGAAACCGTACAGGTATTGCGTGAACGGTGGATGTTCGGGCGCCAGATCGAACTTGCCGGTCTCGAAGCCGCGCGCCCCGCCCGCCATCATCACGATCTCATCGAAGGTGGTCGAGGTGCGGCGCATGGCCGAGATGGCGGCGGTCGCGCTCAGCAACACGATCAGAATCAAAGCCAAACGTGCTGCCATCAGGTTGCTGATGCGTGCAGGCCGCGTGGTCACGGGCACATCGGCCTCAATCGTCGACATGGGGTCCCCAGAGTGATTTCACCGCGCCCGCGTAGGGCCAGAGGCGCGGCTCGACTTCCGGATGCGCGGGTCCATACATATAGGCCACGCGATCCGGGTAGTCGCGCAGCAGCGCCTCGTTCCGCTCGGGACCGAGATCGCGCACGAACATGGGACGCGCATCGCCGGTCGATCCAGGCAGCGCGCCCTGCCACACCAGAGGCGTCACATCCACCACGCCGGCGCGGTCAGCATTGATCTCCCGCGCACATTTGGGTGTGATGCGTTCTCCCGCCTGCACGCGGATGCGGTTGCCAGGCGAGACCATACGTTCGGCGGGAAAGCCACTGGCGCGCGGTGTAAAGTCCAGGCGCGGTGTCGCGCGTTTCTGTTCGTACGCGTCGGCATAGTCCTGCACCGCGCAGGTCGAGTTTTGACGCAGCGCCGTTTCCACGGAATCCAGGCGCATGCCCGCTGCGGCCAGCCGCGCGGCCAAACGTGTTGTCCAGCCGCCATGAACAAAAACCAGTGCGCGGTCTTCCACATCGGGCGCAGCGAGCAAGGCCGTGCTCAACGCGTCACGCCGATAGCTCAATAAGCGCCCGGGCCCGAGCGTCAGCGGTGCCACCAGCAGCACGAGAACGGCCAGCACAACGAAGGCGGGCAACCCGGACCAGCGGTGCCCTATGCGACGTCCACGCACTAACCGGCCCAACTCGACAAACGAAATGGCGGTCAACAGGGCCCACGCCGGCGCCACATCCGCCAGCATGCGCGGACCGCGGTACAGACCGTGATGCCAGTAGAGCAGATGGGCGGCCAGTGGGACGAGCACCCAGGCAACGATCAGGAGCCGGGCAAATCCCAGGCGCGGCTGCAGCGCCAGCGCCAGGCCAATCAGGGCTACCAGCGGGAACGGGGATTCGAACAGGAACAGACTCAGTGCGGTGAGCTCGGCCGATGTGTACGCCAATGCTGCCAGCGGTTGATACGCGTTTCCCCACGGATCCGTGTGGAAGCCAGGAGCGCCCGCCGGACCCAGCGCGGCCGTGTAGCCAAAATGAAAGGGTGCACCGAACAACCGTGCATTGTAGAGCGCTACGACCAGCACTAGTGGCAAGGCGCTGACCACCAGAAACACCAGTGCTGTGCGTTGACGATGGCGCACCTGCGCATCGAAAAACAGCGCACCCGCAATGACCAGACTCGAGGCGAGCGCTGTGTAAGGCCGGATGGAGAACAGGGCACCGGCCGCCAGACCACACACAATGAATCCGCCGTTGCCGCCCGCGCGCGAGCGCGCGTAGCCGTACATCATGGCTGCGCCGGCAGCAGCCGCAGCCGTATGGCTCATGTATGAACCCGCCTGCGCAATTGCGAACGGCGAGAGCGCAGCCAGTAGTGCGCCGCTGCGTGCCAGTGCTCGATCGTCAGGGAACAGGCGTTCGGCGGCCAACACCGTGAACCACACGGCTACGCCGGCCAACACAGGTCCAACCAACCAGACTGCGCCGGCCTTCAGCCCGGCAGCCAGCAGCACCAAATAGCCTGGCGGGTATTGCGAGACCCAGCCTGCTTGTGTGCTCAAGGTCTGCTGGATGTGCCAGAAGGGCGATACCGGTCCGGCCAGGTGGCCGTCGGCCATGAGCCGTGCGTGCGTGAGCTGCGCAAAACTGTCGATCAAGTCCGGTTGACCGTTCAGCACCGCGCGTGTAAACCAGGCCGCCAACACGGTGGTAGCAAGCGCCAGCAGGCCCGCGTACAACAGGACGGGCACACGCGTGAACGGCTGAGCCGCACGTCGAAGCACGCGCACCACGAAATCATCGCGCAGCAATAAACCTGCAGCCGCGGCCAGGGTCAGGATGGTGAGTGTGCCCCACCAGATTTGTTCTGCGTATTGCGCGGCCAGGCCGATGGTAGCCGCGCCGGCCAAGCCGGTGGGTCGGGCGCGCAGTCCATTGTACAGGGGCAGTGCGGAAACGATAGCCAGGATCACGCCCACCACACGCAAACCAGCGCCTGGCAATTGAGGCCGGATAGTCTCCGCACGCTGCTTCGAGCGTAAACGTTGGCGCGTGGTGGCAGACATGTCAGATGCCTTCTAGCAGAGCGTCAGCCAGCGCGTCCCGCCAGGGACGAAGTGGACCTACAATGCGTTCGGTCCCGCTGCAGTCCAGCACGGAATAGCCGGGCCGTCGTGCCGAGCGCCCGGCGGCTTCCGTGTTGATGGCTGTTACCGGCACGTTTACGCCCGCCAGCTGCAAGCTTGCGCAGGCCAGCTGGTACCAGGTAGCCTCGCCCTGATTGCAGGCGTGGTAGGTGCCGGCCGGCGCCCGCAGCTCTAGCAGCAACAGGATGGTGCGCGCCAGATCGCGCGTCCACGTGGGACAGCCGCGTTGATCGTTCACCACACGCAGTGGCTCACCGCTACGCGCGCGCTGCAAGATTGTAGTCACGAAGTTTGGACCGCCTGCACCGTAGAGCCAACTGGTGCGCACTACGTAGTGACGCGGCGCGCCGCGCACCACGACCTCGCCCGCTGCTTTCGATGCGCCGTATACATTGACCGGGGCCACGGCATCATGGGGAGTATACGGTTGCGCGGCGCGACCCGAGAACACGTAGTCAGTACTCGGATACACAACCGCAGCGCCAATCTCGGCGCAGGCGCGTGCCACATAGCCGGCGCCCGTTGCGTTTACCGAGAACGCCGCGCTGCGCTCCGTTTCCGCCTGATCCACACGTGTGTAGCCCGCGCACTGGATCACCACATCGGGTTTGCACGCGCTGAGCAGCGAGCGGACCGCGGCCTCGTTGGTGACATCGAGCAGTGTGCGAGGCAGGCCGGTCGTAGCATGACCATGCTCAGTGGCGACCCGATTCACGGCTTGCGCAAGCATGCCGCGCGCACCCGTGATCAACACATTCATGCGCTCACCCGACTCGGCGCGGTTCAGCCGAAGGTGCTGGTGCCACTACCGGCGGTGCCATGGAAGCACGGGCCACAGCCGGACGCTGATAGATCGGTGCTTTGCGATCTATCAGATTGGAGCGGAAGATGTGCCAGAACGCGGCCACGCCATCCTTCCAGTTGATCTTCTTGCCCTCAGCGTAGGTGCGTCCATCGTAACGAATCGGCACTTCGTAGATGCGAGCACGTGATTGTGCCAGCCGCGCCGTCAATTCGGGCTCAATGCCAAACCGGTTCGTGCGCAGCGGTAGACTCTTGAGCAGGTCGGCGCGCGTCATCTTGTAGCAGGTCTCCATGTCCGTGAGGTTGAGATCCGTGAACATGTTGGACATCAGAGTGAGTACCGCGTTGCCCACGCTATGCCAGAAGTACAGCACGCGGTGCGGCCCGCCCAGGAAACGGCTGCCGAAAACCGCATCGGCACGTCCATCTGCAATAGGCAGGAGCAAACCGGGCAAATCGTCCGGATCGTATTCCAGGTCGGCATCCTGAATGACAATCACATCGCCAGTTGCGGCCTGGATGCCAGTGCGCACAGCCGAGCCTTTGCCCTGGTTCACGGGCTGCAGAATCAGCTGATCGATGCGTCCTTCATTCTTGAGCTGGGCCAGCAAGTCTCGGGTGCCATCCTTCGAACCGTCATCGACGCAGATGAGCTCGAGATTGAGTGGCACGCCACGCAAGCGCGCAATCGATGCGGCCACCGTCGCCAGCTCGTTGTAGATCGGCATGACTACACTTAGCCGGATCCGGCGCAGCGCCTCGAAATCCACATCTCGTTTATGACTCAGCACCGTTTGTCCTTTCTTCCCGGGCCCAAGCGTCCACTCATCCGAGCTTACTTCTCTTACTCTCTTACTCTCTTACTCTCTTACTCTCTTACGGCAGTTCTCACTCGACCAATCCGTAGCGATTGAGCTTGCGGTATAACGTGGACGGATCAATGCCCAACACCTCGGCCGCGCGCGCTTTGTTGCCGCTCTCCGCTTGCAGCACCCACAGGATGTAGGCGCGCTCGATCACCTCGAGTGACGGGTTGGCCGGTGGTCGTTCCGAGATCAGCGGTGCCGGTTCGGGAGAGATCACGCGCGCGGGCAGGGCCGCAGTGTCAATGCCGGCACTACCGCCCGAAAGGATGGCCGCGCGCTCCAGTGCGTTTTCCAATTCACGCACATTGCCCGGCCAGTCGTAACGCTGCAGCGCAGCCATGGCATCGGCATCCAGCTTCAGCTGACTACCCTTGCCGTTGCGTTCGACCGCCAGACGCTGCAGGAAGTGTTCGGCCAGCACCGGCACATCGTCCAACCGGTCGCGCAGCGGCGGCAAGTGCATCGTGATCACGTTGAGACGATAGTAGAGGTCGCTGCGGAATGTACCGCGCCGGATTTCCTGATCGAGATCGCGATTGGTTGCCGCAATCACACGCACATCAATGGCGAGGGGCTCCGTAGCGCCCACCGGCACCACCTCCCGCTCCTGCAGCGCACGCAGCAGCTTGACCTGCAGCGCGGGCGACATTTCGCCGATTTCATCGAGGAAGAACGTGCCCGTGCGCGCCGCCACCAGCAGACCTTCCTTGTCCCGCACGGCGCCCGTGAAGCTGCCTTTCACGTGACCGAACAACTCCGATTCCAGCAGCGACTCGGGCAACGCGCCGCAGTTGATGGAAACGAAGGGTCCGCCTTCCCGCTCGGAGAGCTGGTGGATGTAGCGCGCCAGGATTTCCTTGCCCGTACCGCTCTCACCCGTGATCAGAATGGTCGAATCCGTGGGGGACACGGTTTCGGCCAGCTTCAGGATGTCAATGAACGAGCGGTTCTTGCCGATCGGTCGTACCGCCTTGGAATGATCGCGCCGCCGGATCTCGCGCTTCAGTGCCTTGTTCTCGCGCGTCAGCGTGCGGGTTTCCGCGGCCCGGCGGCACAACGCCACCAGCTCGGCGTTGCTGAACGGTTTCTGCAGGTAGTAAAACGCTCCCTGGTTCACGGCCTTAACGGCCGTTTGCAAGGACGCCTGTGCGGTCATCAGGATGACCGGAACTTCCGGATCGCGCTCGCGCACCGCCTCCAGGATGTCCAGTCCGTTGATGCCTGGCATTCGGATATCGGTCAACACGATGTCGGGCGCGAGTTGCACAAGCTTGTCCAGCGCCTCACGCCCGCTCTGCAATACGCACGGCTCGAAGCCTTCACCGCGCAACAGAATTTCGACCGTCTCCAGGATGGCACTCTCGTCATCCACAACCATCACTTTGGGACCCATTACACCAACCTCCGCTCGGCCTGCGCCGGCAGATAAACCGTGAACTGCGCGCCATGAAAGGGACCACCATCAACCAGAATCATTCCCTGATGCGCTTCCACCGCGCGGTGCACGAGCGCCAGACCGAGCCCCGTGCCACCTTTGCGCGTTGTGAAGAAAGGATCGAAAATCCGGCCCACCGCCTCTGGTGCTATGCCCGGGCCCGTGTCGGACACGGCCAGTCGGACGGGCCGCTCGAGCGCGACCGTGCTGGGCATGTCGCGTTTGGCCACGCGCCCCAGCTCCACCGTGACTTTGCCGTCGCGACCCGTGTGCTGAACCGCATTCAGCACCAGGTTGAACACAGCGCGATGCAGCAGATCTTCATCACCCGCCACGACCACGGGCTCAGTGGGCAGCTGCAAATTGATGCTGGCTCGACTGGCCGCGTCCGGATGCTGCTCGACCAGGCCAATGGCATCGCGCGTGATTTTGCAGAGGTCGACCGAACCCCACCGGCGTAGCTCCAGCCGACTGAATTCCATGAAATCCGAGAGCAGCCGCGTTAGTCGGTCTGATTCCTTCAGCACCAGGCCCTTGAGCACTGTGGCATCCCGGCCGCCCAAACGTCCGGCTGCCAGCTGCTCGACCGCGCTGCGGATGGAGGCCAGCGGATTCTTGATTTCGTGCGCCAACGAGGCACCAAGCTCGGCCACAGCCTGTAACCGCTCGGCGCGTCGCATCAGATCTTCGATCTGCTTGGTATCCGTAATGTCCTGAAACACGGCCGTGACCCAGGGCAAGGAGTCTTTCCGCTCCAGCACCGTTGTGCGCACACCCAGGTAGCGGTCACCTTCGATCTCGCTGGCCGCCATCCGGATCTCGTAGCGCCGGATCGGCAGTCGCAACGAGGCCGTTCGTTTCAGCACGGCGCCCAATCCCGGCGCTCGCCGGTCCAGCTCATCCAGCACCGGCCGCGCACGCCACTCCCGACCCGCCAGCCCCAACACCCGCTCTGCCGCATCGTTCATGTATGCCAGGCGTCCGCTGGCGTCCACGGTCACGAGCCCCGTGTCGATGGCCTCCAGAATGTCGTCCGTATGCAGCCGCAACTGCCGCAATTCTGACTCGACCGCGCCTAGCGCGGTACCGGTCCGGCGCAGCCGATCACCGAGTGCGCCGGTCACGAGCGCCATGATGGCAAAGACCACCACTTGCAGACCGACACTCACCCAGTCCACCGGCACGCGCAGGCCGAAAACCTCAACCACGGCGCCGCTGTGCGGCTCCTGCCAGAGAATCAGATCCGCCAGATAGAGCATGCTGGCCAACGCGCCGATCAACATGCCGCCCGCCAGGGGCAACAGCAGCGCGCCGGCCGCGATCACCAGGATGTAAAGCGGCGCGAAATAACTACCGCCATCGTTGGTGATGTGAACCACCACCGTGACCAGTAGCGTATCGAATAGAATCTGCGCGTACAGGAAGCTGCGACCGGGCGGACGGCGTAAGACGTGGGTGTACCAGAGGCTGCCGAACGTGATGCCCAGCGACGACAACAGGGTCAGTGTCGCCAGCAGCGTTGTCTCGGGTGATGTGCGTAGCCACGCGCCTACGGCGCCCCCGAAAATCCCGACGGCCAGGGTCAAACGGCCGACATACAGCCACCGCAACATGCGGAGCGGGTGCACCATTGCGCGCTTCCCGTGGAGTGAATTTCGGCCAGCCTGGGGGAGGCGCAACTGGCAAGCAACCCGAAGGTATGCCGCGCTTTCGCATTTTGCAAGCGCCGCGCGTTGCAGGAAACGCACAGCTTAGGGCTCAGGCGCCCAGCCCGTTTTCCGGTCAGAAGCCAGGCGTCTGAAACGTTCGGCAAGTACCAGGGCGTGCACCGACCGCCAACGGGAGGCCGCCCGTGGGTGTATCAGAGAGGGGTGGAGCTGGGCGGCAGGCGGAAGCGCGCAGGAACCGTGAAAAGTCGTCCGGCATTAGGGCGGCATAGCGCAAAACGCGAATGGGCAGTACGCTCACGCAGGCACGCCGTTTCAAGATCCCGAGATCCGAATTTCAGCGCGCACACGTAGAGGGTGAGAGGGCGGAATCGAGCCAGGCGCTCAGGGCATCGTGTGGGGTCGGCGCAATGTGACGTGAACATTGAGTAAAGCGGTCTTCAGAACGGGGCGCCCAACGCGCGTAGCTGTTGAGGCGTAACCAGTTGGGAACAAGCGCTTGGCCGTGGCTGGTACAAGCTTTGCGACCCCGCAGCAGCGGATTCGACAGGAGAGAAGAGGCGGAAATCGAGGGGCCACGAGGCCGAGGCGCCGACCTTGACCAAACCTCCTCTTTCTCCTCCCGCGGCTCTCTGAACAGGCAGACCATACAGAAACAGGGGGCCGGATGCCGCACCGCATCACCTCGAGCAGAGTCATACTGGGGCTGGCGCTGTTAATTGCGCCAAGCACCTTGTCCGCACAGTACTTCGGTCGTCAGAAGGTCCAATACGAAGACTTCGATTGGAAGATCCTGCCGACCACGCATTTCGACGTGCATTTCTATCCGGAAGAGCAGGTCGTATCCACGGACGCGGCGCGCATGGCCGAGCGGTGGTATCTGCGACTTTCGCGCGCGTTTCAGCATGAGTTCAAAAAGAAGCCGCTGATCTTCTACGCCGACCACCCGGACTTCCAGCAGACCAACGTGATTGGCGGAATGCTCTCGGAAGGCACGGGCGGTGTAACCGAAGGGCTGCGCAACCGCGTGATCATGCCGTTCACGGGAGTGTATCGCGACAACGATCACGTGTTGGGTCACGAGCTGGTGCACGTGTTCCAGTACGACCTTGCTTCCTCGCCTGGCGGCGGCGGACTGGCGGGCATGGGCCGGTTGCCGTTGTGGCTGGTGGAAGGGATGGCGGAGTACCTGTCTCTGGGCCGGGACGATCCGCACACGGCGATGTGGCTGCGCGATTCGGCACTGCGCGGCGAGCTGCCGACCATCGATCAGCTGACGCGCGACCCGCGATTCTTCCCGTACCGCTATGGCCAGGCGCTGTGGGCGTACATCGGCGGGCGTTGGGGCGATCGTGCCGTAACCGAACTGTACCGTTATGCAACGCGTGCAGGCTGGGACGCGGCGTTGCAACGCGTGTTGGGGTTGAGCAGTGCCGGTCTCTCATCCCAGTGGATCACGGCCATCCGTTCCACGTACCTGCCGGTGATTCAAGGCCGGCAGCGTCCGAAGGATGCCGGTCAACCCGTGCTGTTCAGTGATGAAATCGGCGCCATGCACCTTTCGCCCGTGGTCAGCCCGGACGGTCGCTACGTGGCGTACTTCGGCCGGCGCGAGTTGTTCACCGTGGATTTGTACGTCGCCGACTCGCGCACGGGTCAGACCGTGAAAAAGCTGACCAGCCCGAACCGCAACGCACACTTCGATGCATTGAGCTTCATTCAATCGGCGGGCACATGGTCGCCCGATGGTCGGAAGTTCGCGTTCATTGTATTTGCCGACGGTGATAACGAGCTGGCCATCCTGGATGTCGATTCGGGGGACCTGGAGCGCCAGGTAGGCGTTGAAGGCGCCGGTTCGTTGCAGAACCCGGCCTGGTCGCCGGACGGAACACGCATCGCGTTTTCCGGAGTCAAGGGTGGACTCAGCGATCTGTACATGATGGACGTGGCCAGCGGTCAGGTTCAGCAGATCACGGATGACCGCTATGCCGATTTACAACCGACCTGGTCACCCGATGGTCGCAACGTTGCCTTCGTCACGGACCGCGGACCGGGCACGGATTTCACTCGGCTGGTCTTCGGCGAGATGAACATTGCACTCTACGACGTGAACACGCGTGCCGTCCGGGTACTCGATTTGTTCGAAGGTGCAAAGCATGTCAATCCGCAGTATTCGCCGGACGGCACGGAGTTGTTCTTCATTGCCGACCGCGAAGGTTTCAGCGACATCTACCGCTACGAGCTGAGCAGCAACAACCTGTTCCAGGTGACGCGGCTCGCTACCGGCGTGAGCGGCATCACTTCGCTGTCTCCGGCGTTGTCCGTGGCGCAGCGTAGTGGCCGCGTGATGTTCTCGGTCTTCGAGAATTCGGGTCACAACGTGTACGGCCTGGAACTGCAGGACGCGCGCGGCACGGCAGTGACGCGCACGGCGGCCACGCGCGCGATCGCCGGGATCCTGCCGCCCGTGGAAGCGGTGGGCAGCGGCATGATCGCGGAGTATTTGGCCGATCCAGTCTCCGGACTGCCTACGCAGGAGCAGTTCGCTATCAAGGATTACAAGCCCAAACTCTCGCTGGAGTACCTGGGCCAGCCCAGCTTTGGCGTGGGCGTGGGCGGTTATACGGGCGGCGCTACGTTGGGTGGCGGCGTTTCCGCGTACTTCGGTGACATGCTGGGCAACCACACGTTGGGTGTGGCTGTGCAGGCGCAGGGCACGCTCAAGGACATTGGTGGACAGGCCATCTATCAGAATGCGCAGAACCGCATCAACTGGGCTGCGGTGATTGGTCATATTCCCTATCTGACCGGCTTCACCAGCGTAGGCCCACTCACCAGCACGGGCGGCATCGCATCGCGCCGCGTGCAGCAGGTGTTGGAGCGTGTGTTCGTGGATCAGGCGCAGGCCTTTGCGTTCTATCCACTGTCCACCACGCGCCGCTTCGAGTTGAGCGGGGGCTTCACGCGCTACAGCTACGATCGTGAAGTGCACGAATTCCTGGTTGCGCTCAACGGCCAGATTCTGGATGAGGAGCGCAGTTCGGCGCCGACGCCGGCTGCATTGAATTTGATGGAAGGCTCCCTGGCCTTTGTGGGTGACAACTCGTACTTCGGGTTCACCTCACCCGTGGCCGGCCAGCGTTTCCGCGTCGAGGTGACACCCACGTTCGGCTCGTTGCAATTCAGTAGTCTGTTGGCCGACTATCGCCGCTACGTCTTCATGCGGCCTGCGTCCTTCGCCTTCCGCGCGCTGCATTACGGTCGTTATGGCGCGGCAGCGGAAGACGGACGACTGTCACCCCTGTTCCTGGGTTATGAGACGCTGGTACGCGGTTACAGTATTGAGTCGTTCGATGTGTCCGAATGCACGGATGGAGTCAACTCGGATCAGACCTGCCCGGAATTCGATCGCATGGTAGGCTCAAAGATTGGCGTGGTCAATCTGGAGTTGCGGCTGCCTTTGATCGGCACCGACGAGCTGGGGCTCATCAATTTCCCCTTCCTGCCCACCGAAATTGCACCGTTCATCGATGCCGGTGTGGCCTGGGACAGTGATCGGTCACCTGACTTCCGCTTCGAGCGCTCGTCAACCGCTCTCAACATCCCCGTGGTGAGCGCGGGCGTGAGCGCGCGCTTCAACGTGCTCGGCTACCTGGTGCTCGAGGCCTACTACGCATACCCCTTCCAGCGGCCCCGGCAAGGCTGGCACCTGGGCTTCAACATCGCGCCCGGCTGGTAAAGGGCGACGGCGCGGGCGAGGGCGAGGGGAACGGCAACGTTCCCCTCGTTTTGTTTTATGGATCGATTACGAAGGGAATAAGTTGTTGTTGCGAGCACGCAGGTAGGTCAGCCGATATCGCACGGGCTCAGGCAGTCGAGGACTGGTGAGCGTGACGCTGAGCCAGAGCGTGTCGCCGTTGGCGGACCAGCGGAACTCATTCAAGCGCTCGCCATCTTCCGCCTTGAAGTGGTGCCGAAGCAGCTCACCTTCCCGTTGGATCCAGATCTGGAACGGCTCGCCATCTTCACGACGCCAAGGCGTGACGGTGCCGTTGGCTGGCGCACGTACAGGTGCTCGGCCCTCGTACGAAATAGCAATGGTATCCGCGCGCTCATCGATGGCAAGATACGTATACGCCGTGTTGGTCTGGCGCAGCCGGGAGCGCGCGATGGGCCGGATCAGGAAGTTGAGTCGAGCCGTGGCCTGTCGAATGACCACGTCCAGCGTATCACTGTGCTCGGCCAGGAAACGATAGGAAGTGGCGGTTGGACTTTGCGCCGACAACGCGCTACACAACCAGAGCGGCAACACCAGGCTGGTGATAGCCCTCATCGGATTTCTGCCAACAGTCTGGAGCGCACGAAGCGCCGCCGTGCAATACCGAGCAACAGGAGTTGTAACGCAATCATTGCGGCGGCCCAGAAGATCAGCTTGCGCGCGCCGGCCGGCTGAGCGGCGGACACGGCATCTACCAGACGTTGCCACACGCGCGGCCACGCCTCGGCCAGGATGGCGGGTGCCAGCAACACAAGCATGATCGCGGTGGTGAGCACTTGCTGTGCTTGTTTGACCGTGGCCGCACGCAGCGAGACGACGGTACCGAAAGCGGCCACCAGCCCGGCCGTGAGTGCGGCAAAGGCAATGGCCGTTACCAGCACATTGGGTCGATAGAAGAGCAGTCCGTCGGCCCCTATCTTCAGGTTTACGGTGATCCAGCCGGTGAGCAGCATAAGCAGCGCGGCGCCCAACGCATAACTGACCAGCGCGCCGATTTTGCCCAGTAGGATGGCGCTATCCGGCAAGCGACTGGCCAGCAATGTTTCCAGGGTGTGTCGTTCGCGCTCGCCCGGGAACGCGTCGGGTACGAGTGCCGATACATACATGGCGGCCGTAGTAGCAGCGAAGAGGATGGGCAATCCCGAATCGACAAACGAAGCGCCGATCAGCCAGGGCCAAAGCACACCCAGCAGGCCGACCGAGAACAGGGCGCGCAGCAGCAGGCCACGGCGACCACCGCCCAGGCGCAGCAGCTCGCGCCACTCTTTCCAAGCCACGGTTCCAATGTCCTGGATCACGATGCGTTCTCCGTCACTTGCAGATACACATCCTCCAGCGAGGCACGATCGCGCTGCACCTCTTCGATCTCAGCGCCTTGCTCTACCAGCCAGCGTACAATGGGGGCAACTGAGAAATGGCCGGAGAACCAAACCGTGATGCAACCGTTGCGGATTTCCGCTTCCTGCACGCCGGGCCAGCGTTCCAGCGTGGTGCGCCACTCCGGCTGGAAACCGGCGCCCACGATCTGGATGTGATTGGCTTGCAGCTGACTGCGCAATGCGGCAGGCGATCCCAAGGCACGCAGTCTGCCTCCAGCAATCACGCCGATCATGTCACAGAGCCGCTCTGCTTCGGCCAGGTTGTGCGTGTTGAGGAAGATGGTCGTCCGTTCGTGCGCGACCAGTATACTCAGATCATCGCGCAGCGCGGCAGCCGAACCAGGATCCAGTCCGGCGGTCGGCTCATCCAGGAATATCAGCTCGGGTCGGTGCAGGAGTGCGCGTGTCAGTGCCAGCTTGCGCTTCATCCCGCGGCTCCATGTGTTGACCGAATCGGTCCGGCGTTCCCATAAGCCAAAGCGCTCCAGTAGCTCCTGAATGCGGACCCGCCGCTGCTGTCGCGGCAGGTGCCAGATGCGACCGTAAAATTCCAGATTGTCATAGGCCGTGAGGCGCTCGTAGAGACCATCATGCTCGAGCAACGCGCCCGCCTGTGCGCGGATGTGCGCGCCCTGGTGGCGCACGTCGAGGCCCAGCACCCTGGCTGTGCCCTGGCTCGGCTCGAGCAGTCCCAGCAGCAAACGCACGGTGGTGGTTTTGCCCGCGCCGTTGGGGCCCAGCAACCCGAAGATGGTACCCCTGGCAATTTCCAGGGTGAACTGGTCCAGTGCGGTGACTTGCCCGCTGCCCGCGCGGAAAACGCGACTCAGTCCATTCGTGCTGATCGCGCTTTCACTCAATGCGCGCTCACCGTCCGCTCGCGCGCCCAGTCGCGCAGCCAACTCACGCGCTCGGACATGGTGTGCGCGAGCGGACGAGTGCTCGACACTTCGCGGAGAAGACCGTCCGTGGTTACATCGGCCTTGTCGGAGAATGCCGTGTACAACGCGGCGACAATGACCTGTTCGATTTCGGCACCGCTGAACTGATCGGTAGCCGCCACCAGGCGCGCCACATCGAACTGCTGAGGCGACTTGCCGCGCTTCTTCAAATGAATCTGGAAGATGGCGGCTCTGGACTCGGCGTCGGGCAGGTCGACAAAGAAGATTTCGTCGAAGCGGCCCTTGCGCAGGAATTCGGCCGGCAATTTCGTCACATCATTGGCCGTAGCCACAATGAAGACATCACCACGGCGGTCCTGCATCCAACTCAGGAACGTACCCAGAACGCGCTGGGACACGCCGCCATCATCGCTGCCTGAGGATGATGCGAACGCTTTTTCCAGTTCATCGATCCACAGAATGACCGGTGAGACGCGTTCGGCCACATCCATGGCGCGCCGGAAGTTGCGCTCGGTTTCACCAATGTATTTGTTATACAGTGCACCGGGATCCAGCTTGAGCAGCGGCAGTCGCCATTCGGTAGCAATAGCTTTGGCGCAGAGACTCTTGCCGCAACCGGGTACACCCACGAGCAGCACACCCTTGGGGAACGTGAGACCAAACTCGGCTGCGCGCTCGGGTTCGGTTATGATAGCGCGGCGCTTGGCCAGCCACGCCTTGAGCCCGACCAGGTCCGCCACCTCGGATAGATTTTCCTCCAACGGGTAGTATTCGAGCACGCCCTCACGCGCCACGATTTGACGTTTGGCTTCGGCCACGTGCGCGATGTCCGTAGCTGTGAGCTTGCCATCCTCGACAATCGCTTTGGTCAGCACTTTCTCCGCTTCCAAAAGCGTGAGGCCCTTGAGCTGGTGCAACATACTCATGCCGTCCTGCGGAGAAATCTGTGTGGCCACGGGCATACGCTGTGACAGATCGCGCAAGATGCGCTCGAGCAGCAGTTTGAATTCCTGCACATCGGGGCCGGGTAATGAGACAATTGCAGCATGCCGGCGCACGGATTCGGGCAGCTCGGGCTGTGCGCCCGTAAGGATGATGGCGCCATCGGCTTTGCTGAAGCGTAGTGCAACTTCGCGCAGCCGGTCCGCTACGTTCTCGTTTTGCAGCAGTGAGATGAAGCTGTGCAGATGGTAGATGGCGGCAATGTTGGCACTGGCAATGTGCGCCAGTGCCTGGGTGGCGTCACTGGTACCGTACACGGCGGACGGATTACCATCGCGCCGCAGGCCGTGCGTACGCGTCCAGGTGAACAGGGGCATGCTGCTGCGATCGGCCAGGTGCCGCAACAACAACTCGGCGCGATCCTCCTCGGCCGTGTCAATGACGATCAGACCGTGGCGCGAGCGGACCAACAATTCAATGTCGCGAAGCGGATCCTTGCGTTCCATGCGCACCGCGCGGGGGCAACCAGGCTGACGATTCGGCGCGCAAGCTTAGGCCTCACAAAGGCGGCGGGCAAGCTTCGTCAAAAACACCTGGTTTCGCCCAGCGCCGGGATGTGCAGTCGCTCATCCGGCAGGCCGGCCTGGCTCCATGCGCCGCGCAGCCTTAGCGGCGGCTCGAGCGGATCTTCATCGGTAAGCCGAAACGTGCCCCAATGCATGGCCACGAAATGTCGAGCTTGCAGTTCCTGGAAAGCCTGCAACGCCTCTTCCGGATTCATGTGCGCGACTCTCATGAACCAGCGTGGCTCGTATGCACCGATCGGCAGGAGCGCAACGTCGCACGGGCCGAGTTGCTCACCAATCTCGCGGAACGCGGGGCAGTATCCGCTGTCACCCGCGAAATACACGCTGTGCCATTGACCTGTGATACGCCAGGAGCACCACAGCCGCGCGTTGGCCGGCGAATCGACTCGCCGGGTCCAGTGCTGGACGGGCAACGCAGTAATGGAGAGCGGGCGAGGCGCCATGGGGAAATTGCGTGTTTGCCACCAGTCGTGCTCGTGGATGTGCCTGGCCGCGCGCCTGCGCAGGAAATCGGCATGACCGAGTGGCGCCACCCAATGGGCTTCCGGATGCGCGGCCGCCAGCGCCCGCACCGAGCGATCATCCAGATGGTCGTAGTGATCGTGCGAAAGCAGGACCGCATGAATGGGCGGCAACTCGGCGAGTTGGATGCCCGGTGCCGAGAAGCGCAGCGGTCCCCACCATGACACGGGCGATGCGCGCTCACTGAACACAGGATCGGTCAGCAGGTTCAGGCCGCCGATCTGGATCAGAAACGTTGCCTGACCCACCCAAGTAATGCGTAGCTCCTCGGGCGGCGCTGTGGGCCAGGCTATGTCAGGCTGTGCGCGCGGGAAAGCGGCGCCTTCAGGCGAGGGCGGCGGCGGATTGCGCATGCGTTGCCATTGCCAGCGCAGCAAGTCGGAAAACGGCCGGGCACCTTCCGCGCCCGGCCATGGATTGTAAAAACGCCTCCCCGTGCCGTTACCAGTACGTGATGGCAGAATCCCTCCGCTGATCGAAAGTCTGGACCATGCATGACCATAGATGCGAAATGTGAGCCGATCCCCTGAGCGCATACACCAGAGTCAGGGAGTGGTCGGCCCCGCGCCGCTGACCCTTTGCACCGCACCGGTTGAAGCTGCGCGGCGGCGCAAGTAAATCTCACTCGTGTCCGGGCACGGCGCGCGCTGGTAATGCAGCGAACGGGCCCCTTCCGGGCGGTGTACCACGTGCCCGCCAGATAACTCCTTGTCCTTGTTCGAGGTACACAGATCATGATGGGTGCGCTGCTGCTCCTGGCCCTGGTTCAACAGAATCCGCAGACTACGACCGCGCCGTCACCGGTAGCGCGGATCGTCGTTTCCCCGCGTCAGCTCACCGTGCCCGCGGGTGAAACACTGCAACTCAAGGCCGAAGCGTTCGACAACGCGGGCCGCCCCGTTCCCAATGTCACGTTTCTCTTTCAGCCGCAGGGTGCCTGGTTCGAAGCCACGGTCGACTCACTGGGCGTGGTGACGGCCGGCTCGACTGGCGTATTCCCCATCGCGATCACGGCGGTCGTGCCGGGCGCAGCGCCCAAAATGGAGCGCATTTCCGTACAGATGGTGCCGGGCGCAGCCGCGCGCATCGATATCAAGCCCGAGCCGCCCGTGCTGGTGACCGGCCAGCGACTGCGCCTGAACGCGCGCGCCCTTTCCAGGACCGGTGATGAGCGCACCGACCCGGTGAGCTGGACCAGCTCGGCGCCAGCCGTTGCCCGCGTCAGCGCCGATGGTCTGGTCCAGGCGCTGGCACCGGGCCGAGCCGTGTTGAGTGCCAGCAATGGTACGGTCCGCGCCAGCCACGAAGTGCGCGTATTCGCCAACACCATTGCCAGCCTCGAGATCACGCCCGATCGGACACGCGCGCGACAGGGCGATGTGGTGCGGTTCAGAATTACGGCCCGGGATGCACGCGGACAGAACATCTCGAACGTTACACCCACGTGGTCGTTCTCCCCCGGCGATGGCCTCCTCGAGCAGGATGGCTCGTTCGTGGGCTACCTGGCGGGCACATACACGATCACGGCTTCGCTGGGCGCGCGCAGTACCGATGCCATTGTCACACTGGGCGCTCGCGAGGTTACGCGTCCCATCACCGTAGTAGGCCGACTGCCACGCTCGCTGTTTACGACCGAAGAAGTCTGGGTCCATCCGAATGGCAAGGTCGCGTACCTGGGCACGGGTGGCGGCGGCGACCGCATGTACGCCATCGATATCAGCAATCCGGCCGCGCCGGTGGTGGTAGATTCGATCGTGGCCAATACCCGGCGCGTGAACGATATCATGACCACGCCCGACGGGAAGTTCCTGGTCTTCACGCGCGAAGGGGCCGCGGATCGCAAGAACGGCATCGTGATCGCATCACTGGAAGATCCGCTGCATCCCAAGCCCATCTCGGAATTCACCGATGGTGTGACCGCGGGCGTGCACTCTGCGTTCGTCTTCCAGCAGCCCACGCACGGGACGCATATCTATCTCACCAACGATGGCACGGGTGCACTGCATATCATTGACATCAACGATCCCTACAAGCCCAGGGAAGTAGCGCAATTCCGCTCGTCCGGCCGACCGGATGCGGGTCGCACGCTGCATGACGTGGACGTGCAAAATGGATTGGCCTATCTGAGCTACTGGAACGACAACCTGGTGGTGCTGGACGTGGGCAATGGCATGAAGGGTGGCAGCCCGTCCAATCCACAGGTCGTCTCGCAATACAAATACGACCTCAACAAGCTGTACCAGAAAGTGGAAGATATTGCGGGTCCCGGTTTCATTCGCGGCACACACACGGCCTGGCGCCACCGCAACTACGTCTTCATTGCGGACGAAGTCTTCCCTGCCGGTCCGGTCGTGGGCGGCAAGGTGGGTCCGGGTGACGAATTTGCCGGTCGCGCGTTTGGTCGCCTGCAGGTACTCGATGTCTCAGACCTGAGCAAGCCGAAGGCAGTCGCCTGGTTCGAACCCGACAACGGCGGCGTTCACAATGTGTGGGTGGCAGGTGACACGTTGTACGTCGGCGCCTACAATGGCGGGTTCTTCGCCTATGACGTGTCCGGTGAGTTGAAGGGCGATCTCAAAGCGCAGGGACGCGAAATCGCGCACCTGAACACGGCCGACATGAATGGTGTTCGGCAGAACAGCGCCATGACCTGGGGCGTCGTGGCCAAGGACGGATTGGCCTTCGTCAACGACATGTACAATGGTTTGTGGATCGTCCGGCTGGAACCGAAACGGCCCAAGATCATCCCATAGACGCGAGTTGTCCCGACTCCATTCTTCTGCGGCGGTGTTTCTCGCGATACATGTCTTCGTCGGCGTGTTCGATGGCGCGGCGCAGGTCGGGGCCACCGTTGTAAGCGGCTGCCCCCATACTGACCAGAACGGGTAGTGGACTACCCTCCGAGCCGCGTCCCAACGGCGCTGCATGTTCGAGCAATTGTTGCAAGCGGCGCTTGGCCCGGACCGGGTCGGCTCCGGGCAACACCAGCAGAAACTCATCGCCGCCCCAGCGATAGAGTTTGTCAGTGGCGCGCAGGCCTTTCCTCAGAATCTCTACCACGTAGCGGAGCACCGCATCGCCCGCGGCATGACCATGCGCCACGTTGATGGCTCTGAGTTCGTCCAGATCAAGCGCAAGCACCGCACCCAGGCCGGCCTGGACGGCCACCATGCCAATGCCTTCCTGATAGGCGCGACGATTGAGCGATCCGGTAACGCTGTCGTGCAAGGACGCGCGCCGCTGCGGATCACGCGCCACTGCAAGCTCGGCCTGCGCATCGGCAATTTCGCGCCTCACGCTTTCCACCAGCAGCATGATCATGCCGCAGGCCAGCGCGCAGTGCAGCAACACATCGAAGAAAGAATTGTAGCGCACCAGGTAGCCAAATAACTGCGGGCCCGGATACAATGACACGAGCGGACCAGCCACGCCAAACGCGGCAAAGTACACAGCCCATAAGATCATGGTGGCCGCAAACGCGTACGCCATTACCCGCGTACCGATTGAGCGGCGCGTGACCGGCAGCCGGAACATCATCAGTGTGCAGGCAGCCGCGGCAAAAACGACGGCGGGCCCCTGCAGACTCACGAACTGGTCGAGGTTGGTGGCGTAAACGAGCGAGGCCGCCAGGTACAGGACACCGCTCAGCGCCGTCACCAATACAAACCTGGCAGGCATGCTGCCGCGCACGTAGTGCAACACGCCCGCGGCCAGAAACGCGTAAAATGCCAGCTTGCTTCCCTGATAGATGGCGTACAATGCCTGCACGACAGGCCGTGTGTCGTCCACGGCCAACCGGTCAAAACTGGGCAGGATGTTGTATCGCAACACCACCGCGGAGAGCGCGATGACCAACGCAACCCAGGCTCGGTACCAACTCAGGAAATGCGCGCGGCGCGGCGCCTGTCGGTGTACAACCAGGAACAGCAATGCCAGCAAAAGGGCGGCGACCCATTGGACGATCGTCCCCAGATAGGCGATATACGGCTGGACATCGAGCAGAGAGAGGCGAGCACCCTGCATCATGGAAGCACCAGCGTTGGCCGAGCTTGTTTACTTGGTCGAGCGAGATGTGGCAGACAAGTATGAGATCGAATGAGCGCGCGCGGCAACCCTGCTGTTGGTCAAGGACCGGCATTGCAGTAATCTTACTGAGACAACCAACCGGACGGCGAGCCGTGGGCAGGCAAGAGCGAGCCTGGTGATGAGGCCGAAACATTATCATTTGATAGGAATTGGTGGTACGGCCATGGCCTCCCTGGCCGGCTTGCTGAAGGCGGCGGGACACACAGTGACCGGCTCGGATGAGAACGTGTATCCGCCCATGTCCGACTTGCTCCGTTCGCTGGAAATCGCGTATCGCGAAGGCTACGCCGCGGCCAATCTCGAGACGCGCATTGACGTGGTGGTGGTCGGCAACGCCATATCACGCGGTAATCCCGAGTTGGAAGCGGTACTCAACCAGAAGCTTCCCTACACATCTGCGGCCGCAACCATCAAGGAAGAATTCATCCGCGGCCGGCATTCACTGGCCGTGGCCGGCACACACGGTAAAACCACTACCACCTCCCTGCTGGCCTGGGCCCTGGAATGCGCGGGCTTCAACCCCGGATTCCTGATTGGTGGCGTGGCCGAGAACTTCGGCACCTCATTCCGCCTGACCGATGCGCCCTATTTCGTGATCGAGGCGGACGAATACGATACCGCCTATTTCGACAAAGGCCCCAAGATGTGGCACTACCTGCCAGACACGGCGGTGGTCAACAACATCGAATTCGATCATGCGGATATCTACCGCGATGAAGAAGCGTACAAGCTGGCCTTCTCGCGTTTCATCAATCTGATTCCGGGAAACGGCGCGCTGGTGGCCGGCTGGGACTCGCCCATTGTGCGGCAGCTGGCGCCCAAATCCTTTGCGCCCGTGGAATCGTTTGGCTTCGGCGGTGAAAACGGTGGTACACCGCCACGCTGGCGGGCCATGGATGTAACCTACTCGGAGAAATGGACGGCCTTCACCGTGCTGCACGATGGACAGACCTGGGGTGTTGTGGAGACGCCACTCGCGGGCGCATTCAACGTGCGCAACTGCCTGGCCACCATCGCGGCCGCGGAGTCAGTGCGCGCAGAGCGGGCTGGCGTACTGGAAGGACTGCGCACGTTTCGCAGTGTACGACGGCGCCTGGAAGTGCGCGGCACCGTGCGCGCCATCACGATCATCGATGACTTTGCCCACCACCCGACGGCCGTGCGTGAATCCATTGAGGCCGTGCGCCAACGTTACCCGGGCCGCGCGCTGGTCGCCGTTTTCGAGCCGCGCAGCTACACCGCGCAGCGCAGGGAATTCCAGCAGCCGTACATCGAAGCGTTTGGTGGCGCCGACCGCGTCGTCCTGGCCGGACTGTTTCACCCTGAGCGCTACACGCACGAAACCGCGATCGACCCCGAAGCCATGGTGCAGGCCTGGGTGCAGCAGGGCAAAACGGCCCACTTCATCCCCGACGTCGACGAGATTGTGCGCTCCCTTGCGGGCACCTTGCGAGGCGGTGAAATCGTCCTGATCATGTCCAACGGCGCCTTTGGCGGCATTCACGGAAAGCTGCTAGCTGCGCTGCAGGGCGCGGCGTAGCTGGCGCCGCGGGCACGGACGACAGTTGCTTTTTTGACATTTTGGCTCAACGAGCCATTATCCGCGAGGCAAGGTGAGGCTTTTGCTTCATCCTTGAGTCATCGTTTCATAGCTGAGCCGGTCAATTGGTGAAAAAGCAAATGTCGTCCGCCTGGTTTTTCTTTCACTCGGAGTTCTTTTATGCGACGACTCATCGTTGGGATGCTGGTGCTGGGCACGCCCGCGGTTGCGGCCGCGCAGGTAAGCAAGCGCGCATTTACTCCGGCGGACTTTTATCGCCTGACTACGCTTTCTGCGCCCGCGCTATCGCCTGATGGCCGACTGGTCGCCTTTACCGTGACCACGGTGGTGGAGGCTGAAAACAAGCGGCACTCCGAGATCTGGGCCATGCCCACCAGCGGCGGTGAGCCGCAGCGGTACACGAGTCCGGCATTCGAAAGCTCGAATCCACGCTTTTCCCACGATGGCAAGTATCTATTCTTCACGTCCAGCCGGCCGGGCGGGCGAGGCAACACATGGGCCATTCGGCTCGATCAGCCGGCGGGTGAAGCGACACAGGTGACCGGCTATCCGGTCGGCTCCCTGCCGAAAGACCGGAGCTTCGCGGTGTTTGCGGAAGCAGACACGACAACCGCAAGCGGGCGCGGCGGTCGTGGCGCGGCGGACGGATTTGCCAGCATGCCGGCCACGGCGCGTCCGCCGTATGGCGCCATTACGCAGCCCCTCGACGCCAAGCGCTTCGATGGCCGCCACATCGTGGAGTTTCCGTACAAGGCCAATGGACGCGGCTACATTGCAAACCGCCGGGAAGCGCGAACCTGGCGCGCCACGCAGATCGTGATACAAAACGTGGGCGACACCATCAAGAAGAAGCTGACCAGCACATCCTACTCCAAGGGTTCACTGGTGGTGTCACCCGATGGCAAATGGATTGCCTTCACGGCGGATCCGCAGCTGCGTCCCGATTCCGTGGTAGAGCTGGAGCGCGATTCCATTGCCCGGCTACCCTATGATGCCAGGCGCGATGAAGCCGATCGCAACGATGCGGACATTTTCATCCTGCCCATTACAGGCGGCACGCCCCGGCGCCTCACCACGCAGAATGGTTCGGAAGGCGACCTCGCCTTCTCGCCGGATGGCAAGAAGCTGGGCTTCATTGCGCGCGTGGCGCGCACCAAATCTGCCCGCATCTATCTGATCGATGTGGCAGGCGGCACACCCGAGAATCTGCTTGGTGCCTGGCAGTTCGAACCGGACTCGTTCGAGTGGCTGCCCTCCGGTGACATCGCGTTCACCGCATCCATCGGCGGGCGCAGCGCACTGTACTCGGTTGCGCCGCGCACCAAACAGCTGGTGGAGCGTGTGGGCGGGCGGCGCCGCATCAGTGGTTTTGCCTTCGACGAGAAGTTCATCAAAGCGGCCTACGTGGCGACCAGCGTGCACGCGCCCACGGAGCTCTACATCGCCGACGTCGATGGCCGCAACGAACGCAAGCTCACGGGCTTCAATGACAAGCTCAATGCCGAAATCGAATGGCCCGAAGCCGAGCGCTTCACGTACTCTTCTGTCGGTGGTCGGGAGATCGAAGCCTGGTTGCAGAAACCCTACGGTTACCAGGCGAGCCGCAAATACCCGCTCGTGTTGTACATCCACGGTGGCCCCCACAGCGCGTACGGCGAGGGTTGGTTCGACGAGTTCCACAACCTCACGGGCGCCGGCATGTGGGTGCTGTACACCAACCCGCGCGGCTCGAGTGGCTATGGCGCGGATTTCACGTACGCCACGCGCGGCCGCTGGGGCATGGAGGACTTCGAAGATCTGATGAAGGCCGTGGACATCGCGGCCAGACGTCCCGATGTCGACTCCACGCGCATGGGTGTCACGGGCGGATCGTACGGCGGCTTCATGACCGCGTGGGTGACCACCAAGACGAATCGATTCAAGGCCGCCCAGGCCGATCGCATGATCAGCAACTGGACGTCCTGGTACGGCAGCTCGGAGGCTCAGGGTCTCACCGAATTCGAGTTCTACGGCAAACCCTGGGACAACTGGAAGTTGTATGACGAGCTGTCACCCATAAAATTCGTCACCAACGTGCGTACCCCAACGCTGATCGTGCAGTCAGAAGAAGATCATCGCACACCCATGACCGATGCGGAGCAATGGTTCATGGCGCTGCGCAAGCAAGGCGTGTCCGTGGAGTTCGTGCGCTATCCGCGCTCCACCCACGACCTGTCACGCACGGGCGAACCCTGGCTGCTGGTGGATCGATTGGGCCGCTTGCGCCAGTGGTTTGTACACTGGCTCAAGCCCGAGCAGGCCGCGGTCAGTGCAACAGGAAGCGCCGGCCCGCGGAACTAGAGTTGATTGAGTCGAGCCACGCTCATTTCGGGCGTGGCTCGTCGATCTCCTGGGGCTGGCACTGCCCGGCTCGCACTTGCAGAACGGTGTGCACGAGCCGCTGTGCCTCGTTGTGCACTTCGCGCTGGACGTCCACGTCTCGATCCAGCGCGGCATGGCTGGTGGCGTATGAACCGTAATAGTCGATGTAGCGGCCGAGTGCGCCGCCGTCCTGGGCAGGCACCAGGCGCAGGTCGGTGAGCCAATCGCGCAACACGGTGCGCAAATTCTCCACGCCATCGGCGTCGCCGTGCACGACTACAGAGAATACGCGCCCGGCCAGGTGGCGCGGGTAAGGCCAGCCATTCAGCTCGAGCTGTTTTGCTTCTGCGACGTTCTTGCCGTGCGTGGTGGTGGGATCCGGATTGCCGCCATCCGCACAGACCAGCCGATCGATCATCAACTTTAGCACGCTGGGCGCCTGATACCAGTAGACGGGCGTGACAATCATGATGCCATGTGCGGCCACCCAGCGCGGATAGATCTCGTTCATCCAATCCTGCACCTGCCCCATGGCGTGGTTGGGATAACACGAGCAGGGCCAGTGGCAGAGTGGCATGGCCGTGGACACGCACGCCTTGCACGGCAGAATGAAGCGGCCATACTCCGCGGTGAGCAGAGCAAGATCCAGGAAATCGACCTCGAGGTCCTGGTGCGCCTCGAACGAACGGCGGGCAATCTGACAGAGTCGGAACGTCTTTGACATCTCACCCGGACAGGTTTGGTCGTGCCGGGCTGCGCCGCCAATCAGCAGAATGCGTGTGGGTGCTGCCGGATCAGCCTGGCTCTGAGTGGCGCGCTCGATTTGCGCGCGCGTCTCCAGCCACTCGATGGGCAACTCATGGTTCGGATCGGCAAAGCCGTCACCCGCGCGGCGCGTGCGCGGACTCTTGCGGTATTTCGTGTAGGCATCCCACGCCTGTTCGATGACTTGCTCGAGCGCGGGCTCGATCTCATCGAATGCGGGGTCGTAAAATCGTTCGCGCAGGCGCCGCTCGAATTCCTGGCGCGAGAGTTTTACGCTACCCTGACCTGTGCGAATGTCCATGACTGCACCGGGACGCGTGGTTTGCCAGCAAGTCCTTTCACGCCCGTGCAGGTGCCATGCCGCTGCATCCCGCCGGTGCTCTAGCTAGCTGCGGAAATGGTGGCTGCGCCCGGCACAGCGCACCCACATGAAAAGCCCCCGAACACGCGAGCGCAGCGAGCGCGCCCATGGCGAAGCTCATGCGCCCGCGCACGCAGTGCCGCGCGCCCGCCCCGCGCGCCCGCTGCAGGGTGTAACGCGCCAGGCAGCGTTATTCGATGGTGAGCTTGTTGATCACCACATCCTGGGCGGGCCGGTTGTTGGCGCCGGTCTTGCTCGAGCCAATGGCACGCACTACGTCCATGCCATCGGTCACTTTGCCGAAGACGGCGTGTTTACTGTCCAGCCAGGGTGTGGCATCCAATGTGATGAAGAATTGCGAGCCACCCGTGTTGGGCCCGGCATTGGCCATGGACAGAATGCCCGCACCATCGTGCTTCAGCGCGGGATGGAATTCATCCTTGATGGTGTAGCCGGGACCGCCTCGTCCGGTGCCATCGGGATCACCGCCCTGGATCATGAAGCCATCGATCACGCGGTGAAAGATCACGCCATCGTAAAAGTTCTTCTGGGCCAGGTCGATGAAATTCTTGGTGGTGATGGGGGCACGGTCCTCGAACAGCTCGATATTGAATGTGCCGTTCGAGGTCTCGAAACGGGCGATGCGATTGGCCATGTTGCTCTGTGGGTTGAGGGGAAGTTGGCGCCAAGCTACAAGTTCAATTGGACGCGCGCGAGCAGTGGATGGTGATCCGAGCCGAACACGCGCCGGCCCGCGTCATCGCGTGTCTCATCCAGGCGCGTGACTTCGACGCTCGCAATGCGCCCATCATCGGATCGATAGAGCACGTGATCGAGCAACAAACGGATCGGTCCATGGAAGGAGTGGCCCAGGCTGCCGCCACCCTGCGCGTGCTGCAGTCCGCCCCGTTCCAGTACGCGTACGGCCGGATCACGCGCGCCGCGCGGTGAGTTCAAGTCGGCGCCCACGATGACGCTGCGGCCTTCACCCAGCTCCTGCACTCTCTTGATCAGCTCTTCGGTTTGGGCTGCGCGGCCGGCGCCAAAGCGGCCCAGTCCGCGCACGCGCGGCAGCTGTCCGCCCGTATCCAGATGTGCGCTGACCAGAGTCAGCCAGGGCAAACCTTGCAGTTCCGCTTTGACTACCACGCGCCGCTGCCGGATGTAGGGCAACACGAATGCGCGCGCACTGACGATCGCAACATTGGACAACACGGCATTACCGCGATCACTGCGATGGTGTCCGTTGCGCATGGACGGCGCGTAGCGCAGGCTGAAGTTGTGTTCGGCCGCAAAGTCGATGATATCCCGGCGCGCACCCACGGGTCTGTGGCCGCCGTGGTGCCGGCTCGCGGTGGTTTCCGGCACCGTGGGATCCGCGCGATAGACTTCTTGCAGCAGCATCACGAGGGGTCGATGGGCGGATACACCCACGTTACCCAGCGCTTCCGACTTCAAGCGCATCACGAGCTCATCCAGGTAGGCACGACCGATGGCGAGGTTCCAGCAGAGGACGTCGACTTGTTGAACCGCGGGCGGAGCCGGTGGCGCCAGGTCCAGCGCCACCGACTGCCCAATGTTACCATGCCACAACGCGAGTTCGGGGTGAGCGGAATGATCCCGCCCCGCGAGCAGCTCGAAGCTCACTCGTTTCCGCTTGCCCGCCTGATGATGGCTTTGCCCGCTTCCGTCCATTGGGGCGGCTCGGCATTGGTTGCAACGGACTTGCCCAACTGAAACACGAGCTGTGCAATGCGCGCCACTTTGTCTGTGTCCAGCGTCTGCACTTCGTCCGAGGGCTGGTGATAGTCGGCGTGCAGACCCGTGGTGAAGAAGATGGCCGGAATGTTCTTCACGGCAAAACTGAAATGATCGCTGCGCACGAACAGCTGTTCCTGCGGCCACAGGTCAGGCGCCACCGTGAGCTTCAGACTGGGCTGCGCCTTGGCGGCCTGCTGCGCGAGCGGACCCAGGCTCGAGTATTCCTGCCCAATCGCAACCACCGTGTCCGGATGATTGCGGCCGATCATGTCGATGTTGATGTTCGCTACGATCTTGTCGATGGGTGCAGGTGCATGGTCCACGAAGTAGCGCGAGCCGAACAAACCTTTCTCTTCTCCACTGACCAGCAAAAAGATCAGGGAGCGTTTGGGTCGCTGATCGGCGGGCAGCGCGGCAAACGCCTGTGCTACCTCGATGACAGCCGATGTGCCGGATGCATCATCATCGGCCCCATTGTAGATCGAGTCACCCTGCGCATTGGGCGCGCCCACGCCCACGTGATCCATGTGTGCGCTGAACACGACATACGTGTCCTTGAGCACCGGATCGCTGCCGGGCAGAATCCCCACCACGTTGGGCGGCCGGACGGAACGCGCTTCCGGGCGGGCGACCATAGTGATGTTCAGCCCCGGCATGGGCGCGGCATCGGGACCCACGCGTGTGCGTACCGTATCGAGATTGGCGCCCGACGCGGCAAACCAGGCCTTGGCCGCATCGTAACGCACACCAACCACCATGGCGGGCAAACCATCGCCACCGGCCGCGCTGGTCGCGATCGTCGCAATTTGATCGGCCGGGAATTCGGGATCGAGCAGGAGGATGACCGCCTGGGGCTGGGCACTGAAGGCAACCGGCAGTACGCTCTGCACGGTCTGAATCCACGGCCCCTCGGGCCGGTCGCCCGGAATGTAGAAGGCCAGAATCTGACCCTGCGCACCGGCCGGCAACGGCGCGGTTAGCGCCGAGGCCTGGCCCACATACCTCACCACACCGCTCACGCTGTCTCGCTGGCCCGGGATGATGAAGAAATCCTGGGCATAGATGAGCGGGTTGTTGCTCAGCAAGGCACGAGCGCCCGTCGCCGTCAACACCCGGCTCTCAAAAGGCCAGCGCTGAATGAACGTGCCCGAATCACCCGCTGGCCTGAGGCCGAACGATTTGAATTCATTTGCGATGTACTGCGCGGCCTGCTCGAGGCCCGGGCTCGGTGTATCGCGCCCCTTCAATGCATCGCTGGCCAGAAAAGCGACGCGCGCATGCACGTCGGCGGCTGTGATGGCCGCGGTTGACGCTCTCCCGGTGGAAACGGCGGGCGCCGATTGCGCCAGCGCCGTACTGGACAGGAAGAGCGCAGCCAACAGTAAGGAACTGCGGACGTGCCGCATGGATTGCCTCCCAATGGTGGAACCGTAATCAAGTCGTACCTCGGAACGCCCCGAGTGTGCCTGCCGCGGGCCGAAACGGGCCCGGCTAGCTGCGAGTCGCAACCTGAGGGCCGTCCGCAGGTGTTTTCTGCTGCGCCACCTGGGCCAGTGCCTCGTCAATGTCACCCGCCAGGTTCTGATCGCCCACCTCGTCCAGGAATCCGGAGCGCGCCAACACCATCATGGGCTGCGCATGCACACCCGCCAGGATGACCCGCGTTCCATCTTTGCGCGAACGGCGCACCAGGTCGCGTAGAGCGTTCAAACCAGTCGAGTCCATAGCCGGCACGTTACGCATGCCGAGTATCAAGGTGTGTGGTCGCCTGTCTATGTCATTCAGCGTGTCCTTGAATTTCTCCGCGGCACCGAAAAAGAAAGGACCGTTGATCTCGTACACTTGCACGCCCTGCGGAATTGCGGTCGCGCGCGCGGAGCCGGGCCGCCACGCAGCATCATCCAGTTCGGACGTGATCGAACTGACGTTGGTCACTTCCGCCATACGGCGCATGAACAGGAAAGCGGCCAGGACCATGCCGGCCTGAATGGCTACGGTCAGGTCGACCAGCACGGTCAACGCGAACGTAGTGAGCATTACGGCCACATCGCTGCGCGGTCCTTTCAGCTCGCCCAGAAACGTGCGCCACTCGCTCATGTGATAGGCCACCATGAGCAGGATTCCGGCCAGTACAGGCATGGGGACCAGAACCACCCAGCGCCCCAGGAACAGGCCAATGAGTAGCAGCGTCAGCGCGTGCACCATTCCGGCCACGGGCGTGCGCGCTCCCATGCGAATGTTGGTGGCCGTGCGTGCAATGGCACCTGTGGCCGGCATACCGCCCAACAGCGGCGATGCTATGTTGGCCACACCCTGCGCAACCAGCTCTGCATTGGACTTGTGGCGCGTGCCAATCATGCCATCCGCAACCACCGCAGATAGCAGTGATTCGATCGCGGCCAGCAGCGCAATGCTGAATGCGGGTGCCAGCAGCGGCCGAATGCTGGCAGGATCGATTTCGGGCATACGCAACTGGGGCAGTCCGAATCGAATCTCACCAAAGCGCGAACCAATGGTCTCTACCGAAAGTCCGAATACGTTTACGACCAGTGTGCCCAGCACCAGAGCAGCCACGGGTCCAGGTATTCGGCGACTGATTCTCGGCCAGAAGATAAGGATGGCCAGCGTCAACAGGCCAATCAGTACGGCGTGCACATTGATGGCATCCGAGATGTTCGCGTAGAGCCTGATCTTGCCAATAAAATCCGCGGGCTCCGCCGTGGCACGCAGGCCAAAAAACGGCAGGTACTGCTGCAGCGCGATGATCAGAGCAATACCAGATGTGAAGCCGGTGGTAACGGGAAACGGGATGAACTTGATGGCCGCGCCCAGCCGGACCAGTCCAAAAATCACGAGCATGATGCCCGCCATGAGCGTGGCCACCGTGAGTCCGGCCACGCCATGCTCTTGCACAATGCCAAACACGATGACTACGAATGCGCCGGTGGGACCGCCTATCTGTACGCGCGAGCCACCCAGTGCGGAAATCAGGAAGCCGGCTACAATAGCCGTGTACAGCCCATACTCGGGAGACAGTCCGCTGGCAATGGCGAATGCAATGGCCAGCGGCAGCGCTACAATGCCGACAATCACTCCCGCCAGACCATCGGCAAGCGCCTGCCTGCGTGTATAGCCGCGCAGGCTGCTGACCAGCTCCGGAACGAACATTCAGCCCACCGTCAGGCGCAGTAGAGTCGCAGCGTCGAGATGATGACCGCCGTCGAAATCGATTCGCTCGAACGCGATCTTCTGAGAAGTAAGCAGTTTCTCTTGCTCAGCCCAGCGCAAGCTCGGCATTTGTGCATCGGCAGCACCGGCCACCAGAGTCACGCGCGCACGACGCAAGCCCGCACCGACCGCCGACCAGTCCAGATCCGGCGGCAAACCCGAGCCCCAGAGGATCAGCCGCGCGATTTGACGCTCGGTCGCGGCCGCCCATCGCGTGACCGTGGCCGTGCCCTGCGAGAATCCCAATGCAAGCAGTTGCGCATTCCCGGGTACAGTGCGCAGCAGGTCGGCCACCAGCGTGTCCAGGTAGCGGACATAATCCGCCATGTCTGCAGCGCGATCTTCGCGCGTCATCCACGTGGCTCCCACACGTCGCTCCGGGGCCGGACGATCGGGCGGGTCCAGATAGAATCGATGCAACGCTTCCGCAGCTACAATGACGCGTTGCTCCGATGCGATCGGCGCGAAGTGCTGGATGAACCGGCTCGCCAACTGGCCGTAACCATGGCAGCAGAGCCAGAGCTCACGCGTACCCGGGCCCGGCTCACCCAGCACGTAATAACGGGCCGTCTTGGCTACCGTGATGTGTTCTTCCCGTGCCGTCACGTTCTCTCCCGGCGCCCTCATCCCGATCCTGGAGGACACGGCCGTGGCTGACTACGACGTTTGACCCGGCCAAAATGCGGGACTCGGGCCCAAAAACCTCGTGTGCCGACTGGTATTCTCAGGATTGGCCCCCAAGCTACCGTAGAAAACCCCATGATTCACTTGCCATATTGGGGCAAGCGGTTTTTCGGCTTATCTTTGTTAGTATGGCTGACTCGACAAAGCAGCGCACACGCAGCCGCGTGATCGATCAACTGCGTCAGGGCCCGCGCACGGTAGACCAATTGGCCATGGCACTCGGATTGACCGATAACGCTATCCGTGTGCACCTCAGCGCGTTGGAGCAGGAAGGCGTGGTTCGGCAGGAGGGTGTTCGGCGCAGCGGTTCCGCAGGTAAGCCAGCCGTTATCTACAATATCGCCCCCGAAGCAGAAGTCGCTTTTTCCCGGGTCTATGCGCCCGTCCTGGGCACGTTGGTCGACTCCCTCGGCGAGCGCCTGACCCGATCGGAGCTGGAGCAGGTGTTCCGCGAGGTCGGACGGCGGCTGGGCGAGGCGCAGACCGCGCCCACCGGCAACCTGGCCAAACGCGTGCGCACCGTCAGTGCTCTGCTCAATCAGCTGGGTGCTCTCACCACCGTTGAGGCCGACAACGGCCACGTCGTGCTGCGCGGTTCGGCGTGTCCGCTGAGCGTGGCAGTGAGCCGGCGCCACGAGGTCTGTCTGGCGGTGGAAGAACTGCTGGTCGTATTGACGGGCGCACGGGTCGAACGGCAATGCCGTTACCACAACCGTCCGGCCTGTCAATTCCAGCTGAGTGAGCTGGATCGCCCAGATAATTCGGCAGCACTACACTAGCCGCGATCGGCTGACAGACGCTGCTCCAGACCCTGGTGGTACTTCTCCATGGTGCCTTCGTATCCTGTCACGAAGCGCGAAATGAAGCGGAACAAAGGACTGTAAACTTCGCCGCGCTCGGTGATCACCAGCTCAGTTCCGCCCGCCGTTGATCGCAGTTCGTAGGTCCAGGTACCACCAAACGGAAGCCCCTCATCAGCGATACGTGTCACCAGGCGCTGGGTGGGCAGACTCTCCGTGACTTCTATGGTCATGGCATCGTACTTCGTTTTTTCCTGCCAACGTTCCCGTCCCTCCTGGGCCGGCAGGCGCTGCGCCGATGCCAGGCCCGGCCGCCAGGCGGCAAAGTGTTCCACTTCGGTAATCGCGCGCCACACGTGCTCAGGTCCAATGTTGTAATGGCGCGTCACGCTCGCTACGTGTGATTGGGGCAGCAAAGCACCGATCACGAAGATCAAACCGATCAGTGCGATCAATACCGATACGCCGAACAGCAGCTTTTTCATGGCTTCCTCCGCACCGCGCTCGGTTGCGCGAGTACGTTTACTGTTGTTGCCCTTTTTCTTTCCGTTTCTTGTGCAATCGGTTGGTTACTCGAGCATTGCGATCCTTTTCTGCGCGCGCGCGTGCATCCTGTTTGTCTTCAACGTTAGCGATTTCGCGACGCAGGCGACGATAGCTCTCCAGGCGTTCGGCCGGCAGCACGCCCGCCGCCACGGCGCCGAGCACCGCGCAGCCGGGCTCTGTCCTGTGTGCGCAATCCGAGAACCGGCATTGTGGCGCCAGTTCCTCGATGTCGGTGAACGCCTCCTGCAAGCCGACCTCGGATTCCCACAACTGCAGCTCGCGTAAACCTGGTGTATCGATTATTAGCGCGCCACCGGGCAAGCGCACCAGCTCGCGATACGTGGTAGTATGGCGGCCGCGACCATCGTCGCGCACCTCGCCCGTGCGCAGGCGTTCGCTGCCCAGCAGACGATTGATCAACGTGGATTTGCCCACGCCTGACGAACCCAGGACCGCGATCGTCTCACCCGGCTGCAGATAGGGCTGCAATGCATCCAGTCCCACACCGGTGCGACCACTAATCACATGCACGGGCACGCCCTTCGCCACGCGTTCCACATCGGCC
>JBOHRF010000013.1:0-44707 GCA_050732575.1 Longimicrobiales bacterium
CGTGTTCGGGGGGCGCTGCGCGCTGGGCGCGCGACGCTGCGCGCGCGTGTTCGGGGGGCGCTGCGCGCCGGGGGCGCGACGCTCCTGCTCGAGATGCGCTTCGTTTCGTTTTTTCGGAGGGTGCGCATTGCGGGTGCATGCTGTATGTTTCGGTCGATCAGAGCGGGCCCGGGATTGGAGTTCTTTCTGGTTGTTGGGTCGGATGGTCGGAAGCCGCCCCCAGCAACCCGAGGCGCTGATCCCGGGCCTTCTGATTCCGGCACGGATGTAGCACGATAACGCGGAGACTCATGGCCACGGCCACATTGAAGATTTCGGGCATGACGTGTCAGCACTGTGTGCACACGGTGACCACGGCGCTGCAAGGTGTTGCGGGCGTGGCTCATGCGGATGTCGATCTGACCAAGAAGCGCGCAACTGTGGAATACGATGCGACGCGCACGAATCCGCGCAGCCTGGCCAATGTAGTCATGGATGAGGGGTACATGGCGGAGGAAGTCGCATGACGCAGCCGCCCAGGACGACCGAGTCGATCAGCCGCGATCATGCGGCACTACGCGACATCATGGTGCAGATTCGCGAGCGGCTAACGGTACCCGACCGCGCTACCCTGGCGCTGGGTCTCATCGGTCACCTGGCTACGCTCATGAACTCGCGGCAAATCGAAAAACTGTTGTCACAACTTGCGGAGGAAGCGCACAAGGTCCAGGACGTGCCGCCCGCGCGGCAACGTTCCCGCGACCTCGCCGAACCCTGATCGCTGGAGCCGCGGCCTACTGTTTTGAGCGCGGCTGCAGGCGGTTTTTTCAGCGGGCCAGATGGTAGAATCCTACCGGGCCCAATCCCTGCATAGGCCCCATGGGCGCGTATGGGAAGCAACCACCATAGCCCGTTGCGGGTTAGATCGCGCCGACTCTGGTCGGCGTTTTTTTTGATCGGCGTGGCGCAAGGAGCGACAGCGCAGGCTCGATCGACACCGGAGGTGCGCCGCGTTGTATTCGAGGGCACCGGCTCACTGGATATCGGCATCATCCGCCAATCGCTGCAGACCAGGCCAACACGCTGTCGTTCGCCGCTATTTGTTCTGGCTTGTCGGCTGGGTGATTTCGGCTGGGCCAAAGTTCGGACTGTGCTGGATACGGCCGAAGTGCGGCGAGATGGGGAACGATTGACGTTGTTGTATGAGGCCTGGGGTTTTCCGGACGCGAGGGTCACGACCGAGCTGACGCGGCAGGGCGATGATGTGGGTGTGACGTTTCGGGTGGAAGAAGGCGCACCCATTGTCGTGCGCAGCATCCAGGTAAAAGGCACGGACGCGATTGCGAGTTTCCAACTGCCCAGGCCCGCGCCTTTGCGGGCAGGCGAGCCGTACGCATTGCCGCGGTTACAAACGTTCGAGTCACTGGTCTACGCGGAACTGGCCCGGCGCGGGCATCCGTTAGCGACCATCGAGATCTCGGGCAACGTTGCCGAGCCAGCGCGCGCGGCCGAGATCGTACTCGAGGTAAAACCCGGCAGAGCGGCAGTCTTTGGCACCACGCGCATCCAGTCACAAGCGCCCATTGGTGAGTCTGTAGTGCGCAGCCGGTTGGCCTATCGATCGGGCGATCGATTCTCAGTGGAAGCACTGGAGCGCACGGAACGCAACCTGTACGCATTGCCGATTACGGCGCGCGCCAGCGCGCAAGTCAGCCGCTCAACACGGAACGACTCGGTCATCGATGTAGACGTGCGTGTCGATGCCAGGCAGCGGCACGGCTTTTCGGGTGAGGCATTGCTTTCAGCCACGGATTGCGCGGAGCTGCGCGGCTTCTGGCAACATCGCTATGTGCTGGGCGGTCCGCGCATTCTGGCGCTGGGCGCGCACGCCGGCAATCTGCTGGCCGAACAAGCCGGCGGTGGGTTTCCCTGCACAGCAACGGGGGACGGCAAATACGCCGAGCCGGTGTACGGCGTGGAAGCGGATCTGCGCCAGTTCATGGGCCGGTCGGGCATGCTGATCGTGCACGGCTTTGCCGCTCGCGAATCCGCGCCCGATGTGTACGTGCAGGAAGGATTTGGCGGACGCCTATCGGTAGCACGCGCACTGACACAAAAACTCGATGCGCAGCTGACCTTTGCGCCGGAGCGCCATTGGTTGGAGGCGGCCGATCTCTACTTCTGCGGGCAATACGGTGTCTGCACTGATGATGGCATTGCGCAGCTCGCACAGGGCAACTGGCAAATGCCGCTGGAAGCACTGCTGCTCTGGACTTCGAGCAATGCGCCCACGGATGTGCGACGCCCCAACCCGGGACCGGGCCGAGAATGGCCAACGCTGCGCATTCCCCGGCAACGCTGGACGGCCCGCTCCGGTTTTGCCGTGGCTGGTGATTTCACGGGCTCCGACTATGCCTATCGCCGATGGCTGACCGAGCTGACATCCACGCGCCTGGTGGGCGGCAATATGGAAGTTGCGGCGCGGGTGCGCGCGGGCCTGGTTGCCACGAATGAAGTGCTGCCGCCGCGCGTGTTGTTCTTCAGTGGTGGACCGAACACGATGCGTGGTACAGCGCAGAACCTGCTTGGCCCTAAAGTGCTGGCCACGCGCACCCGCCCGGAAAACTGCGCACCCTGTTCCGCAGAAACGGTGATCGATCCCGAGGATGTAACAGTTCGGCCTACCGGTGGTCAGCATGTACTGGAAGGGAACATCGAAGCTCGCGTGTGGGTGGGTTCGCGTTTGCAGCTGGCCGCGTTCCTGGATGCCGGTCACATTGCGCGCTCAACCTTTGCCGAACTGCCAGCGCGCAGCGAAGCGATGATATCACCGGGCATCGGGCTGCGCGTGGTCACCGATCTGGGACCCATCCGAATCGATCTGGGATACGACCCGACTGGAGCACGGCAGTATCCGTTGTTCCTGCAGCAAGACAGCGCCTTTGTTTTGTTGGGTGAGGTGCGGTACGATCCGTACCGTTTCGACCGGCCGTCTTTTTTCAAAGAGACGATCCGGCGTCTGCAGATCCACATGTCGATCGGGCAGGCGTTCTGAAAACGATGATCGGCGCGTTGGCCCTACTGGCAACGTTGCTGAGTGCGTGGTTGCTGCAAACCGCGCCACCCTCCGGCCTTCCGCGCTTGCCACTGCCCGATCCGGTACCCGCGCGGGCGCTGCAAAAGGCGCCGCGCACAATCAACATCAGGGTGCAGGATGCGCGCTTCCGGGTTGCCATGACGCAGACCCGGATCGAGCTTCCTCTCATCGAAGTCAGGTCTGTACTTCCCGATCTTAACCGGCCCATTTCCGAACTGCACATCGAGTCCCTGCGCATTGTGCGACTACGCGCAATTGCACCCATCGATACCATCATCACGCCCATGGATGCCTTCACGCGCATTCCGGGACCAAGGCTGCGCATCGATCGGGTGAGCCTGGTCGATGCCGATATCGGTGAGCTGGCCGATCCGCGCCTGGGCTATGGCCGCTGGTTCTATCACGCGGCCGACCTCGATCTCGAGCTGCGCGACGTGGATGTGGCCGGCCAGCGCACCGCACCCGAACGACTGCGCATCGACCGGCTCGACCTGGCTGGTGAGGTAAGAGGCGATCCGTTCGCGATTACCCGATTTGCGGCCGACATTGCGCGCATTCCCACGCGCTTCGATTTGCAGCTCGCTGCTTCGTTTGGACTCACCACGCTTGGATTGCAAACCAGTTTCTCGCCTGCGGATGACTTCACACTGCACGTGAAGGCCGATACCATTCGTTTTGCCGAGCTGCGCGCATTCGAGGCTTCATTGCCGCGCCTGGGCACGGGCAAAATCGACATCAGCGCGGCCCGCAACGGCGATGCAGGCTACGTACTGTTCCGCCGTGCCACGGCACAGTTCGGCGCATCCCACGTGAGCGTACTGGGCCGGCTGGAGAGCGGCGCGCCCTGTGATGCCAACGAGCTTGCCGTTCTGCTGACCAACGTGAGACCGGACGACATCAAGGAAGCATTCGCTGTGAAGCTGCCGGGCGAGGGGCCATACAACGGTCGCATCCTGGCGACCGGGGACCTGCAGACCGGCGTGCGCGTGAATGGCGCAGTGACGGGCGGCCCGGTCAACGAACTTTCCCAGCTTGTAGTTAATGGCAGGGTGCGCACCGAGCCCGAGCCCGCGTTGGATGTGCAGCTCACGGGCGATCCGTTCCGGATGATGGACACAACGTTCACATTCCGTGTACGAGCCAGCGGCCCCATCGATTCACTGGCCCTACGCGGCATCGTGCAACTCGGTCCGGAAACAGCGACCCGCGCCCGGGTCATAGCGAGCACACAGGCGGCACCGCTGTCCTTTGCGGGCAACCCGGCCGCACACGTCGACCTGTTGCTGCTGGATCCGCCCGGCGCAGCGTCCCGTCAACTCCGCGGCCGCACCACCATACAGTCCAGTGCATATGCGCATGGCGAAAGCACGGCGACGCTGGCCGTGGCAGAGGGGTCCGTCATTCTGAGCAAGAAGCCCACGGTAAATGCGCGCATCAGCGCCGACTCACTGCCGCTGGCTGCGTTGCCCTGGCCAGTTACGGTGGACAGCGTGAGGGGGTTCGCACGCGGCCGCATCCAGGTCAGCGGCCAACTGAGCGAACCCGACGTGAACGGCGAGTTGCGGCTCCATCAGGGTGGTTTTCGTGCGCGCCCGGCACGACTCACCGTATCGCAGATACAGGGCTCCATTCTGCTCCGTGACGAGCGCGTATCCACGGACTCCATCACGGCACGTGTGCAGGAAGGCGTGGTGCACGTTCGAGGTAGTGCCGGCCGGTCGCGCTCCAGCGCGCTGAGCGTGGACGTGGCCATGGATTCGCTGCCCCTGGCGGGCCTGCCCGTGCCTGCCGAGCACGTTGACCGACTCGCGGGTCACGCGCGCGGCCGCGTTGCCGTACGCGGCACCATCGAGCATCCGACCGTCGACGGCAGCGCGCGTCTGGTCGATGCGGCCGGTCACCTCCGCGCAACAGGCATGGAAATCACCCGAGTAAATGGTGTGTTGCGGCTTTATGGCGATTCCATGCGCACAGACGGAATAATCGGCATGGCCGGTCCGGGCACGATTGCTCTCAGCGGATCCGGCCGCTGGCGCGAGGATCCTGCCTTCGATGTGCGCCTGCGCGCCGACCGTGCGCAACTGGTGAACACGGATTCGGCCAACATCCTGGCATCGGCAAACCTGAGCGTCACGGGCAATCTCGAACAACCTCGTATTGCCGGACGCATACGACTGGTGGGCGGCTGGGCCAAGGAAGACCTGCTGAGGAGCAATCCGGTCATCGATCCGGATGCGCCACCGTACGCCGGCCTGGCAGCCCGCGTGCCCTGGATGGCAAACTCGCGACTGCGCGCAGCCCGCGCCCAGAAATCCGGTCCCCACCTGCGCGGCCAATTCACGGTTGAAGTCACGCCTGCCATCAAGCTGATCGATGAAGACAGTGAACTGATCAGCCGTGGCGAACTGGTAATTACTGCGGACAGCAGCGGCCTGGAGCCAAGCGGTGGGGTAAACCTGCTGCGTGGATATTACGCCAACTTCGGTGAACGCTTTCTGGTCACGGGCGGCGTTCAGCAGTTCACCAACGGCGAGGCGCGCATTTCCATGCACGCCGATCACGATGTGAACAAGCTGGACGGCCGAGACCTGGGCAGCATATCCCCTCTGGGCTGGTATCCCGCACTGGAGATCTTCGTGCTGGGCACCATGTCGGCCGCAAAAGACGAGCTGCGCCGCAACTCGCCACTGCCGGAAAGCCAATCGCAGTTGGGTGCCGCACTCATTTTCCGCGAACCCATCGAGCCGATTACAGGGTGGAGTAATTCACTCTTCTGGCTGGCCGACCACGCTTCCGATTTTTGGGGCAAACGCACGGAGCAGCAAGGCAGCATCTTGTTGTGGGATTACGCCGCCGACGAAGCCTACGACTATGTCCCACTCAGTCGAATTGGATTCCATGGCGGCACAGTGACGGTGGGCAGTCGCTTCCCCGGCCGAATCGTGCAAGGACCGCTCTTTCGTGTGGGCCTGAACGCAACCCGCCACGTCAACTTGCAAGCTATCCTGGCGCCCGAAGGCGATGCACTGCCGGGATTGCGCGCCCGCTGGCGCAACGGACGTTGGTCAGCCAGCGTGTTCAATGAACCCAAATTCTATGCTGCGCCACCCGGCGGTGATCCATGGCCTGGCTACTTCTACCGGCGGCGCACCGGCATTGGTCTGCGCTGGGATCGCGACTTCTGAGGCTTCTCGACGCGGTAGTTAAGTCCCGCTAAGATTCGCTTGAAGTTGCTGTCAGTCCCCGGTATTACAATTTCGATCTTACGCTCATATCAATCCCGAAAGGCGACTTCTCGCTGTGGAGCCCCGAGAGCGTCAGGTCCTGACCGGCCCTCAATTCGACGAGCCGATGCGCGTGGAAACTGTCCAGGCGATCGCGCCAGGACTGTGGACCGTTGGCCTGGTCGGCACGCGCAGCGAGCGCTACCGGAAGGTTACTCTATCGACCCAGGACCTGAATCAGTTCCAGCTGCTTCACGGACGAGCAACCTATCAGGGTGATGGAGCCCTGCTTCGCCTTGCCATCCAGGCGTATCAGTTGGGCATCGCCTGGGAGTACGACCCCTTCTATGCGGTGTCCGTCTCTCGGATCGATCCACTGCCGCACCAGCTCGCGGCCGTGTACGATTTTTTGCTCAAGCCCGCGCGCGTCCGGTTCCTGCTCGCCGATGATGCAGGCGCGGGCAAGACCGTCATGGCCGGACTGCTGGTCCGCGAGCTGAAGCTGCGCGGCCTGGCCGAGCGCATCCTCGTGATCTGCCCGTCCAACCTGACGTTCCAGTGGCAACGCGAATTGCGCGAAAAGTTCGACGAGCAGTTCGTCGTGCTGAAGGGTGCATCGATCCGCGAACAATTCGGCGTCAACCAGTGGCTCGAGCAGAAGCAGCTCATCACCTCGCTCGATCTGGCCAAGCGCGTGGACATCCTGCCTGGCCTGCAGCAGGTGAAGTGGGACTTGGTGATCGTCGATGAGGCGCACCGCATGTCCTGGACGCCGCCCGCAAAGAAGACGGCGCGTTACGCACTGGGTGAGCTGCTGCGCGATAGCACCGACCATTACCTCCTGCTCACTGCGACACCGCACAAGGGCGACCCGGACCACTTCAGCCGCTTCCTGCAGCTGCTCGATGCCGATGCGTACGCCGATGTGAAATCGATCCGCGAGGCCATGAACCAGCGCCGTGCTCCGTCCTACCTGCGCCGCACGAAGGAAGCGATGGTGTACTTCCCCGAGCGCGATGCTGACGGAACGTGGGTTCAGCGCAAGATCTTCACGAAGCGGATACCGCGCACCATCGACTTCCAGATCGATGGTGCAGAGTTCGACCTGTACCGCGCTGCCACTAACTACGTGAAGAGCCAGAGTACACGCGCGGCGGCGCGCGGCGATGATGCGCGAGCGCGCGCCGTCGGCTTCCTCATGGCCCTCTACCAGCGCCGCCTCGCCTCCAGCACACGCTCGCTCAGGCTGTCACTCGAGAAGCGCGCACGCCGGCTCGAGGCCGCACTGGCCGATGCTCAGGAGTTGGCCCGCTCGGCACCGGCCACGCTACCGGATGCCGATGAGTTGGAGGAAATGGATGACCTCGAGCGCGAATGGATGGAGCGCGTCCTCGAGGCGGTCTCGCTCGCAGGCAATGCCGAGCAGGTTCGTGAGGAGGTCCGCGGGCTCGACGAGCTGGCTGAGAGAGCGCGCATGGTGGAGGATTCCGGTGTTGAGGCAAAGCTCGGCAGACTGAAAGACCTGCTCGATGCCGAGGGCTTCCGCACCGAGCCCGACAAGCGGCTCCTGATCTTCACCGAATTCAAGGACACGCTCGAGTACCTGGTCGAGCGGCTGCGCGAATGGGGTTTCCGCGTCGGCTTCATTCACGGCGGCATGAATCCGGGTTCGCGTGAGGAAGCCGGTTCGCGGCTCTACGCCGAGCAGCAATTCCGCGAGGGCGAAATCCAGGTCCTGGTTGCTACGGAGGCGGCGGGCGAGGGCATCAACCTGCAGGTGTGCCACATCCTGTTCAACTACGACATTCCGTGGAATCCAAACCGGCTCGAGCAGCGCATGGGCCGCATCCACCGTTACGGCCAGACGCACGATTGCCTGATCTTCAACTTCGTGGCCACCAACACCATCGAAGGCAGTGTCTTGCATAAGCTGCTCGAGAAGCTGCAGGAGATCCGCGATGCGCTGGATGACGATGCGGTGTTCAACGTGGTGGGCGAGGTGCTGCCCGCTGCGCACGTGGACCGCGTGCTGCGCGAATTTTACGCGGGTGCACTGGCGGACGCGGATCTGGAAGATCGACTGCTGCGCGATGTGGACGAGCAGCAGTTCCGCAACATATGCCAGAGCGCGCTCGAGGGGCTGGCCACGAAGAATCTGAACCTGAGCATGCTGATCGAGCGGCGCGCGCGTGCGCAGGAGCGGCGCGTCGTGCCCGAAACCCTTGCCCGCTTCATCGCAGAGGCCGCCGCATACGCCGACCTCTCGGTTCGACCGGTATCGAATGTACCGCACGCGTTCGAGCCCGGCCGCACGCCCACGAGGCTGCGCGTGTACGAGCGTGACCCTGCGTGGCGGCTTCCACCCATCGCGTCACGCTATCCGCGCTGTACCACGGATCGAGAAGCGGCCGATCGTCACCACCTCGAATGGGTCACACCCGGGCATCCGCTGTTCGAATCATTACGGCGCTTCACGTTCGATCACGCGCGCGAGACCCTGACCCAGGGGGCCTGCTTCCATTCACTGCACCACGACGCACCGGCGCGTCTCGACTTCTATCGCGCCCGCGTGGTCGATGGGTTGAGCAAGATCATCCACGAGCGGCTCTTTGCCGTCGAGTTGTGCGATGACACCGTGCGCGCGCGCGAGCCCGCGCTGCTGGGCGATCTGCTGCCCGCCCCCGCACCCGCCGTGTTGCCACCCGTCGCCGATGCACCCGAAGCGATCAGCTGGCTCACCACGAATGCGCTAACTCCGTTCCTGGAGGAAGTGCGCAGCGAGCGCGCAGCCGAACTGGAGCGCGTGCGTCAACACGTCGAGCTGTCGCTCACCGAGCTTCTGCATCGAACCGACGAAGAGATCGGCCGCGCCAACGAGGCTGTCGAGCGCGGGATCCAGGGCGCGGAAGGCCGGCTCGCCCAGGCCGAAGCGCGCCACGATGAGCTACGCCTGCGTCGGGAACGCCGTCGCAATGAACTGAAGCGGGAAGGTGCGCTCACGCTCCAGGCCGTCGAGCGCATTGCCAGTGTGCTCATCCTGCCGCACCCCGAGCGGCAGTCACCGGAAGTGCAGCGGCTGCGCGCCGACTTCGAGACGGAAGCCACGGCCATGCGCGTCGTGATCGAGCGCGAGAAAAAGCAGGGCCGCGAGGTGAGCGACGTGCACGAGCAGAACCTCGGCTACGACATCACGAGCCTGGACGTCAACTCCGGCGACCTGCGCCTCATCGAGATCAAGGGCATCGGCGGTTCGCGTGCGCCCGTGCTGCTCACGCCCAACGAGCGGCGCGTGGCCGAGGACCGCCGCGATTGCTACTGGCTGTACGTCGTCACCGATTGCGATACCGAGCCCAAGCTGCAGGAGCCGATCCGTGACCCGGCGCGCTTCGCCTGGCATGAGGTCTCCAAGGTCCAGCATTACTGGCTCGACCTGGACGCGATGACGCAACCGATGCGCATCCGCGAAGTGCGACCGCCCTACGGCGAGGAGTCGTCACAGCCGTGATCCCGAAGGAATGCAAGCGGCTGGCGGAGGTCGATTTCCCGATCGCGGTCGTGTCGAAGCACGCCGCGCGCGAGAAGTCGATCCGCCACGGCCATCCTTCCACGCTGCACCTCTGGTGGGCGCGCCGCCCCCTCGCCGCGTGCCGCGCCATGTTGCTCGCGCTGCTCTTTCCCGATCCGTGCGATGAGAATTGTCCGGCCGCATTCAAGACCGCTGCGCGTCAGTTGCTACCCAGGGTGAGCGGCCGCGTCGGCCCGAGCGACCTGGATCTGCGCGAGGCGCTGAAGCGCTTCATTGGTGACTTTGCGAACTGGGACCTATCGGCCGATGCGACGTTTCTCGAAGTGGCGCGTGGGCTGGTACGCGCCGCGTACCCGGACGAACCGCCGCTCGTGGTGGACCCGTTCGCGGGTGGGGGCTCCATCCCGCTCGAGGCGTTGCGCGTGGGTTGCGATGCGTTTGCCAGCGATCTCAATCCGGTCGCGTGCCTGATCCTCAAGGTCATGCTCGAAGACATCCCGCGGCACGGACCTGCACTGGCAGATCAGCTGCGCGAGGCGGGCAAGCAGATACGTGCGGCAGCGGAGCGGGAGCTGGGGGAGTTCTATCCGCCCGATCCCGATGGCGCGCGCCCGATCGCGTACCTCTGGGCGCGCACGGTCCAATGCGAGGCTCCCAACTGCGGTGCGGAGATTCCGCTCGCCCGCTCGTTCTGGCTCTCCAAGAAGGCGAATCGAAAGCGAGCGCTGAAGCATCGCGTCGTTCGATCGGATGGCGCGCCGCGCATCGAGTTCGAGATCTTCGAGCCGAGAAACGATCGCGAGGTCCCTTCCGGCACCGTGACTCGTGCGAAGGCGACGTGCGTCGCGTGCAAGACCGTCTTGCCGCCAGAGCGCGTGCGCGCGCAGCTCGCCGCGCAGCGTGGTGGCGCAAATGTGCAGTTCGACGCAAACGATGAGCGGATCGGCGGCGCTCGGCTGCTCGGCATAGTGACGCTCCGGCCGGGAATGACAGGACGGAACTACAGGTTGGCGGAGCCTCGCGATTACGCTCCCGTGGGTGCGGCGATGGCACGGCTAGCTGAGGTGACGCGCGAGCCGCTGGATAATGGGCTGAGTATTGTGCCGGATGAGCCGACGCCGACGGGCGGTGGCTCAGGTGCTGGTCGCGCATTCTCAGTGCAAAAGTACGGGATGATGCAGTGGGGCGATCTGTTCACGGCCCGGCAGAAGTTGGCTTTAGCCACGCTCCGAGAACTCACGTCCAAGATCACGGATGATAAGGCGATTGAGCTCGCAGCTGCCGCCGCTTTCAGTCGTGCCGCAAACGCTGGTTCATCATTGTCACGGTGGCACACCAGCCGTGAGAACCACGAAGGAGTGTTTTCACGGCAGGCATTGCCGATCGTTTGGGATTACAGTGAGAGCAACCCGCTTTCGGAGTCGACGGGAGGCTTTGCCGGAGGCGTTGACTGGGTGATAGGCGTTGCGGATGCCTGGCCGGGTTCAAAGCCTGGGCAAGTCTCGATTGCCGACGCCGCTGACAACCCGTTGCCGGATGACGCGGTAAGCATTTGGTTCACCGACCCTCCTTACTATGACGCAATTCCTTATGCCGACCTAGCCGATTTCTTTTTCGTTTGGCTTAAACGATGGCTCGACGCAAGCCAGCTCTTTCGTGATCCACATTGCTCTGAGAACGCACTCACTCCCAAAGCACGTGAGTTGGTTCAGGACGAAACCAAGTTCGTGAATGCAAAGCCAAAGGATCGATCGTTCTTTGAGCATGGCATGGGATGCGCTTTCACGGAAGGCCGCCGAGTGCTTCGTGACGGGGGCATCGGTGCCGTCGTTTTTGCCCACAAGACTACAGAGGGCTGGGAGGCGCTTCTCTCAGGAATAATTGCGGGTGGGTTCACGATCACCGCTTCTTGGCCGATCGCAACTGAGATGGGGGCGCGGCTCCGCGCCAGGGATTCAGCAGCCCTCGCGACAAGCGTACATTTGGTGTGCCGCCCGCGCCCAGAAAACGCACCCGTCGGCGATTGGATCGCCGTGATTCGCGAGCTTCCAGTCCGCGTCGCCGAATGGATGGAGCGCCTCCAGAGTGAGGGTGTGCGCGGCGCGGACTTGGTCTTCGCCTGCATCGGCCCCGCGCTTGAGATCTACAGCCGCTACTCGAAAGTTCTCGACGCAGAAGACCGCGAGATCCCGCTGGGCGGTGACCCGACCGCCACCGAACCGCACCAGCGCGGTTACCTCGCCTACGTCTGGGAAGTCGTCGGCCGCGCCGCGTTGGAGCAGGTGCTGGGCACGGCCGAGGCACGCGCGCGCAACGGCGCCGCGGGTGCGCTCGAGGAGGACGCGCGCCTCACCGCGCTCTTCCTCTGGACCATTCAGAGCACTAGTGGCATCTCGGCGTTGACCGTAGACGCTGAAGCGCTCGATGACGAGCAAGCTTCGGCGTTACGAGCCGCTGCGCGCCGCCATGACCGCGGTAAAGGCCGCACGAGTTGGCAAAGGCGAGCCACGGACGGAGACGAGCATAGTAATGGTGAGGAGGACGATGACGGGGAAGGCGATGACGGTGATGTTGTCGGACCGTTGAAGGGCTTCACGCTCGTGTACGATGTTGTGCGCCGCTTCGCCCAACCACTCGGCATCCGCCTGCAGGAGTGGGAGGGCCGAGTCATCGAGACGAAGAAGGGTGTTGTGCGGTTACTGCCCGTCTCTGAGCGCGCGCGCCAGCTGTTCGGCGAGGCAGGCGCGCAGACCGCGGCGGCCGAGCTCGAGCGCGATCCCGCGCGCGCCGCGCAGCTCGGGCTGTTTAGCGAAGAGGCACCGTCGCCCAAGGTTCGTGGCCGCCGCCGGCGCGTTGAAGCCGCGCGCGACACGCTGGAGTTGCGTCGCGAGCCCACCACTCTGGACCGCGTGCATGCTGCCATGCTGTTGCAGCGCGCAGGGCAGACGGCTGGACTGCGCGCCCTCATCGCGGCCGAGGTCGAGCGCGGCCAGGATTTCCTGCGGCTGGCCAACGCGCTTTCGGCGCTGTACCCTGCGGGCAGCGAGGAGAAGCGCTTGGTCGATGCCATGCTACTCGCCGTTCCTCGGAGATAGGAATGAGAAGAACCCTTCGCGTCGTCCGATCAGCAGCGGCAACCGTCATGATTGTCGAAATGGGCCGCATCAGAGTGCGTCGTCGTTTGTGTTCTTCAGGCAAACATGATTCGGCGACAGCTTACTAACGCCCCAGAGGCTCTGCTTTACAGTCGCGCCTTGTCCTTTCATGACCTGGGGCGAGTCGGCAACGAGGCGATAAGCTCAGGCGCTCTCGAACTTCGCGTGTTGTTGCTGATTTCCCAGGAACCGCTGAGCGACTTACTGCCACACTCAGACAGAGTCTCCGGGCTCGAAATGCGCAGATACCACACCGAAGCCGAAGCCTTCGCTCTTCATCTGAGCGGGGAGTTCGGTCGTCAAGATCCGATTAGAATTTCCGGTGCGTTCGCTGCCATCCAGCATCCTGAGTACAAGCTGGTCTGGTTTGTCTTGACGGATGCTACGAATGATTTCCTCAAACGACCGTTTCGCCGTTTCCTGAAACGAATTCACCCACAGCCGATCTCACCAATCCTCAAGACGGGCGAAATCCAAGATCTCCTGATAACACTCTCGACTCATCCGCTTGTCTCGGACATGCGCGTGGTTCAGCTTGGCTATCGCGGCCGAATCTCGAGCATCGGGGCAACCAGGGCGATCGAACGCGACAGAAAGTGGACCGATCTGACCATTTCCGAGGCATTCGAGGATGTGTTGACAGCAGGTCAATGGGTCGTGGACGCGAGCGCTGACTACCGTTACTCAGACAACAAAACTGCAAGGATCACCATTGGCAGGCAAGCCAATATGCGCTTCGTCCGTCAGTTTAAGATCCCAGCCGACGCAGTCCTGACGAAAGTCGCACGCCTTGCGTCTGGATGGTATCATTTTCTGCGTGATCGCCAGCGTGCGCCGGAGACACACTTTAGAAGCCGGCCATTTCTGATCAGCTTTCGTGATCCGGTTCTTGCTACACATGACCAAATAGAAGCCCTCGCGACTGCCTTACGGCGCATCCCGGCTGCGTCATTCACGGTTATTCACGGCAATCCGTACTACCATGCCGTACTTGTGGACTATCGGGACGGGTCGACCAACGAAGTGTTAATCCTTGATGAATCCGCGATCTATGTGTTACCTCAGGGCCGTTCCACAGTGAGGTCTTTGCGCACTTTGTGTTCGAGGGTCTTTGCCGATTTTCGAGAGGGAGTGCTCCAGGAGGTCCCCGGTGAATGAGAATCGCGCCGAGATTCAGAAGTACCTTGATGAGATCAACGATTACCTGGAAACAGTCTATGCCTTGCATGCGTTGGCGTTGTCTGCTGCATGGGATGAGAAGGCACGTGTAGTTCGCGCTACCAGCAAGTGGTCAGTACCCCGGCGTATGCACACCTCAGCTCCAGTCAAAGTTGTGACCCCCGATGCAGTCGTGCAAGTTGGAGATGCATACGGCCTGGTTGCCGAAGCGAAGCACAACTTCGCGAGTAAAAATTCCGGCACACTTGCGGTTCAGCTCGAAACGTACGACCGCAATCTTACAGGCTGGTGGACAGCAGATGAGACCATTGCTCGATACGATCTCGTGTTGCTCGTTCACCTGTTCACATCTGTTGCCGCTGTTGAGACGTTCAAGCAATGGCAAGCAGACGGTAAGCCGTTCAGTAACCGACTCTCCATCATTGAATTCGGCAATACGAGCACGGGGCAGACCTGGTTTCTCTTACGCCGAGTTGCCGGCCAGCTCTCCGACAGGGTTCATGATGAGCACCTTCGACTAGGCAAGAAACTTGGGGGCCCAGTATTGGGCAGGATCATCAGCAAGTTCAAGTTTACGGAACAGAAGCCGCCCTTGATACACAAGCTTCACCTGATTCACGACTATATTCTACCACTTTACCCTCGGGACGAGGCGTTCGAGGCTGCCACGGGCAAGAAAGCGCTCAGTATCCGAGTTACGATCACTGATCTACGCAAACGACTGAAGAATCAATTCTGCCAGGAGCCAACAGACGCGCGATGCTTTCAGCTACCGAAACGCGCATGGGTGGTTGAAGCAATGGAGACGTTCGTTCGAATTGGCGTCGCGAAGCGTGAGGCGGGTCGAATGGCCGCCTATCGCGTGGCGCTTAGGAAACCAAGGGGGAAGGACACCATTGTCTACCTCGCCGAGCGGCTTATCCGTGCGCGGGAGGCGGCGAAACCTAATGCAGATCCAGCTCAGCGGCAGTTGTTTCCACCATCCGAACCCGGCTCGCCTTTGGAGGAACATACGTCCTCGGTATCCGATGCGGTTGACAGCACACGATCAGAGGCCGACCAAGATGCTATCTGACCCTGAACTTGCGGAACTCCTTGCCACCCTCGAATCGGACCGCGTCGAGCGCAAGCGCTCGGCTGCTGATCGGAGCGCAATCCGTCGAACCATCTGCGCGTTCGCGAATGACCTGCCCGGACACGGTCGGCCGGGTGTCATCTTCGTTGGCGTGGATGACAATGGTGATTGTGCGGGTCTCAACATTGATGATGAACTGCTAAAGTTGCTGGCCCAGATGCACGCCGACGGGAACATCCTGCCGCCGCCGACAATGACCGTCGAAAAGCGAACCATCGCGGGCTGCGATCTCGCTGTTGTGACGGTATCACCCTCCAGCAGTCCACCTGTACAGTACCAGGGTCGTGTCTACGTCAAAATCGGCCCGACGGTTCAGCAGGCGTCTCCTGAGGATGAACGGCGGCTGACGGAGCGTCGTCGTGCTGCCGACCTTACGTTTGATCGCCGACCCGTCCCGAGCGCGACAATCGACGAGCTGGATCTCGATTATTTCAGAGCGCAGTACCTGCCACGTGCCGTCGCGCCGGATGTGCTCGAACAGAACCGCAGGTCCACAGAGCAGCAACTCGAATCGCTGCGTCTCACTCTCGCCGGCACGCCCACGAACGCTTCACTCCTTGGAATTGGGCGTGACCCGCAGCGCTGGCTGCCGGGCGCGTATGTGCAGTTTCTGCGGATTGATGGACTGGCGGTCACGGATCCGATCCAGGACCAGAAGCAATTGACGGGTCGACTGGAGGACATCCTGCGCCGCTTGGACGAGCTTCTGGAGATCAACATTTCCGTGCGCACTGACGTTACGGCTTCTTCGGTCGAGACGCGCAGGCCGGACTACCCGCTGGTCGCACTTCAGCAGTTTGTGCGCAACGCCATCATGCATCGCAACTACGAGAATACGAATGCACCCGTGCGCGTGTATTGGTATTCTGACCGCGTCGAAACCATGAGTCCTGGTGGGTTGTACGGACAGGTTACGCGTCAGAACTTTGGCAAGGGCATTACTGACTACAGGAATCCGCTGGTAGCCGAGATCATGCATCATCTTGGCTTTGCGCAGCGGTTCGGCCTGGGCATTCCACTCGCTCTGGACGCATTGGCAGCGAATGGCAATCCCGAGCCAACATTCTATTTCGAGCCGACCACGGTGGGAGTAACGGTGAGGCCGGCACCATGAAGACCATAGCCTTCTTCAACAACAAGGGTGGCGTGGGCAAGACATCGCTCGTTTACCACCTTGCCTGGATGTACGCCGACCTCGGACTGTCCGTGATCGCGGCCGATCTCGACCCCCAGGCCAACCTGACCAGCATGTTCCTCGAGGACGACAGACTCGAGCAGTTGTGGCCCGAAGCCGATCACCGCAGCACTGTGTATGGTGCCGTGCGTCCGCTGCTCGAAGGCGAGGGCGACATCTCGGACCCGTACATTGAAGATCCTGCACCAGGCCTGGGGTTGCTGGTGGGCGACCTGGCTCTATCGAGTGCGGAGGACGAGCTGAGCAGCCAGTGGCCAGCCAGCCTGGATCGCAGGCCCCGCGCATTTCGCGTGCTCTCCGCGCTGTGGCGCGTGTTGGAACGTGCAGCAAGCGCACGCGCTGCACCGGTCGTTATGATCGACGTTGGGCCAAACCTGGGGGCGCTCAATCGCGCGATCCTGGTGGCCGCTGAGCACGTGGTGATTCCGTTGGCGCCCGATCTCTACTCGCTTCAGGGCCTCAGGAATCTGGGTCCTACGCTGCGCCGCTGGCGGGGCGAGTGGCAGGAGCGTGCCAACCGAAATCCGGTCGCGGATCTCGACCTGCCGTCCGGTGCGATGGTCCCTGCTGGCTACGTAGTTATGCAGCATGCAGTCAGGTTGGACCGCCCGGGCAAGGCGTATGGCAAGTGGATGAATCGCATCCCAGGTGAATACAGCCGGTCAGTGCTCGGCAGTGACGAACCGGTGTCGGTGAGCGTGGCCAACGATCCAAATGCGCTTTCGACGTTGAAACATTATCGCAGCTTGATGCCTCTTGCTCAGGAAGCACGCAAGCCGATGTTTTTTCTGAAACCGGCAGACGGCGCGATTGGCGGGCACGCAAGCGCAGTGCTGGACTGCTATCGCGACTTCCGGGCGCTCGCCCGGCGCATTGCCGAACGGTGCGGCGTCACCATGCCCGTCCTGACGCGCAGCGAGTAATGGATTCCGGACGCGAAGGCCGTTGGTCGATTCCAGCCTTAACTGGATCACATAACCGGTAACTGGAGCGAAACGCGATGAAGCTGATCCTCGTGACGCCGCGCGCAGAGTCTGATGTCCGACTGAGGGTCGAACTCAAGCGAACTGAGCGAAGATTGCGGAGCGGACCCACCGCCTTCTCGCGTGTCGCGGAGGGCAAGTGGAAGCACGTCCGCTACCCGGGCTGGATCAAGTTTGATGAAGCACCTGGCGGCTTTTTGGTCGCCCAGGCGCAGACCAAACGTGCGGAGGCGGAATGGCAGATCCTGCAGGCCTTCATTGGGTATCTGGACCGGCACCTGGGCGGTGAGATCGAGAGCATAGCGATCCTGTACAGGTAGTATCTGAGTCGACGTGAGCGGGAAGGCGGCCTGCGGCTTGTCGCATCTCGTGGACGAACGAATGAGAACTCTATGAAGCAGCAACCTACTCTGCACACGGCTCAGATCAATGAGGCCGTGCGGCGGATCGTCGAACGATTCGACCCAGAGCAGGTACTTCTATTCGGCTCTACGCGCGGGGCGAGGTCACGGAGGACAGGGACGTTGATTTACTTGTAGTAATGCGTGACTTCGCTTCCAGGCGGGAGACCAGTGTTGCGATACTGCTGGAGCTGGCCAGCATCGCGTTGCAATGTGATTGTTGCCACGCCGGACGAGTTGGAGCGCAAGCGAGACGTTATCGGTACGGTGATCCAATTGGCTCTGGAAGAGGGTGTTGTGCTTTATGAGCGAGCGGCCTGAAGTCGCGAAAGGACAAGCAGCAAAGGGCGCCACACATGTCGGTGAACTGCAGAACCGCGAGATCATCGATGACGCCGTGCGCCGGATCGTCCACCAGTTCGATCCTGACCAGGTGATTCTCTTCGGTTCATACGCGCGCGGAGAGGCGGACCGCGACAGCGATCTCGACCTGTTGGTGGTGCTGCCGCAGGTCTCGTCGAGGCGAGACGTCCGCGTGGCCATCCGCCTTGCGTTGGATGACATCGGTTTACCCAAGGACGTCCTGGTATACACGCCGCAGGAGATGGAACGCAGCCGAGACCTTCCCGGCTCGGTAGTTCGTGCAGCTCTCACGGAGGGCATAGTGCTTTATGAACGCGCGGCTTGAGAGCGAGGCGAGGGCCAGGGAGTGGCTGCAATATGGCGATAGTGACCTGCTGGCGGCCGAGTACCTGATCGTATCGGACGAGCCAAGGTTTCTGAAGATTGTCGCCTTCCACGTTCAACAGGCCATCGAGAAGTACAGCAAGGGCCTGCTCGTCTTCACGCGCTTGAGGCCGCACGCGTCTTTCGTGCGGCAGTCGTGAAGCATCTACCCGCAAATCTCACACTGTAGCTCACAGGACCATGGAACCCTGGTACAAGGTCGTAACGCCGCGCCGAGAGGTAAGAGAAGGGCGCTCCTTCAGTCCCGACGAATTCGCCATCGCGCTCGAGCATGTCGTAGCCGGCATGGGCACGGAGGACTACCGCGATGGCGACAAGTTCTTCGCGCGCACGGTATTCACACGCGCACTGAGCGACCACGTCTCGTTGGTGCTTCGGCGGCTGGCGGGACAAACATCCGATACTGCGCCCGTGCTCACGCTGGTCACGCAATTCGGTGGCGGGAAAACCCACACACTGACCTCGCTCTATCACCTGGCGAACGGCGGCGCCGCTGCCGAACGCTGGCCCGGCGTGAAGAAGCTGCTCGAGAAGGCGGAACTTTCATCGAACCCCGGCGCGCGCGTGGGCGTGTTCGTGGGCAATTCCTGGGATCCGCGCGCCGGCCGCGAGACGCCCTGGATCGACCTCGCCCGCCAGGTTGCGGGCGATGCTGGTGTGGTCGCGCTGGGCGATGCGGCGTTGACCGTGCCGCCCGGCACGGAGTCACTCGCCCGCATGTTCGATGCAGTCAACCGGCCCGTTCTGCTGCTGTTCGATGAGGTGCTCAACTTCGTGAATCGCCACCGCGCGATGGCGGACGGATTCTACGCGTTCATCCAGAACCTTACGGTTGCTACAACTGCACGCGCGTCGTGCGTGGCCGTGATCAGTCTGCCGCGCAGTCAGGTCGAGATGACCGAGCGGGATCAAGAGTGGCAAGACCGCATCACGAAGGTCGTGCGTCGCGTCGCGAAGGACCTGATTGCCACGGACGAGGGTGAAGTGAGCGAGGTGGTGCGGCGACGGCTGTTCGAATCGTTGGGTGAGGAGAAGATCAGGAAGAAGGTCGCCCGCGCGTACGCCGACTGGTGCTTCGAGCGCAGGCATCAGCTGCCGCCGGAATGGACTGCGGTCGATACGTCCACGACCGATGCGCAGGCGCGCGAGTATCTGCAATCGCGCTTCCTGGCCTGCTACCCGTTCCATCCGGCCACTATCTCCGTGTTCCAGCGTAAGTGGCAGGCACTCACGCACTATCAACAGACGCGTGGCACGCTTGCCATGCTGGCGCAATGGGTTTCTCTGGCATCGGTTGAGAGCTTCAAAGGCGCGCGTGCGGAGCCGCTGCTCACATTGGGTTCGGCGCCGCTCGATCAGCGCACGTTCCGCAGTGTTGTGCTCGGCCAGCTGGGTGAGTCGCGCCTTTCCGTGCCGATCGAGGTCGACATTGCGGGCGATCAGTCGCACGCAAAGGCGCTCGATGCGACCGTGCAGGGTCCGTTGGCTCGCATTCACCGGCGCGTTGCGAGCACGATCTTCTTCGAGTCGTCAGGCGGCCAGCTCGACCGCACGGCGCACCTGCCGGAGCTGCGGTTTGCTGTAGGCGGCCCCGGCCTGGACACGACCTCGATCGATACGGCCGCACAGGCGTTCGAGTCGAGAGCGTTTTATGTGCGCAAGGTCGGCGCGGATGGCTACCAGTTCACGCATCGCACTACGCTGCGAAAGGTGGTGAACGACCGGCGCGCATCGCTCGACGAAGAGAATGAGATTCGCCCGGCCATGGAGAAGGCGGTGCGCGATGAGTTCGATCGCGGCAAGACGGTGCCCGTGCAGTGCTTTGCGCAAGAAGGTTCGGCAGTCGGCGATACGCCCAGATTGACCGTGTGGGTGATCCCACCGCACGAGGAATGGGACGGCGCGGTGATGCGCGACCGTTTGCGCGACTGGACGCAGCTGCGCGGCACCTCGCCCCGGCTCTATCCCGCATCGATCGTCTGGTGCATCAGGAAGCCGGGACGGGAGCTGCACGACGCGGTGGCCAGCTGGCTGGCCTGGAAGCGCGTACAGAAGGAAGCGCAAGAAGGCACGCTCGGACCCGACTTCGACGCTTTGGACCTGGCCGAAGCTGGCAGCAAAGCGAAGGAAGCGGCTGCTTCGATTCGCGAAGAGATCTGGGCAAGCTACAGGTACATCGCTCTACGCGATGCTGCCGAGCCCGACGGCCTCAAAGTCATCGATCTCGGGGCCGGACATGCGAGTGCGGGAGAATCTCTGGTCGGTCGCATTCTTCAAGCACTACGAACGAACAGCCTGCTTGGTGCAGGACTGGGCGCTGGTTATCTCCAACGCAACTGGCCAAACGCGCACGCAGAAACGGGGGCATGGCCGCTGCTCGGTCTGCGACAGAGCCTGGTCAATGGCTCGCTGATCCGATTGGTCGACCCTGAGGCCACGCTCCTTGAGAAGATCCCCGAGTTCGTGTTCCGTGGGGAGTTTGGTTACGCAACGGGGCTTCGGCCGGATGGCTCTTTTGACCGCGTCTGGTACCAGGAGTTGATCCCTGCCGACGAGCTATCGATTGATGCGGCCACGTTCCTGGTCACACGCGAGCGTGCCGTAACGCTCAGGATCCCCGTGGCACCGGAGCTCACAGTTGCTGTGAAGCAAACGGCGGCTCCAACTGCCAGTCAGCCAGCGGAGCTAATAGCACCGGCTTCGCAGACCGCTAAGTTAATGCGGCTACGCATTCACGGGCGGATTCCTCCTGAGCTGTGGAACCGCGTCGGCGCGAAGCTCCTCACGAAGCTGAAACAGCACGAGGCGCTGCAAGTTGCAATTGACCTTCAGGCTACGCTTGACGAAGCGCGAGCAGAACAGCTCGTGCGCGAACTGAGGGAATCAGTGGCGGACCTGGCGCTTGAACAAACCATTCGAGTCGAAGCGACCGATCCCGATCGGCCGTAATGTACGGAACGGCGATTTCGGATTGGCGAAACTGAAGGAAAGCGACGCTCGCCAGTCTGGCCACATGCTCATCGACTGTGCAACTTGGATTGAGGCGATCGCGTATCAGATGAAAACCGCAAGGGAAGGCAACTGGATGCAACCACGGACGCATCCACCCTCGAAAAACCGCTGGTCGTAGAGTCCGTGTTCGAGGTGAGGTTCGCACCGCGGCCGCCCTATGGAATTCTACCGGGTCAGCTATACGACCTGATCAAAGCAGAATTTCCGGAGCCCGAGGAACTGGCAGCGGCGCAGGTTCCTATAGAACTCGATGTCGCTCCGCTCCCGCGTCATCGATTCAGGTCAGCCGATGGCCATCGCATGGTCCAAACGGGTATTGGACTGGTTTCTATAAACTGCACTCAGTACACAGGGTACGAATCCTTCCGAGCGGACGTTGAGCGAGTGCTTGAGGCAGCATTGCAGCTACGCCTCTTGACTGAGATCCGCCGTCTTGGCCTGCGGTACATCAATCGTGCGCCTCTGGATCGACCCTGGACCGATATCCTGACGTACACAATAAAAGCGCCGCCGATCGTCGAGGAACCTGCAACTGCAAGAAGGTTCGCGTGGCGAACGGAGCTTGAAGGCAAAGGTGTGCTTCAGACAGTGATCGCATGGCCTCTCGCGGATAACGTCAAGGGTCCGGCCGTTGTGCTCGACTTCGACTGCTTTGCTGAAGACGGTCAAGTGAATTCACGAAACGGGATTCTTCAGTGGATCGATGAATCGCACGAACGTATCTACAATGCGTTTCGTGACAGTCTGACAGACGACTATTTCAAGTCTCTCGGGAAGGTTGCCAATGCAGGTATTCGGTGAGTCGAGCACGGGCGTAACTCGCAGCGAGGGGACCCTAACTGTAACCACGGCGGCGTGGGATCACCTGCGCGTCTATCGGTCGTTGTCACTCCCCTTTGACGCCTCAGCCATTCTCGTCGCACTTGCCACCACGTTGGCTGGGCCAACGAGACGCGTCGCAGAACCCCAGCTCCAAACGACTGCGGTCTTTGCTCAGCTTTCCTTGCAGGTGCTTAATCCCAAACAGGTTCGGAAGAGCGCGGCGGAAGAGGATGTCATGTTTGAAAGCCCTAATTGGTTGGGTCACAAGATCGCGGCCCTGAAAGCAAGAGGCTTCATTCGCCGCAACGCGCGGTCGTAGCCTGAAGGGAAGCGACAATGTACGCGGCCATGATACCCTCCAAAATCGATCAGAGCGTCATAGTTGAGGGTCTCTACTTCTACGCAATCGACGAGCATTTCCCGGGTATCGTACTGACACCGGCTTGTGACTTCGAGCAAGGGAAGGTTGAGCTAGCAACTGCATGTGCGTTGATCAGCGCGTGGGATCTTCTATCACAGCTACTTCGGACCGATTGGCAGAAGGATGGGCTCATCGATCAGTCCGGGTCACCTGTGCTACGTTCCAGCCTTTCGGCGGGGAAGACCAAGTGGTTCAAGGGCCAGGTGCGCAGCGTGGCAAGACAGCAGTTTCCTCGATACCACTGGCTACCTCCTCCACCTGGAACCAAAGTTCCGCTCATTGCAGACTTCCAGATCCTGGCCTGTGTTCCGGTAGACGAGATTCGCGCGGTCACGCCAATTGCCGCCCTGCTCTCACCGTTCCGTGAACAACTTCCTACTAGGTATGCCGCATATGTCGGAAGGATTGGAACGCCAGACGCGGAAGCTGAGGTTATCGAGTCCTGGTTGGGTGCAGCCGTAGCAGCAATCTTCCCAAGCAATTCGAGTTGAGTTCAGTCATTCTCAGACGTGAACGACAATGCGATCCACGCGCGCGCGCCGCTTGGGTACAAACCGCTCCACGATATTTGCGCGCCGTTCCAACGACTCGAATTCACGCGCTGAGCGCTCCTCTTCTTCCTGTATTATCAGGCCGAGGATGCCAACAGCCGCAAAGGCCAGCGGCGCCAGCGAGGGCACGCGCTCGGTCCAGGCCGTGTCAGGAGCAACGTCGCCAGCTGCGGCCATTACGCTGTTGGCAAAACCTGCGGCACCCACGCCGATGGCAATGCCGTCTGCAATCTGACTCAGGACCCGCGTGGTATGGCCAGGCCAGAGCGCGCGCGCCGCGTGCGCAGCGCCAGCAACAGGCGCCGCTACCAGGGGCGCCCAGCGGATGGCGTCAGGCGCACGATAGTCACCGCGGCGTTCGCCCAGGGCGGCTTCCGCACCCGCGGCCAGGAACAGTCCGGCCGCCATCCATTGCAGGCCCGATAACGAACGATCTTCGTCTTCAGCATCATCGTCATGTTCGTCGTCATCCTCATCATCGTCATCATCATCATCGTCATCGTCATCGTGGCGATCGGTCAGACGATCGAAACCAGAGCGGATGCGGTCCAGCGCACCCCGGCGGCGACGCGCAAACATGGTTTAATTCCCCAGATGGATGTAGGCGTCCACGACATCTTTGAGACGGTACTGGCGAGGCAGCAGATCGAACGTGAGTCCGGGGCCCGCAATCCTGCGAATGGGCTGCGAGAGGAAATCAAACGCGCTGGTCACAGGCAGCGCGTAACGGCCGCGGGGCAGCACGGATTCCGCTTCCAACGGAAGGCGCGTCCCAATGTAAGAGACCAACTCTTCCGGATTGGATGTGCCCGGCGCATCCACGACCGCGCTATGGACCTCGCCCGGAAACCTTTGCTCGAGATAAGTAGCAAGCCAGCGTGCGTTGACCGCTGACGTACCACCAGTCTGTAACTGGCCCGTGCCGGTCTTGAGTGCCTGCAATCCGCTCATGAAAACCAGCACGCGTGCGCGCGGCGTGATGTTCAGGACCTCCTGCTCCAGGTTGCGCATCATGCCCTGGCCGCGTTCGCTGAATCGGCGCGCACGATCCGCCGTGGAGACCGCTCGCGTGGGTGGCCAATTATCCAGGTCGGCGGCGATCACCTGGATGCGTCGATCGGCGCCCAGCTTTTGATTCAGCTGCCAGATCCTGTGGTACAGATCCACGTAGGCCCGCGCGCCCGGGCCCGACTCGCGCAATGTACGCGGCCGGGAGAGCAGCACGCTGGCATCCTCGGGCGAACGATCGAAATAACGGTCCAGGTAGGGCTGCTGATCATGTCCGACTTCAACCACCAGGGCGTCCAGGCCCGGTCCATTCGCAATGGCTTCCACCGCATCAGCAGCCAGCCGCTTGGTCTCGATCGACCCGTAAATGTCCGACAGAAACAGGATCCGGTGGGACCGTGCAGCTTCCACCAGTGCATCGATGGGCGAAAGTTTCTGCGCCTCGGCCCAGGCGCCAAAACTGCGGACGTCTTCACGTTCGCCCCGTAATTCCAGGATCCAGCCTGCCGCCACGATCAGCAGGAGCGCAACTACGCTGGCCAGCCCAGTAACACCCAGCTTGCTGTATCGGATTCTGGCCGGGTACAACACGCGCTGTGCCTTCATGCGGACCACCATCCCGTTCTCCCGAAGTGGCTCAAACAGACATGCGACGTGCATGCGGCGCGAGTCCGTTCCCTACTCAATCGCCAGCTCGGGATACTCAAGATGGCCACATCGGGATGATGGGGTGGTGGTCCGGCCAAAGCTCTGCCCCGCAAAGGATTAGCGTTCAGCGCCGCGACCGGCGCTGAGCAAAACGCGGAACCTGCGTACCGGTACGGACTTCCAACGCTCAACACGGTTTGCCGGTGGCCCTGGTTTTGGGTATATTGGGGCTCAGAATCTCCCTACAACAAGGAGGCCCCGATGGACGACAGTGTGGCCAAGGACGCAAAGCGTTTGCTCCTGCGCTACGGCGCGCCCATCGCTGTGGTCGATCAGCTCAGCGAAGATGAGCGGATCACCTACGCTCGCTCGATCCTCCGCACGGCCGTTCCAGATCGTCCGGCACACCTGCGCGAACTGCTGACCGACGACGGCCGACTCGCGGCGCGCTAATCAGAGCCTGCCAACCCGAATCGCGAAAGCCGCTCATCAAACTGGTGAGCGGCTTTTTTTGCGCTACGGGTCTCGGTCGGTGGTCTCGATGGCAATCACCCGCTCGTTATCGAGCACCACTTGCAGTGGACAGACCCACCGCTCGCCCTGCCGATGCAGATTCAGGGCCGCCGTCCGACCGTCCACCATTACGCGCCGGATGCCACTGGCCGCAATCCACGGCTCAAAGATCACCCGAATGGGCACCGTACCCGACAACGGCACCAAGGCAAACGTGTGCCAACCGTCACGACGCGCGAATCGCACGGCGAATTGGCCATCACCAAGGCTCAGATTCTCGACCGCGAGGAAGGCCCAGTCGATGGGCACGGCAGGTCGCAGTTCGATACGGTGTCGTGCTGCATCGGGGAGCGCACCCAGCACACCGTTAACAAAGCGCAAGACTGTCTGCGAGGGCGATGTCTTTCCTACCGCGAGTGATGGTTGGAATTCGGTTGCGCCGATCCAGAACTCAGGCCAGGCAGTTTGGTCGCTGCTCTGGGGAGTCGCTCCTGCGTGATCGGCCAGTGTGCGCATGCGGCGGGCATCGCTGGCCTCGCCTATCGACTCAGCCGTGAATGCCAGCTCACGAAATACGATTGCGGCCGAGGCATGCAATGGTGGGTTGACCAGAGCACGCTGAAGGCGCTGCCAGTGGCTGCGCGCAAAGGACAGATCGGCGGTCCAGGCAAAGTAGCGGGCATAGAGGAAGGCGAGCAGCAATGAGGCTTCACTCCCGCTGTAGTGTGCGAAGCCGCTGGTGGAGCACGAAGACGGAACGAGTCCGGTGGGGCTTTGCTTGCCGAGCAGGAATTCGATGGTAGCCCGCGCAGCCTCGGATTCACCGAGGGCCAGAGTGGCCAGCCCGGTTTCCACGGAGGATCTGGTGGTGAAGGAGAAGGCATGTTCAGCAAAGTCGCTCGAATCTCCGGGTGGGAGTGCCAGCGAGCGACCGACATTGGGCGACTCGACACATGCGCTTTCCAAACTGTGCAGCGCCCAGCGCCACGCGTCATTTACATGCTGGGCCGGCGTGCGAACCTGTAAGCGTTGCTGCTCCGTGCGCATGGCGCGCGCGCTTGCGCTGCGTACCAGCGTGCTGGGTGCATGCAGAACCCGGGCGGCGGGCAGCAGGCCGGGACCACCGGGACTGCTGCCCATCACCGCCAGTGTCAATGAATAGCCGTCTTGCAGATGCGTGCTGGCCCTAACGCGCAACTCGGGCGCACTGCCTTCCACCACGTCGATGAGCCAGTCGACTGCATGGTCGAAGCAATAGAAGGCGATGTCGCGCTCATCCGCCGCGTGCACCAACAGCCAGCGATCGAGGGCGCTCCAGCGCAGCGGCCCGAGCATGCCAGGTGGGTAGGGCCCACTCACCTGCAAGTCGATGGTCCAGCTGAGTGCGAGCTCCGTTGACCGCAACGCATGCCAGTGCCAAATCAAGCCGCCCAGTTCGTGGGGCAAGAAACATTGTTCGCGCAGTTGTTCGTTGGCCCGCTCGGCCGATGTCGTTGAAAGGGTGAATTCACGCGCGCTGAAATCGCGCACGGTCAGGTCCTTCACCACGCGCGTGGGATGGACCCAGAGCTCGCACACACCGCTGCGTGCCTGGCCGACAGCAAACGCGCGCTTGCCCATCATGGTCAAAGGTGCGTCCGACTCCAGGTGAGACCGAACCGGAAGTCCGGCCAGATCAATGAGACCATCCTGCAAACGCGGAATCAACGACGGTACTAACTGCGCATCATGAATCACGGAAATATTGCCCGGTGGAGGCCAGCCTATGACATCCGAACAGGTACCGCCAGCACAATACTCGAGTGCATTGAGCAGCAGACGGTCCAACACATTCTGCAGATCGACATGGTGATCGGTTAGTCTCGGCTTCTCGGTGTCCTCATCGTGAGAAAAAGGCAGATGCAGGCCGAGCGCGAGAGTGATGCCGCCGATGGGGGCTTGCAATTCCCAGATCGTGGCGCGTCGTGCATCGAGCTGCATGCCGGTGCGAGTCACGCCGATTACGCGCGCGCGCTGCGGCCAGATGCCATCGCAATAGGAGACAGATGTGAAGCGCTCACCCGGGCGCGGTTGCCATAACAACGCGCCACCCGGTAACCCGGCAAACAGGGGATGCGTTCGGAAAGCCGCAACGCCAACCGGCTCATGCGCGGATGACGAACGTGCCGGGGGCCAGACCTGTTGAGCCACATCATTGGGTGCACACGGTTCCCAACCCCAAAGGCTGGGCAGGCGCGCGGCGCCGCCCGTGCACAGGATCCCGCACGGGCGGCGTGGTGGTTCGATGGATACAGGCGGGTCGGTGGTGCTGCTGTGATACCAGATGACATCGGCCGAAGCGAAGTCGGCACTGGCGATGTGGGCGCGCTCGAGCCAGCGCGCAACGGCCTGCCCGGCCGCGCGATCGAGCGCGATCAGGCAGACGCGGCGTTGCGCTCCCGGCCTCATTTCGTCACTCCCCGTCTGGAATCAGGCAGGGACCGCGGCTCGACCGTGCATGCCCGCGCTCCATGCTGTAGTTTCGCACAACTTATTTGCCGAACAAGGAACAAGCCAAACTGCCGGAGGTCAACGCTCGCGCATGAACGTGTTTCGACTGCTAGCGCGCACGGTGGTGCAGGCAATGATTTTGTGTTGCATGCTGCCCGCACTGGTGCGGGCTCAGGACGATGGGATTCGGCGGTTCCTGCCGCTGGTTCACTTTTTCTCGCCGCCCGTAGCCGACCCACTCGAGCCGCGCCTCAGCGTAGGACTGCTGCAGACTAATCTGTTCCGCGTTGCTGCGGACGGTCGCGAGCGTATCCGTCCATTTTTCATTCCCGATCCCGAGGATGCGGCATCCGATGTAGATGCCGTGGCCTCGATTGGCGGCACGTTGCCGATTTGGCTGGTCTCGGGCCGACCTGATGGTGATGGCGTGCTGGTGTCGTTTCAGGGCGGCGTGATTTCCCGTTTTCGCATCGAGTATCCCACACGTGAAGACGTGGGTCAGGACTGGCTGGTCGGCATGCCTATCGAGATGCGCAACGGCAAATGGTCCGGCCGTGTGCGCATCATGCACCGCAGTTCGCATCTGGGCGATGAGTTGGTGGAGACGACCGGGGCAGCACGCATCGAGGTAGGCGGCGAGTTCATTGACTTCCTGGCTGCATACTCGTTCCGCCCGCACACGCGCGCCTACGGCGGCGCGGCCTGGACGTTCCGCAGCTACACGGACAAGACGGCCGTGCTGCTGGCCAGCCAGGGCAACGACCGAATCGCCCTGCAGGCGGGCGCAGAGAGCGCCAGCTATCCGTGGGTGGATGGACACCTGGGTTGGGTGGCGGGTATCGACTGGCGCCGTGCGGATCGCACCGATTGGGACGATTCGCTTGCCCTGGCAGCCGGTCTGACCGTGCGTTCCAACGGCAGGGTTGCTCGATTCCTGCTCCGCTACTTCACGGGCGCCTCGCTGCTCGAGCAATTCTTCCTCACCCCGGAAAACTACTGGAGCATCGAGCTGGGATTCGATTTCTAATGAGAGCTCCCGGCTCTCCTGTCGTTTTCTTTACCCGAACGGAGTATTTGGGCGCGTGTCCACTCTTTCATTGAGCAGCGCGCCGGCCGCACGAGAGCGCGCGGAAGCGGCGTTCTACGATCGTTTTGGGAGTGTACCCGAGGCCATGGCCAGAGCGCCGGGTCGAGTCAACCTGATCGGCGAACATGTCGACTACAATGATGGTTTGGTTTTGCCTATCGCGCTCGATCTGGATGTCGTGGTATGTGCACGTCGACGGCACGATCGCGCGCTGCACGTGACATCGCTCGAGCACGACCAGATCGGAATCGTCAAGCTGGGATCTTCCGAACGACCCGTCGGCTGGATCGCGTATGTGGCCGGCCTTGCCACCTTGCTCGAGGTGCAGCAGGGCGCCGATCTGCTGGTGGCCAGTGATGTGCCGCCCGGCGCAGGTCTCGCCTCTTCGGCCGCATTCGAAGTGGCGGTGGCGCTCTCCTTGCTCGCCCTCGAGCGTCGTTCCTACCCTCCGGAAATCCTGGCTCAGTTATGCCGTCGCGCAGAGCAGGAGTGGGTGGGCGTGCAGTGTGGCATCATGGACCAGTACGCGTCGCTGTGCTGTCGCCAGGGACATGCGCTGCTCCTGGACTGCCGGAGCCTCGAATTCCAGCAGGTACCGATACCTGAGACGATACGATTCGCTATCACTGACTGCGGTGCAAAACGCGAGCTGGCCGCTTCCGCCTATAACGATCGCGTAAAGGAGTGTCGTGAGGCAGCTCGACAGCTGGGCCTCACAGCGCTGCGCGATGCCGTGGGCCTTGCCGCCATCAACACGTTGCCCGCGCCTCTGGACAAACGTGCGCGGCACGTGACCAGCGAGATCGAACGGACACGAACGATGGCTGCGGCGCTGCGCGCCGGCGATCCAAGCCAATGCGGTGCGCTCATGAATGCCTCACACGATTCGCTGCGTGGCGACTACGAGGTATCGTCTGCTGCGCTCGATACACTGGTGGAAAAGGCACGCTCAGTGCCCGGCGTTCTGGGCGCCCGACTCACGGGCGCCGGCTTTGGCGGTCACGCACTTGCCATGGGCGCACCATTCGCATTGCGGCGCCTGCGCAGGGAGTGGACGGCCATGCGCGCCATTAGCGCGGAGGGTGGAGCGGAAAGCTTTTGAACGACGGATGAACCGGATGATTCGGATGAACCGGATGATGCGGGTAAAACCGGTTGACTTCACCTTGTAAGGCGTTTCTCGAGATCGAGGCGTGTTCCACGCGCACCAACTTCCCGTTGATACCCGTTTCCATCCAGTTACCCGGCGTTCGCCGACTTACCCCGATTCACCCCGATCTATCCGGTTCATCCGAATCATCCGGTTCATCCGAATCATCCGAATCATCCGAATCACCTAGGGTACTCGAAACAATCGCGACCGGCGCGCGGTTTGTCCGGTTTCGTTGTCACGAACAATAACGGTCATGCGATAGCGGCCTTTGCGCAGCAGCTCCTCAATACGGCGGAGCTCGGGCAGCGTGCCATCGGGCCGGGCGGTCGACTCGCCGCTGAACTTGATGCGCAGGTCACTACTGGCGCCGAACAAGTTGCGCAAATGGTCGCCGGCGCCTTTGTCCAGGCGCTCGATCACGACCTCCGTGGTATAGGCACGGCCGGCGGGCAGGTTGTAAATCTCGTAGTAGAGGTCGAACGAACCGGTTGGGAACTGGCTGGTCGGCACCAGCGTGAGCATCACCTCGCCGCGGCGCCATCCGGCCGATCGATTGGTCTGACCGAGCGCAATGTCGCTGATCATGAGCTCGCGGCCGCTGTAATCCGGGATGGGGAAAGGGCCGCCGTACAGTTGGCCAATGCCGGGCGCAGTGGGATCGGTCATGATCACACGCTGGAGTGTACTGCCCGAAGGCGGTACCTGGACCTCCAGATGCGTGCGCAAGAGATCTTCATCGCTGAGCGCCCTGGACAAACGTACGGTAGCCGAATCGTCGGTCCGGGAAACCGTGCCCAGTGCAGTATCGGCCAGGATCAGCGAAACATCGAAGCGATAGTGTACGCCCTGGTCATCCACGTTTTTTTCCAGCTTGGTAGCGGGCACGGCAAAGGCAGCCACCACAGCGGTCCGACCGGGCTGGCCACGGAACGTGTAGAGATCGTAGAAGAACGGCAGATCGCGCGTGAATCGTGGATAGTGAGAGTCGCTTTCCAGCGCTTCGTAATAGAGCTCGCGCAGGGAGGCGCTGTACAACGCAGTAGAGCCCGGATCACACTTGCGCATGCTGAGCAGGCCGAGGCGAGAATCGTGTTGCACGCGATCCCGCAGGAAGTCATCGGCGCAGGGTATGTAGTAGGGCAAGGAGTAGCCGCCGCGTGCATACACGAAGTGGAACATCCGGAACGAGCCGTCGGGCAGCCAGTACAGCCAGGATTGACTGTCATTCTCACTGGCTGTCATTGAGCCGATGACTTCATCGGGCCGGCCGTGGCGCAGGTAGATCTCGCCACGATCATCGAAGCGTGACCGTTTGTGCGCCGGCTGCCAACGCAATTCGTTTCGCTCGGGCGCGCCATAGAGGGCGAGGCGCCGATAATGCTGCTCGGCGTAGGGCAGCCGCCGGTAGTGCTCGGCCACTCGTTCGGCCACGGTGACACCGCCCAGCGCCGCGCGCTGGTTCCAGAACTTCAGCAACAGTTCACGGCGCGTTTCCAGGTTGCCCGATTGCCAGCGTGACTGCTCTTTAGGCTCGGCAATGGGCAAAACATCGTCGTAGTAGCTATCCAACTCGTCGGCGTTGGCTACACGCAGACCATCGAAGTAAAACCGCGCACCCTCCTGCTCGCGACCGGCGACCCGCAGTCGGGCCACTCCGGCAGCCTTGCGTGCGTCGGCGCGTGCCGGCCCTGCCTCCAGGGCTCGGTCGGCCAGCGTGATGGCGGAGTCAAGATCTCCGAGTGCTGCCTGCACGAGAGAGAGCATGGCCAGCTCTTCGGGCAAGGCCTGTTGCCGGCCATCCAGGTCGCGCAGCGCGCGCTCTGCTTCCTTCAGCCAATCAGGGTTTTGCGCGTCCAGGGCGAGTGCGGCCAATTCGCGAGCGGCGCGATTGACGGGGGGGACTGTTTGTAGCGCAGCATTGAATGCCTGGCGCGCACGCGAACGCGCGTCACGCCCAAAGAATCGGCGGGTCACGTCATCGACCACGAATCGACCCACATTTCCGCCCTCATTGAGTGGCCTGGCCGATGGACTTGAAACCAGGCTCAGGCCCAGTCCGAACTGTGCCCAACCCAACTGTGGATCACGAGAAACTGCGGCTTCAAACGAGCCGGCGGCTCGCTTGCTGACGGTTGCGTCATCGGTGAGCTGATACAACCGAAGGGCAATCAGACCGTGCTGGACGTGCTGGGCGGCGGGTGCATTGCGAGCCGGTCGGCGATGCTGCTCGAGGTGTCGGACCTCGTGCACGTCGCTCAAACGATTGAGCGAGTCACGCAATGCGCTGAAGTCCGAGCTCTGCGCATACGCCGGGCTCACCACAACAGCCATCACCAGCAGAAGCGGAGAGAAGCCTCGCGGCATCATGAGCGACGCAGGTAGGAGCTTGCCGGCCGGGGTGGCCGCCTCGACTCTCATAGTATCGCCTGAATCTTTATCCCGTTCCAGAGGGGTATCGACACCGAGTATACTAACCTAGACCTCCCGTAACTGGTGGAGCCACTCACTTGTCCGACCTCATTGTCAGCCTCACGGCAGCCACCGCAACCCGCATTCTGCATGCTCGGTCCGGCGCCGTCATCGAATCAGCCATGGCGCCGGAGTTTGGTGGGCCGGGAGGCGCCTTCTCGTCTACCGATTTGTTGGCCGCCGCACTGGGTTCCTGCATAGCCACCAGTTTGGGTCCGGTGGCCGAACGGCACGGAATCCCCCTCGACTCGCTCCAGCTTGTGGTCCGCAAGGAGCTGGGCCAACAGCCGCGTAGAGTCACTCGGCTGGTCATAGAGGTGCGCTGCACCCGTCCCATCAGCGGCGACGTGCTGGCCCGGCTGGAGCGCGCCACCGAAAGCTGCACAGTGTCCCGCAGTCTCCACCCCGATCTGGACGTCCCGATTTGTTTTGTCCTCCCCGATACGCCCGTCACGCCCGATCCGCCCGTCGAATAGACGACCCCGCAACTCGGCTTGCCGGCCACTTTTAAGGCTTCGATCTTTAACCAGCATGCGAGCCCGCGAGCGGTTTGGCACTGTTATCTTCGATTGCGACGCGACGTTATCCGAGATCGAGGGCATCAAAGAACTGGGCCGGGAGCACCGGATCGAGATCGAAGCCCTGACGGAAGCGGCCATGAGCGGCCAGTTGCCGTTGGAAGATGTGTATGGCCGGCGACTCGGTTTAGCGAGGCCAAGCCGCGCGCGCGTGGACGAGGTGGGGTACCAGTACGTCGATCGGCTGGTGCCGGACGCTCGGGACGTCGTGCGCGCTTTGCAGGTGGCCGGGGTAGATGTTCGGATCGTTAGTACTGGCGTACTGCCCGCGGTTCTGATTCTGGCAAGAGCACTGGATCTGCCCCCGGATCGCGTGGCGGCCGTGGGCCTGGAGTTCTCAGACGACGGGTCCTTCCGCGACTTCGATCATGCTTCGCCGCTGCCCATGTCGGGCGGGAAGGTCCGCGCCATCCGCGAATGGGGCCGTGCCCTGCGCCGGCCAGTCATGATGGTTGGGGACGGGGCTACCGATCTGGAGACGCGGCCGGTCGTTGATCTATTCGTAGCATTCGCAGGGGTGTCCGCGCGGCCCGCGGTCATGGCGGCAGCGGACGTGGTCATACGCCAGCGATCGCTGGCGCCAGTGCTGCCGCTCGCGCTCGAGCGTGCACCCGATAGTGAGCCTGCACGTTCCGTATATGAGCGCGGGCTCGTCATGTTGAACTTGAATCCATCGAGCTAATGCCAAAAGTGAAGAAGCTGACGCCCAAGGCGAAGAAGAAGACATTCGGCCGGTTTTTCCTGCCGGGTCCCACTGAGGTCCGGCCTGAGATCCTGGAAGCGATGACGCAGCCCATGATCGGGCATCGCGTGGCTGAAATGGAAGCGCTGATCGGCCAGATCCAGCCCGGTCTGCGCGCCGTATTCCGTACCAGTCGCCCGGTCTACCTCTCGGCGTCATCGGCGACTGGACTCATGGAAGCAGCCGTGCGCAACGGCGCGCGCCGACGCGTGTTGTGCCTGGTGAATGGTGCTTTCAGCGAGCGGTTCTACAAAATCGCGCTGGCATCAGGACTGCAGGCCGATCCGCTCGAAGTGGAATGGGGCGCCATCCACACACCCGACCTGGTGTCCAATGCTCTGCGGCGCGGCATCTATGATGCCGTGACGGTCGTGCATTCGGAGACTTCGACGGGCGCGCTCAATCCCATCCAGGATCTGGCCCAGGTGACGCGTGCAGCCGGCGATGTTGCACTCCTGGTCGACAGTGTTTCGAGTCTGGCCGGTGCGCCGTTGGAAACGGACGCGTGGGGCATCGATTTTGTCCTGACCGGTTCACAGAAGTCGTTTGCGCTTCCGCCAGGTTTGGCCTTTGGTGTAGCCCAGGCCAACATGCTGGAGCGCGCAAAGAGCAAGACCGACCGCGGCATCTATTTCGATTTCATCGAGTTCGAGAAGAACATCCTGAACAACCAGACGCCCAACACACCCGCCGTATCGCTGCTCTACGCGCTTTCTGCGCAGCTCGACTACATACGCGCCGAAACCATCGAAGGTCGTTGGGCCCGGCATCAGGCCATGGCCGAACGTACCTATGAATGGGTCGATGAGATGGAGGCGACCGGTTTTCCCATGGAGATCCTGGCGCCGGTGGGCCACCGCTCGCCGACCGTGACCTGTATCCGGGCGCCCAAAGGCTGGAGCGGTCCGCGCATAGCGGCAGAATTGAAAACGCGCGGCTTTCAGATCGCCACCGGTTATGGCCGCCTGAAAAATGACAGCTTCCGCATCGGCCACATGGGCGATCACACGGTAAGCGAATTGGACGATCTGCTGGGCGCATTGTCCGAAATTCTTCTGGCATGAGCGACCGATTCCGAATCCTGCTCGCCGACAAGATCTCGAGCGACGGATTGCAGCCTCTGCTGGGCGATCCGCGTTTCGAGCTGTTCGAAAAAACCGGTCTGAAAGCAGAAGAGCTGGCGCTGGCGATCAAAGGTATGGATGCCGTGATTGTACGCAGCAGCACGCGCATCACGCGTGAGGCCCTGAAACATGCGGATCGCCTGAAGGTCATAGGTCGTGCGGGTGTGGGCGTAGACAACATAGATGTAGAAGCGGCTACCGAGCGCGGCGTCGCCGTGCTCAATGCGCCATCCGGCAATACCATTTCCGCTGCCGAGCTGGCATTCGCGTTGCTCCTGGCCCTGGTGCGCAGCGTGCCGCACGCCGACCGCTCGATGAAAGCCGGGGAATGGGACCGCAAGAGCTTCAATGGCAGCGAACTGTACGGCAAGATCCTCGGCCTGGTTGGCGCCGGCCGCATTGGCGGTGAAGTGGCGCGGCGCGCCATTGCGTTCGGCATGCATGTGCTTTGCTACGATCCGTTCCTGACACCAGAACGTGCTAGTGCGCTGGATATGGAGCTGACCTCGCTGACCGATGTGTTGCAACGCGCCGATGTGATTTCACTGCACGTGCCACTCACGGAAGCCACGTCCGGCATGATCGGTGAAGCAGAGCTGGAGCTGGTCAAGCCGACTGCCTATCTCATCAACGCAGCACGTGGCGGCGTGGTCGATGAGCCGGCACTGGTCAATGCATTGACCCAAAAACGGCTGGCCGGCGCCGCGCTCGATGTCTACGCACAGGAGCCGCTGCCGGCCGATCATCCGCTGCGCCAGGCACCCAACATCGTACTGACCCCGCATGTGGGTGCGTCTACCGCGGAAGCGCAGCAGAACGTAGCCATCGAAATTGCCGAGGCCGTGCGGGCCGCGCTGTTGGATAGCGATCTTTCGCACGCCGTGAATGCGCCCGCTCTGAGCGGCGAGGCCATGCGCAAAGTGCGGCCGCTGCTCGATCTGGCGCAGCGCCTCGGCACCCTGGCCGCAGCATTGGCGGAACCGCCCATCAATCGGGTCGAGATCCGCTACGCGGGAAACCTGGATGAGGCGATACGGCCTCTGGCATCGTCCGCCTTGATGGGCGTGCTGACGCCCGTGGTTGGCAAATCGGGCGTCAATCTGGTGAATGCCATCCACCTGGCCGAGGCACGCGGCATCACGGTCGAGCGCGTGCGCATTGGGACGCAGCGCGATTACAGCGAGTTGATCGAGCTGCGCCTGGCCAGTCGCACAGCAGAAACGGTCGTGGCCGGCGCGTTACTGGCTGAGGGACATCCGCGCATTGTGCGGGTTGGCACATACCACATCGAATTGAATCCACGCGGTACACTCCTGATGTTGCGCAACCGGGATGTACAGGGTGTGATTGGCCGGGTGGGCACATTGCTGGGCAATGCCGGCGTCAATATCGCCGAGTATCACCAGGCCCGCATCAAGGCGGGTGGAGACGCCCTGGCCGCCATCAGCATGGATGGCCGCCTGAGTCCGGAGGTGCTCGCCCAATTGCGCGAGCTGCCGGAAATCCTGGACGTCAAACAGGCGGAGCTGGATTGAACCAATCCGACCTCGGCATTGTGCTCACTGGCGGTGGCGCCCGAGGAGCCTACCAGGTCGGGGTCCTGTCCTACCTGGCCAAGACGTATCCCAATCTGAATTTTCCCATCCTGACCGGCGTATCCGCCGGGGCTGTGAATACCGCGCATATTGCCGCGCATCCCGGCACGTTCCACCAGGCGCTCATCGAATTGCGCGCGCTCTGGGCCGAGCTGCGGCCGCAGGATGTGTTCCGGGCAGGCGCACACTCGCTGCTGTGGAGCACCGTGCGCGCCGCCATGCGGTTGGTATCGGGTGGCGTATTTCCAGCGCCGCAGGTGCGCAGCCTGTTGGACACGCGGCCGCTGCACGAACACCTGGAAGAGGCCTTTGCCGCCATTGATGGCGAGTTGACTGGCATCCAGGCCAACATCAAGCGCGGGAAACTGAAGGCCATCGCGCTGGTGACCACCTCATACTCCACGGGCCAGACCGTGGTCTGGATTCAGGGCAAGGACGTGGCGCCGTGGATCCGACCGCAACGCATCACCATCGAAACCCAAATCACGGTCAACCATGTGATGGCATCCGCAGCATTGCCGATTTTCTTTCCCGCGGTGCGGATCGGCAATGGCTGGTATGGCGACGGCGGCGTGCGCCTGTCTGCACCTCTGGCACCGGCACTGCACCTGGGCGCCAATCGGATCCTGGCCGTATCCACGCGTTACGCGCGCACGCGCAAGGAAACTGAAGTGCCCTCCATCACAAAGTATCCGCCGCCCGCGCAGATCCTGAGCATCGTCATGAACGCAATCTTCCTGGACTTGATCGATCAGGATGCGCAACGCATGCAACGCATCAATCGGATGATCGAAAGAGTGCCCCTCGAGCAGCGTGACGGCATGCGCCCCGTGCGCCTGCTCGTGATTCGGCCCTCGCGCGACCTGGGCAGACTGGCCGCGGCCTATGAACCGCGCCTGCCACCCACGTTCAAATTCATGACCCGCGGCCTGGGCACCAAGGAAACGAAAAGCCCGGACATGCTTTCCATGTTGATGTTTCAGCCGGACTATCTGACTCGGCTCATCGAGATTGGTGAAGCGGACGCGGAAGCCCGAGCGGACGAGATCAAGGAGTTTCTGGAGGATGAACGGGGCGGACGACAGTTGCTTTCTTGACTAATACCTGCCACCACTGCCAGGGCTGCACCCGCCGAGCGCTTTTCCGCACTGCCGAATAAACACCGTCGTAGCCACCCTGGATACTGTTGTCTCCGAAAGATTCAGGTATCGGGCGATGGCAGCGCCGCAATGACCAGCTGCTTTCGCGCGCGCGACGATCTCTCGTCGTGTAATCGTCGTCAAGCGACCGCCACCCCGAACGCACAGAAGATCGAGCGTGAGTCCAGGAGCTATCTCACGAATCGTCTGGCGAGCAATGTCACAGAGATCGCGCCTGCTACTGTCATCCCTAATCGGTGTGCGATGAAAGTCTCGTGACCAACACAAATCACCCCACGGGAAAACCGGACCGCGCGGATGCGCTACATCCGGTGGCAGCGCATCGCACCTTCGACGCCAATCAGCGAACTGATCATATCCTGCGTACAGGTCGTGCGTCGTGGCATTGGCAGAGGCAGCAAAGAGTTCCAGAGCTGGTGTAATCGCAGGACTGCCCTCGCGCAACGAAGCTGGCGCACCGCAATACACATGATGTGATGACCAATGGTACTCACTTGCAACGGCGCACAGACCCGCTTTGACCGGGTTGCGATGTATGTAATAAATCGCTTGGCGTAGATGGTCGGAACTCGCACACTCCCGATCGTGGAATCCTCGCTCGAGGATGTGACCGGATCGACCGTGTTTCTTTTGCACGAGCAACGCAGTGCGCCGCCCGACCGGTTGCATCAACCGGGCAAGAGGAGCGTTTCCCTGTTTGACGATCAAGTGCATATGGTTTGACATGATGACAAATGCGATCAGTCGGGCATCGGTCCGATGGAGCGCATCCCGAATCACACGCACGATATCATCACGCAATTCTTCGTCGAACCAGTGCTCCCTCCCGCTCGAGCGGCTGGTCAGATGAAATACGCAACCAGGATGGTAGGATCGTTTCCGTCTCGGCATGCGCGACAAGGTACACTACCCATTGGGGCGCAGGAATGCCTGGATGAGCCAAGATGTTCGAAAAGCAACTGTCGTCCGTTGCCTACTCCCTCCTCAGCGCATGCAGCGGGTCCACGCCGGCGGCTCTGCGCGCGGGCAGCCAACACGCTGCCAGGGCAACCATGGCGAGCAATATGGGCACGCTCACAAAAGTGGCGAGGTCGCGTGCGCTCATCTCGAACAGCAGTTTGGACAACACGCGTGACAGCAGGGCGGCGGCCACCAAGCCAATCGCCATGCCGGTTATGGCCAGGGTCATCGATTGGCGCACGACCATGGATACGACCTGATCGGCGCGCGCGCCAACCGCCAGACGCACACCGATTTCCTGCCGCCGTTGCGTTACGGCAAAGGCAGTGATGCCGTAGATGCCAACCGCAGCAAGCAGCAGTGCCACAATGGCAAAAAACGCAAAGAACGCCGAGTACAGTCGGGGCAATGCCACGGTTCTTCCTACGATGGTCTCCATCGACGTGAGAGTTGGTGGTGCCAGGTTGGGATCGATCCGCCGGAGGATGGTGCGAACGGGCGCGTTGAAATCGGCTTCGCGAGTTCCACGTATGACCAGGTTGATGGCGCTATTTGTATTCTGCGTGACGGGCACGAAGTACTCCTGCACGGTCGGCTGATCCAGGCCACGCTGCCGTATATCGCCGACCACGCCCACGATCTCGGCCGGCGCTGCGTTGCCATCGAGAAGCAGCCGTTTGCCGACCGGGTTTTCACCGGCAAAATGGCGGCGAGCGAGCGTTTCGTTGATCATGACCACGCGCGCCGAACTGGCATGGTCATCGACCGTGAAGAAACGGCCAGTCACCAGCCGCATCTGCATCACCGCGAAATAGTCTGGTGAAACAAAACGGTACCACGCCGCCGGGTCGCGTCCGTCGGGTGCAGGGGGCCGTCCTTCCACCAGAAAGTTGGCGTCGTTGTCGCCGCCGTTCATGGGCAGGATGGAAGTGGTGGCCGCTGCCTGCACACCGGGAATGCGACGGGTTTCCTGCAGCAGTGTTTGCACGAACTGCTGCACACTGGCCGGATCTCGATAACGAGCGCCGGGCAAGCCGATGAAGCCGGTGGCCACGTTTTCCAGGTTGAAGCCGGGATCCACTTGCTGCAGACGGGCAAAACTCTTTACGAGTAATCCCGCGCCAATCAACAACGCCAGTGCAATCGACACTTCGCCGACAATGAGTGCGCCGCGCGTCCGTCGGCGGGCCAAAGAAGTGCGCAGTGCACCCGAGCCCTTGAGTACATCGCCCAGGCGGCTGCGTGCTGTTTGCAGAGTGGGCCCGAGACCGGCACCGAGGGCAGCGATCATGGCGGCCACAAACGCAAATGCCAGTGCGGCCGCATCGACGCGCACTTCGTCCAGGCGCGGCGTTCCGGGCGGAGCCATTGCTACCAGCATGTCCACGCCCCACAACGCGAGCAGCCCACCCAGCGCGGCGCCCAGGACGCCCAGCAGGGCAACTTCAATGAACAATTGACGCGCAATGATCCAGCGACTGGCGCCGAGTGCGGAGCGAATGGCCAGCTCGCGCTCGCGCACGCCTGCGCGCGCCACCAGGAGGTTGGCAATGTTCACGCAAGCAGTGAGCAGCAGCAGACCGACCGCCAGGCTCAGTGCAATGAGGCCGACCCGAGCGGGCGCGACCAGGTTCTCCTGCAAGCTATGCACGCGGAACGAGACATCTTGCAGCATTTGCGGGAAGTCGCGGGCCAGCGCACTGGACAGGGCCGTTGCTTCTGCCGAAGCGGCCTGCACGGTGACAGCGGGCTTGAGTCGTCCGATCACGCGCAGCGTGTAGCAACCGCGGCCACAGCCCTGGGGTACACCGAGGCGAGCGCGCCAGATCTCGGTAGCACTGAAGAGCGGGTCGCGAAAACCCTCGGGCATGACACCGAGCACAATGTGCGGTTGATCGTTCAGCTGAATGTTTGAACCGACAATGGTGCGATCGCTGCCGAATCGGCGCTGCCAGAGTGTGTAGCCCAGTACCACGGCGTTGGTCTGGCCCTGCAGCTCGTGCTGGGCAGTGAAGGGTGCGCCCAGCGCGGGGCGCACACCCACCACGTCGAAGAACGATGCGGATACAACCGCGCCACTCAGCATTTCCGCCTGGCCATCAGCCGTGAGCGTGGGACCCCAATTGCCTACGGCCGCTAGCGCGACAAACGAATTGTTCCGATCGCGCAGATCGCGGAAGTCGGGTGGCGTAAACCATTCCTGGGCCGGTCCCCCACGTTTCGTGTGGTCCTGCCAGACCATGGTCATGCGATCGGATTGCGGGAACGGCAGCGGCCGCAGCAGCAGTGCATTGACCAGGCTGAAGATCGCCGTGGTGGCGCCAATGCCGATGGCCAGTGTGGCGAGCACAGTGAACATGAAGCCGGGCGATTTGCGCAGGGTTCGCCAGGCATAATGCAGATCGTGACGCAAAGTCATGGAACCTCCGATTCATTCCTGACGCAGGGCAACCAGCGGATCGACGCGCAGTGCGCGGCGCGCGGGCAACCAGGACGCGAGCAGCACGGCGCCGACCAGTATCGATATGGCTATGAGATACGAAACCGGTTCTACCGGTGAGATTCCAAAGAGCCAGTGCTGAATGGCGCGCGTAGCCACCAGTGCCAACACGCTGCCTATCATCACGCCTGCCATGGTGAGTAGTGTGCTGCTGCGGAATACCAGGCGCAGCACATCGGCCCTCCGAGCACCCACGGCCATACGCACACCGATCTCATGTGTGCGCTGCAGGACCGAGTGCGACACGGTGGCGTACAGTCCGACCACAGCCAATATCAAGGCGAGAGCGCCGAGCAGGCTGACCAGCGTGGCATTGGTGGTGAAGCGGCGTTGCGAGAGGCGGTAGCGAAAGTCGAGCGTCTGAAAGTCCGTGGCATTGACGTTGGCATCGAGCGCGGCCATCTCACGCCGAATCAGCGGAATCACCTGGCCGGGATCACCGGCCGTACGCACTTGCAGGTCGATCCACACGGTGGGGTTCTGCGACACCGGCTGAAACATGGTTGGCTCCGCGCGCTCGAAGATCGAGTAAAGCCGCGCATCGGCCACTACGCCCACAACGGTCCACCAGCCGTTGTTATTGATGCGTTTGCCGAGCGCACTCTGGCCGGGCCAGAAGCGGCGAGCAAACGCTTCGTTCACGATCACCACGGGATCTGAGCCGTCGCGGTCTGCAGCTGTAAAATCGCGACCGGCGCGTATGGGCAAACCAAGGGTGCGGAAGAAGTCGGTGCTCACGCGGCTCTGTGCTATTTCGGGCGCCTGTCCTTCGGGCGTGATCTGGCCTTCAATGCCGATAGTGCCGCTACTGCGACCTCCGCTCAGCGCCGAGTTGTCGGTCAGGGCGGCCGCCGCTACACCCGGCATAGTGCGTACGCGTTCGAGCAGCGCACCGTACAGCGCGGTGGCCGCCCGAGGATGGTAGCCATGGGGCCGCAAATTGAAAGACGCAAAGAGCGTGTTGTCGGTACGATAGCCAATGGGCACGGCGCGCAGCCGTTGCACACTGCGCACGAGCAACGCGGAACCGATGAGCAGCACGAGCGTGAGCGCAATCTGTCCTACCAGCAGACCGGTTCGCGTGCGTGAGCTGCCCTGCACGACGCGTGTACCGCTGCGCAGTACATCCGCCAATTGCGTGCGGGATGCGTGAAAGGCCGGGGCCAGGCCGAAGCCTACCGCAGAGAGCAACGCAATGGCGGCCGCGAAACCGAGCACGCGCCAGTCGGTCTGTGAGGCGAGGTCGGCGGCCTGGCTACGGGTGGCCAGAGGCAGTTGGCGCGCCAGCGGGGCGGCAAACCACGAGCTGAAGAGTAAACCCAGGCCACCACCCAACACGGACAGCACCAGTGTCTCGCTCAGAAACTGGCGGAGCAACACCCAGCGCGTTGCACCCAGGCTGAGCCGCACACCCACTTCGCGCGCGCGGCTGGAGGCGCGCACCAACATCAGGTTGGCCAGGTTCGCGCAGGCAATGGCCAGAACGATGAACGCAACGCCTGACAGCACGCGCAGCATCGCCGCGACCGCCGTGCGTCGATCGGGATCGATTGACACGTGGGGCGCCGTAGTGAGCCGCACGTCGTCTTCCTCGTTGGGGAAGGCGGCGGAGAACCGTTTGCCCACCGCGTCGACCACGGCCTGAGCACGATCGATCGATTGACCTGCGGCCAGTCGACCAACGCCGGTCAGAAAAGTGTGTACATGACCAGGCGTACGGATCAAATCGGCGCGCAAACGACCCAGCACACTCGGTCGCGCCCACACAGGCAACCAGAGGTCGGGCGGCGAATCGTCGAGGGCGAATGCACGAAACTCCGGCGGTGCCACACCGACGATGGTAAACGGCTTGCCATAAATCGCGATGGTAGAGCCAATGGCGGACGCATCACCGCCCAGCGCGCGCTGCCAGTAGCCATGACCCAGCACGACCACGGGAGCCGCGCCTTCCACGTCATCGGACGGCTGCACCCAGCGGCCGGACCCCGGCCGCACGCCGAGCATGGGAAAGAAATTGCCGGTGACAAAAGTTGCCACTGCTTGCTCAGCAGTCCCGCTTCGGCGCACCATGACCAGCGCGCCGTTGCTGTATGCGGCCAGCTCCGAGAATACGGGCGCGCGCTCACGCAGGTAGGCATACTGGGGGTATGACAATACACCGTGTGAACCGTCTTCCTCACGCACGTGGATGCGGACCAGTCGATCTGGCTCGCGCACTCCGGCCGGATCTCGGAAAAGCAGCGCATTGGTCACCGTGAATACGGTGGCATTCACGCCGATGCCCAGGCCGAGCACGGTGGCCACAACCAGGGCAGTGCCAGGTTGCCGCAGGACCAGTTGCAACCCGTGTTTGATATCCCGCCTCAGGCCGTCGATCATGACTGAACCAGTCCGGGTTCAAAGGTTGATTGGCACTCATGAGGAAAAGATCGTTCCGCACGTTCGGTTGCGTGATGTGGTTGTGGCAAGTAGAGATGCGCGCGGCTGGGACGAACTGCAGCCATGGCAAGCGTTCGGCGACGGGACGGACTGTCGCAGATCCGGACGTGCTCAATGGCTGGCTCATCCGGCAAACGCTTAGGTTGGCTTCTGTTTCCTGCACTGAGCGCGGTGATGACTTCATTGCACAGCGGACCCTCTGAGCCGTCGGCAAAACCGGTGCTGATCGAAGCCTGTGTCGATTCCGTTGCCTCGGCGCAGGCCGCACAGGCCGGCGGCGCCGGCAGACTCGAGTTGTGCGCCAACCTGAATGACGGCGGCACTACGCCCAGCGCTGGCATGATCGAAGCCGTGCTGGCGCAGGTACAAATTCCCACCTTTGTCATCATCCGCCCGCGCGGCGGCGGCTTCATCTACAGCACCTCTGAGCTGGATGTGATGCGCCGCGAAATATTATGGGCGCGCAGGCTGGGCGCACACGGCATCGTCAGTGGCACTCTCGCGACCGATGGCCGAGTGCAACGCGCACAGCTGACTGCGTTGCTGGAAAGTGCCGGCGACCTGCCCTTCACCTTTCACCGTGCCTTCGACCTCACTCCGGACCTGGGCGAGGCGCTCGAGCATTTGATCGAAGCCGGCGTAGTGCGTGTGCTCACATCGGGCGGCGCTCAGACTGCGCTGGACGGTGCCGACCGCATTGCACAGCTCGTGCAGCAGGCGGGCGCGCGGAACACAGTGCTGGCGGGTGGCGGCATCAATGAGGACAATGTGCAGGAGATCGTGCGCCGCTCAGGTGTGACCGAGGTTCACGTGC
>JBOHRF010000014.1:0-43238 GCA_050732575.1 Longimicrobiales bacterium
CGCGCGGTAGATGCCCCACCCAACCAGCACGAGAATAACGACCTGCAGAACACGCAGTCCCCAGCGTTTCATGACGAGGGCCGGCGGGCGACCACGCCTGCGCGGCGCCGTAACAGCGGCAGCCAACGCGCAAAGGCACGCTCCAGCAGGTTCCAACCGGGCAGATGGGAAGGTAGATAACGCAGCCGTTCGACAGTAAAGCCGGCGCGTTGCACTTCCGCCGCCAGCTCACGTCCGCTGCGCACGCCTATGTGCGAGGGATCCGGCGCCATCACGCCGGCATGACGCAGGCGTTCGAACACGTGCGTGGATTCAGGCGTGTAGATGACCAGATAGCCACCGGGCTTGAGTACGCGCTTCGTCTCACGCAGCATTGCCCGGAATGTCTGATCGTCCAGATGTTCGGTGAGATCGGCAGCCAGGATTACATCTGCACTCTGGGAGCGGGCCGGCAAGGCGGCCACATCTCCCAAAGCGAAACGTGCACCGGCCACTTGTTCCTGCGCAGCCACGCGTGTGGCCGCACGCAGCGCCGCCGGCATCATGTCCAACCCAATGGCGCGCGCGCCGCGCCGCGCCGCTTCCAGCGTAAACGTGCCCATACCACAGCCCAGGTCCAACAGCACACGCGACTGAACGTCAGGCAGCAACGAGAGCACATTGGCAATGCGACGGCGCGCAAAACGATTGCGCCGACGGTACCGAGCGGACAGGTCTGCGAAATACTCTTCATCGTAATGATCTGCGACGTCGTACGCGGTGAGCCGTCCGCTCATGTATCTACCTGCGAAGGCGCTTTCCTCAAGCGCCGCGCGATGAGCGGACCCAGGCCGATGCCGCCCAACAGGACCAGCAAGAATGCCGACGCGAATGCAGGCGTGCGCACGTTTGAGGGCACGTAGCGAAACTGGACTTCGTGCTGACCCGCGGCGATGGGGATGGCGCGGAAGGTGTAGTTGGCGCGCAGAATCTCGACCGGCTGGCCGTCCACTTCCGCCTGCCACATGGGATAGTAGTTATCGAGCAGCATGAGCAGCGCGGGGCGATCGGACTGCACGCGCAAGCGCAGGCTATTGGGTGTGGTGCGATCCACCCACTCCACTGTCCCTTGCGGACCCGGCTGGATCTGCACGCCGGCAGGCAAGGGCTCGGGCAGCAGCGCGGTCGATCGATGGTCGAACCCGCTATCCAGGAGACGCCGCACAGCATTCGAGTCGGCCACCACTTCGATCTGGCCCACCAGATACGCGCGCGGCAGCGCCGCTTCCCGCCGGTAGACCACCATGTTGTTGCCCCGATAGGCTTCCACGAAGCCGGGTTGATCGAGCAGGCCGCCCACCACGATGTATGCGGTGTTGGTCAGGTCCAGGAGACGGAAGGTCGAGTCCATGTTGGCCATGCTGTCGCCTCCGGTCAGCTCCCGGTAGCGGCCGATCTCGTTTCCATGATGCCCCGCCAGCTGCTCCACGCCGTGCACGGCCAACAGGTTCATCATCCGATTCTGCAGCGCCGGATAGTGAACGGCTCGAAAGACCTCGCCTGCTTGCTGGCGGCCGCGCAGGAACGCGGTGCCCTCATCGGCAACGAACAATGGACTACTGGGGCTGTTGATGAGTGTCGTGCTCTTGATGAACGGCCGATCCACGCGGTACAGATCCACAAAAGCCAGCAGCGCAATCAGCGCGAGTGCGGTGCCTGCGCCGAACCATTTCCGAGCCAGACCTTCCCAGACACCCGTTACGAGCAACGCAAACATGAACGCCAGGCCGAAGCCGCGCGCGATGAAAGGGGTATTGGCAGCCAGCGCATCGACCTTGGCCAGATCGCCATAGAAGATGCCGCGCCAGACCTGGGTGAGCACGCCGCTGGCCGCGAGCGCGGCTAGCAGTGCAAGTATTCCCGTGGCGATCCACAGGTAGCGGCGCGCGGCGCGTGTGTCTTCTGCCGGACCCTGGGCCCAGCTCAGCGCGCGCTCGACGGCAAACGCAGCCAATACGGCCAGGCTCAGGCCGTAGAGGAAAATCGTGAGGGACGGCGCACGGAAGAGCTTGACGCCCGGTATCAAATAGAACAATCGGAAGGCCGGCGTGTTGGCGCCCAATGCGTAAAGCAACGCCAGAACACCCAGAGCGGCGAAGAACCAGCCCAGCGCCGATCTACGACGCAGGAACAGCAACGGCGCCAGGAACAACGGAATGAAGCCGGCAAACTCATGATTGATCTTGAACGGATTTCGGCCCCAGTACGTGCTGCCGCGTCCGTCCTCGTGCGGAATGTCGTCTCCCACGAATTCCGGGACCGCCAGAGAAACGATCTCTTCCGGGTGCAGCGAATACGTGGTCGAGTATTCGTACGCGCTTGGACTCTCGGCTTGCAGCGTCTTTTCCGCGCGATGCGAATAGGTGCGTAAATAACCGAGCGGCGGAAAGAACTGGACGGCAGCAGCACCCACGCCCAGCAGTCCGGCCAGTGCAAATGCGCCAAAGTGCGTGGCCGCCGCAACGGGCTTCTTTTCCGCGCGCCCCCACATCCAGAGACGGAAGATGGCATAGAGCGAAATACCCCAGATGGCAAAATAGGCCAGCTGCATGTGTGAGGTGAAGATGAGGAGTGACACGCCCAGGGCGAGGAGTGCGTAGTCCGACAGACGGCGCCGTGTGAGCGCGCGTTCCGTGAGCAGGAAGGCCAACGGCGCCAGCGCAGATACGAAGAGTTTGCCATCACCTCCCGGGTAAACCAGGCTGACCAGGTCTGCGCCCATCATGTACACCAGCCCACCAAACAGCGCAGTTTCCCGTCGCAGCCCCAGCTCACGCAGGAAGAGGTATGTGAAAATGCCGGCCAGAAAGACGTGCAAAACCATCTTCCAGCCCCAGGCCTGTGCCGCATTCATGAAGAACAGCGATAGAGATGGAGGATAGAAGATGTCGCCGTGCATGCCGTCAATGAACGGCAGCCCGCCAAAGAGCAATGGATCCCAGAGCGGGAAAGCCCGAAAAGCGCGCACGAACTGCGTGTAGAAGTTGCGGGCAAAATAGCCCGTGGCCAGCGTGTCCGTGCCCAGCAGCATACCTGGCCCAAGCACGAACTCGTAAAAGAGCAACACGCACACCAGTGCGTAGATCACAGGCACGGCCCAGGCGGGCAGGGTGAATGGTCGCGCCGCTGCGGGTGATGGACCTGCCGATCGAGCGCGGGTTCGCGTGGGGGCTTCCCTGCTCCGTTTAGGCGTCATTTCGTTCGGACCGTGTTTCAGTTCCGAGGTTCCGGCCGATCCAACCAGGCGGCCGTCTCAATCGCACTATTGGGCGTTGGTCGCGCATGTTTCGATGGGTCAGCATACCGCCTCCAATCGGCCGTCATCGAGAACTGAAAGGCGGTCCGGTAACCATCCGATAAATCTCCTGATGCCGGCGCGCCAGCCGTTCCAGACTCCAGTTCTGCGCTACGCGCGCGCGGGCCCGCGCGCCCAGCGCGCGCAAATCGCGCCCGCGCAACAAGTCCACGACGGCGCGCGCCAGGCTCTCGGGATTGGCCGGCTCAAAGAGGGCGCCTACCGATGGGTCCACGATTTCGGGCAATCCGCCTACATTGGACGCGGCGACCGGAATTTCGCAGCTCATGGCTTCCAAGGCAGCCACGCTAGTGGCCTCCATGAGTGATGGGAAAACTGCTACATCAGCGGATGCATAAAGCGCAGGCATGTCCGTGTTGGGCCGTGCGCCCAGGAAGTGGATGCAGGTCTGCACCTCCAACTGGCGCGCCAGCGCCTCCAGCCTGGCGCGTTCGGGTCCATCGCCCACGATCAACACTTCCACGGGAAGCTCGCGCCTGATCAATGGCAACGCCCGCACCAGGAACTCCACGCCGTTCTTCTGGTACAGCCGGCGCGGCACGATCATTCGTTTGCTGCTGGCCGGCGGCAATGCGGGCGCAACGCGCTCGAACAGAGATGTGTCTACGCCATTCGTCAACGCCTCTGCGTGCGGATGCGGGAACAGCCCGAGTGCTACATCGCGGATCTCGACGCTTGCGGCCAGCAGCCAATCCGCTGACGCGATGATGCGGCGCAGGATAGGCTGCCAGACCGGTTTTTTGGCCAGACGCAGGAAGTGCGAGGTGTGCAGCGTGATGACCAGCGGTTTGCCAAACCGCCGTTTGGCGAGCATACCGGGCAGTGCTGACGCAAAGGTGTGAGCATGCAGCACATCGGCGCCGGGTGCGAGCGGCATGTAAGCCGGCACCGAGGCCAGGGTGTGCGCAATCCAGCCCGCGGTATGTTTGCCGGGGAACCACGTACGAACCACCTGCACGCCCGCCATCACTTCGCGCGCCGGCGACTCCGGCTTCGAGCGCGAGGTGACCATTGTAACCTGATCACCCAGCCGCACCAGTTCCTTGCACAAGTAGAACGCGTGACTTTCCAGCCCGCCTACTTCCGGCGGAAAGTATATGCACTGCTGCAGGATCTTCATGGGTGCGGCTGCCAGTCTTTGGTCTTTCGATCCGCACCGGTCAGCTTGTGCACCACGATATCGGCAATACGTTCGCCCGCCCGGCCATCTCCGTACGGATTCACGGCGCCGCTCATTAGCGCGTGAGCCACATCGTCCTGCAGCAGCCTGGAGCCGAGCTCCATGATGCGATCGTGACTGGTACCAACCAGCGCGGCTACGCCTGCTTCCACGCCTTCCGGCCGCTCCGTGACTTCACGCATGACCAGTACCGGCGTGCCGAATGCAGGGGCCTCTTCCTGGATGCCGCCCGAGTCTGTGAGGGCAAGTCGCGCGTGCCGCAACGCATAGAGTAAATCGAAGTAGTCGAGCGGATCGGTCAGCTTGATGCGCGGATGATTCAGGAGCACGTCTTGCACGGCCGCACGTACTTCCGGGTTCGGATGCACGGGATAGAGAAAGATTACATCCTCGAAACGGTCGGCCAGCGCGCGAATGGCGGTGAATGCCGCGCGTAACGGCGCACCAAAAGACTCCCGCCTGTGCGCCGTCAGCAGTACCAGCCGCTTTCCTGCGCCCAACGCCTCCCGCAATCCCGCATCACGCGGCTCGTGCTCCTGCCGGGCAATGGCGTACAGGGCATCCACGACCGGGTTACCGGTCAGGAAGATGTTCCGGTCGGACACATGTTCGTGCAGCAGATTGTCACGTGCCCACGGCGTGGGTGCAAAATGCAGGTCGGCCACCACACCTGTGAGCCGCCGAAAAATTTCTTCCGGATAAGGTCGCCATTTGTCGTGACTGCGAAGGCCCGCCTCCACGTGGCCAACCGTTATGTGCTCGAAGAATCCCACCAACGAGGCAAAGAATACCGAGGCCGTATCACCCTGAACCAGGATCAGATCGGTGGGGTTCGACCGTACGATCCGGCGCAACCCATCCAGCGTACCGCCCGCTACGTCATAGAGGGACTGCCCCTCGCGCATGATGCCCAAATCATCTTGCACACCCAGGTCAAACACTTGCAGCACCTGGTCCAACAAGGTGGTGTGTTGGCCGGTCAACGCAACGCGTGTTTTGACTTCCCCGCGCCGGCGCAGCGCCTGGATGACGGGCGCCAACTTGATGCCCTCTGGCCTCGTGCCGATCACAACCAGGACGTTCGAAAGATCAGCCATACCGAAACACGTTGTCGCTCTCGCTCACGCTCACGGCCGTTCTTCGTTCATTTCGGGAACGTGAACGAAACGAGTGCGAGAACGTGGTTTACTCGTCGTCATCTTTCAACCGCCTGTTGATGGCATCCAGATCGGCTTGCTGTTGGGCCACCAGTTCGGCAATGAAGCCAAAGCCGAACAGCAGGAATCCCAGCACCTCCAGGAGGATCACCAGGTAGAGCAACGGCCGGAAGCCGAAGGGCGGCATCCAGTGCCCGATGCGCAGGACAATAGTCAGAATTCCGACCAGCCCGCCCAGGCCGGCCATGATCAAGCCGGTCACACCAAAGAGCATGAGCGGTTTGCGCGAGAAGAACAGGAAAAATGCGACCGAGAGGAGGTCGAGCAAGCCCACAACGATGCGGCTCCGGCCGGCGTATTTGGCTATGCCATGGCGCCGCGGATAGAGATTGATATCGATTTCGCTGACCGAGAACCCACGCGCAAAGGCAAGGACAACAAAGAAGCGATGCCAATCGTGGCGCAAATGCACTTCATCCAGCACCTCACGCCGGAATCCCTTCATGGAGTTGAGGTCGGAAACCGGCACTTTGAAGAGCCTGCGGTTGAGCCAGTTGTATACGCCGGATACGCGGTTCTTCTCGTAGTGCCCGATTTTCTTGCCCGTGACGATATCCCAGCCCTGCTCCAATTTCTCCAGGAAACGCGGGATTTCTTCTGTGGAATGCTGCAGATCGGCATCGAACAGGATGAGCCAACGGGCGTCCGTGGCCGCTGCGCCGGTCAGCAGTGCCTCGGTCTTGCCGAAGTTACGGCGGTGCGACACGACTACCAGGTTCAGCCATTCGGCAGCAGCCCGCCGTGCGCGCTCGGCCGTTCCGTCGGTAGAGCCATCATCCACCAGGACGACTTCGCCGTCCAGTTGGTGCCGCTCGAAGGTAGCCTGCAATTCGCGAACGAGATCGGGGATGTTCTCGGCTTCGTTGTACGCGGGAATCAGAATGGCGAAGTCGCGCCGAGCCTCGGCGGCGAGGCGGGGCGGCGGCGCATCTTCATGATCGGCCGGACTCACACTCGCTTGCGCATCCGCGCGGAAAGGATGCCAAGCTGATCGCGGTATTTGGCTACCGTGCGGCGCGCGATCTGAATGCCTTCGTCCTTCAGGATGTTCACAATGGCCTGGTCAGTGAGCGGTCGCTTGGATTCTTCATCGTCGACCAACTTCTGGATCTTGGCCTTGATGCCGCGCGCGCTGACATCCTCGCCTGACGTGGTGGACAGGCCACTCGAGAAGAAAAACTTGAGCGGCAGCACACCGCGCGGCGTCTGCACATACTTCTCGTTGGTCACGCGCGAGACGGTCGATTCATGCATGCTGATGACTTCGGCCACTTCCCGCAGCGTGAGCGGCTTCAGGTACTGGACCCCGCGCTCGAAGAAATCGCGCTGCCGGTCCTTGATGAAGCTCATGACTTTGAGCATGGTCTGACGGCGTTGCTCAATGGCCTGGATCATCCAGTTTGCGCTGTTCAGCTTGTTCGAGATGAATTCCTTGTTCTCGCCTTTGAACTTGTTCTTGTCCTTGGCAATCTCTCGGTATACCCTGGACAACTTGAGCCGGGGCAGGCTCGTATCATTCAGGAAGACCAGGTACTCGCCATCGATCTTTTCGACAATCAAGTCGGGCGTGATGTAGTTGTCGGGCGGACCCGAGTACTTCAGACCTGGCTTGGGATCGAGCTTCTTGATCTCGTCGGCCGCGGTCTGCACGTCTTTCTGGGTAATCGAAAGTTCTTTGGAGATCTCCGACCAGCGGTGGTTGATGAGTTGATCGAAGAAGTTGGATACGATGCGGTAGGCGAGTGTCTCTTCCAGCGCGCCATCGCGCATCTGCAGCAGCAGGCATTCGCGCAGGTCGCGCGCGGCAATACCCGGTGGATCCAGGCCTTGCAAGACGCGCAGCATCTCTTCGCCGTCTACCACTGTGAACGGCTCGCGCGACTCCCCTTCGCCAAACCAGTCCGCGCCGGAGTCCTCGATCCAGCGATTCAGGCCGTCCGTAACTTCCTCGATCGGGCACGTCAGGTAGCCGTTTTCGTCGATGTTACCAATCAACTCCTCGCCCAATAGAACCTGGCGCGGCGTGAGGGGCATGAGCGCAATCTGATCTCGCAAGTGATCGTAGAGATCACGAGACTCGACCGGGACCGGTTCGTAGTATTCCTTGTCCTCGTATTCTGCGCGCCGGCCACCCGCTTCAAAACCGTCGAGCAGGATTTCCTCCCAGTCGATCTCTTCTTTCTCTTTTTCTTTTTCCTTTTGCACTTCTTTAGGGGTCGCTTCCAATTCCTCTTCCGTCACCTGCGGTTCTTCCAGCTCCAGGAAAGGATTGTTGAGCAATTCCTGCTTGATGTGCTGCTGCAGATCGAGCAGGGGCATGTAGAGCAAATCCATCGCCTGGTACAGGCGAGGATTGATCTTCATCTCCTGCTTGAGTTGCGTCCCTTGAAATAGGCCGGTTTTAATAGTGCTACCCCACGGCAACTTCGGGGCGGCTGTAGCGCTCGCGCATACGCGCGGTCAGCGTCGGCCCGAAATAGATTTCCGCCACTTCTTCGTTCCAGACCAGCTCGGCCACCGTACCGGAAACCCGGACCCGGCCGTCGTACATGATGTAAGCGCGATCCACGATGTCGAGTGTCTGCTCTACGTTGTGATCCGTGATAATCACGCCGATACCCCGGTGGCGCAGGGCAGCGACTATCTGCTGGATGTCGTGCACGGCAATCGGATCGACGCCGGCAAAAGGCTCATCCAACAACATGAACTTGGGCTGACTCACCAGCGCGCGTGTAATCTCGAGCCGGCGTCGTTCGCCACCGGACAGCGAATACGCGCGGTTGCGGCGCAGGTGTTTGATGCCCAGCTCATCCAGCAACTGCTCTAGACGCTCTTTGCGTGCCACCCGAGAAAGGGGCATGGTCTCGAGGATGGCCATGATGTTCTGTTCGACCGTCAACTTCCTGAAGACCGATGGCTCCTGCGCCAGGTAGCCAATGCCTCTGCGGGAGCGCTGGTACATGGGCACTCCCGTCAGGTCCTCCTGGTCGAAGAAAACTTCGCCTTCATCGGGGGAAATCAGACCCACGATCATGTAGAACGTGGTGGTTTTGCCGGCTCCGTTAGGCCCCAGCAGTCCCACGATTTCGCCTTGAGCTACGTTGACGTCGACGTCATTCACGACTTTGCGGCGACGGTATGCTTTGACCAGACCGCGCGCGCTCAGCGTGCTACCGCCTACCACAATCGGGCTGGGCAGGAGCGTATCGGAATCCGACGCCCGGCGTTCGCCCTCGAGCAAGAGCTTCTTGATGACCTGGTCGAGTTCGAGCACAACGCCCGCCCGTTGCTGGGCAATTGACTCCCAAACGTCGGGCCGCAGGCGCACGCGCTCCCAAGCTTCGCCCCCCGGCTCGCCGCTGGCAATCCCCTCGCTGTGCAGACGGGCGAGAATGTTCTGTTCCAGGTAGGGGGCCAACTCATCCAACGACGCGCCCGCCGTCCGATCGCCTGCTCCATCTCTGCGATACGCGGCCTGCACCGCGGCCAGCCATTCACCCCGGTCGAGCGCGCCCGTGGCATCGGCGCGCCGCACCAGCTCGAGCAGCGCAGTGGCTACCGATTCATCGTGCGGCTTGAGACCGGCGGCAAAGCTCAACAATCTCATCGACCGCGCCGGCCCGTGGTGCGCGCGTTCTGCGTACCTTGTCGATCGGTCGTTACGGGTCGTGTCGGGATCGGTGTCACGCGCCGGATCGGTTGCAGATACACGCCGCGAATTTGTCCCTGAGCATCCATGTCGTGAATGCCGCCATCCTTGAACAAAGCTGTGATGCGACGCGCCACCAGATAGCCTACTTCAATCTGGTTTGTGGTGTCATTCTCGGCCCGCATTCGGTAGGTCGAAGTGGCCGGTGCCGCACCGCTGCCGACCGCGATCAATCGGTCCAAGACGCGGTTGACGCTGGAGTCCGACTTGGCGGCCTTGGCCCGGATCGAATCAGGTGCATCCACGAAGTGGGCAATGACGGTGTCCCCGCGCAACCAGTCGCGCTGGATCAGCTCGGGCAGCTTGAGGTCCAACGAATCGGGTTGACGGGTGCCCATGGCGTTACCCACGGCCGTGACTCGCTCCAATGTTTGCTTGGGCGCCACGGCGTCTATCGAGTCGGCAGTCAGCACGAAGTCAGGCGTAGTGGCTGTGGCCGACTTCCCTTCTCTGCCTGCCTTTCCACCCTGCGCTATCAGACGGCTCACGGCACCCGAGTCGAAGGCGATGTTCAGGCGGTGCCCCTCAACGACCAGATCTTCGTTATCGATGCGCGCGTTGCGAAACACCCGGACCTCTCGGAACAGATCACCCTCGACTTGCGCGTGAATGCTGTCGCCCCGCACATCGTAACGCTCGCCCTTGATTCGAGCGATGCCCCAAAGGTCCATTATGCCAAGGCTGTCATCGAATACGGCCTGACCCCCCGTGGCGTCCAGCTCGCCCCGCTTGATCACTACCGAACCCCATCCACGAAACAGGTTTTCGCCCGTGATCTCCATGCGATCGGAAATGATGTTCGTGGTGTCCGGCTTCTGCTCGGGCCTGGGTTCTTCCAGGAGCGTCAGTTGCGGGCGGCCTCGTATCACTTCAATGCGCGGTTGTGGGTTATCCTTGGTGACGCGCTGATAGATCAGTCCATTGGGCGCGTTCAGGATCGAACCGGTTTTGCGATCGGTTACGACGGTGGGACCATCGGCCACGATGCGCCCGATCCGGCCCTCATATTGTACGAATTGCGAGGTCAGCGTTTTTGTTGAATCTGCATAGTCCACGTTGCCGATCAGCAACAGCCGACCGAACGCGTTGACCGCACTGTCCGAGCGCACCACCACATTGCCCGAACACTTGTAGCGCGTCGGGCCACTGAAGTGGATGGCGTCCCCGATCTTTATGAACGTCGTTTGGGGAGTTAGTGCATCAAAATCACACGTGGCATCTTGCGCCTGAAGCACTGCGGGGAGGGCGAGCAGGACCGTGAAAAAGACGCGCAAGAACAGCCGCATCAGAACTGGATCTTGAGGCCCGACGCGCGGCCCTTGGGGTTCTTGACCTTGACGTTCTCGAATTTGTCGTCCGCTTCGAAACCGTCTCCCGTGCTGCGATTCTCGCCTTCCACCATCAAGGTCTTCATGGTGCTCCACAGCCGGTGTGTCTGCGGATCGTAATGCAGTTCTTCGGTCTCGATCCGACGATTCCCCAGCGCAGTTACCAGCACGACCTTGCCACGCGCAATCATGGCCTGGGTAACCGTATTGAAGTCACCCGTGCTCGAGGTAAGTGAACCGGACTGATTGCCCTGTTCGTCGAAGAAGGCCAGCCGCACTCCCTTGACGGCCACTTTTGCCGAGTCGTCATAAACGTGCGCGGTGTCCCCCTGCAGGCGCGCCTTGCGCACGCCATTGCTGGTCATGAATGAGGTCATGTCAATCATGATCAGGTCGGCCGGGACCTCCTGGAAGTCCTCGCCTGTGGGACCGGTTTGCTGCCCGCAGGCGGCCGTCAGCCCGACCAGGGTAACCAGAGCAATCGAGTAGTGAGCGCGCATGACCCTTCTCATACCGCGTGGGCGCGCAAAAGATCGTGCAAATGTACGATTCCCAGAAGCCGGATCTGCGGATCGACCACGGGCAGCGCCATGATCCCGTGCTTTTCCATCAGATATACGGCTGCCGCAGCCAGGGCATCCGGTTCAACCACCTTTGGATGGCGATTCATGACCGTCTCCACGGGGACTTCCAGAAAGGCGGGTTCTCGCTCCATCAGGCGGGTCAGATCGCCGGCCGTGACCACACCTACCACGCGGCCGTCGGGTTCGACCACGGCCACCGTACCGCGTTTTTCCGCCAGCAGCACCACGCATTCGCGCATGGTGCCGCGGGTGCCGATGGTGGGCAGGTCAGTGTTGACCATGACATCGGCCACGCGCAGGGTCAGCTTACGGCCGAGCATGCCGCCCGGATGCAGGCGCGCAAAGTCTTCCCGCGTAAAGCCGCGCTGCAGCAACAAAGCGACGGCTAACGCATCACCCAAAGCCAGTGTGACCGTGGTCGAGGTAGTGGGCGCCAGGTCATGCGGACAGGCTTCCTCAGAGACCGAGCAGTCCAGGACAACGGCTGCTGCGCGGCCCAGTCCCGACTGGGCGCGGGCGGTCAGCGCAAGATAACGGACGCCCAGTCGACTCAGGTATTCGGCCAGCCCCCGCAATTCATCGGATTCACCACTCTTGGAAATCAGAATCGCGACATCTTCGCGGGTGACGATGCCGAGATCGCCGTGCAAGCCTTCCACCGGATGCAGAAAGATGGCCGGCGTTCCGGTCGAGGTCAGCGTTGCGGCGATCTTGCGTCCAATGATCCCGCTTTTGCCGACGCCAGAGACGATGACGCGGCCGTTGGCGGCCGCGATGAGCCGAACGGCCGTTTCGAATTCCGTGCCCAAACGTTGTTCGGCATCGAGCAACGCATTCGCTTCCATGCGCAGCACACGGCGGCCAATTTCCGCGGGCGATTCCGCGCTCAGCTTTCGCTCCAGCATCGATTCCACCTTCACGGTCGCCCACCAGTGGGTTGCGCGTTCACTTCGTTGCCGTCGGTCTCTCCCGGGGTTCCGCTGCGATCGCGCCGGTAGCGCTCGACTAAGTCATTCCAATCGCCGCGCGCATGGAGCAGAGTCTCTGCCAGCTCGCGCACGGCGCCATCGCCGCCGCCACGCGCGGTTTGCCAGGCTGCCGCTTTCTTGATTTCAGGAACGGCGTTGGCTACGGCCACGGGCCAGCCACAGCGCTCGAAGATGGGCAAGTCTGCAAGATCGTCACAGAGACAACAGACCTCGGACCAGTCCGTGCCATGTGCGACACGCAGTTCATCCACTACCACCAGCTTGTAGCCGCCGGGCGCCTCGCGATAGGTGATACCGAGTTCCTGCGCGCGCACATTGTTGACCGCGGAACGCCGGCCACTCACCATGTAGACGTGTAACCCGGCCCAGACCATCATCTTGATACCCAGCCCATCCGTGATTTCGAAGCGCTTCTGTTCGAAGGACTCGCCCGCGTTCGTCACACCCATGATCAAACCGCCATCGGTCATGACCCCATCCACATCGAGAATCACCAGCTTGATACGCTGAGCCACTGCGCGCGTAAGCGCGTCACTCACGGATGGCCTCGCGGATGGCCAGTGCCTGCTTCAGCAAAGACTCCAGTTGCCCGAGCGGCAGCATGTTACGGCCGTCGGAGGGCGCCTCCTGTGGACGCGGGTGCACTTCCAGAAAAAGCCCATCCGCGCCCGCACCGGTGGCCGCGCGCACCAACAAGGGTGTGAACTCGGGATCTCCGCCACTCGCGCCTTCCGCCTGACCGGGCCGCTGTACCGAATGGGTGCCATCGAAAATCACGGGAGCGCCGGTTGCCTGGCGCAGACGAGCCAGATTGCGCATGTCCACGACCAGGTCCCCATAACCGAAGAACGTACCGCGTTCGGTCACCGCTACCGCGCCCGCGCCCGCGTCACGGGCCTTGGCCACCGCACCGCGCAACTCAGCCGGCGCCATCCACTGCCCTTTCTTGATGTTGACCGCGCGACCCGTACGCGCGGCCGCCACCACCAGGTCCGTTTGCCGGCTGAGGAATGCCGGAATCTGCAAAACATCGCACACTTCGGCAGCGGCTTGCGCCTGCTCAGGCTCATGAACATCGGTCAATACCGGCAATCCTGTTTCCTGCTTCACGCGCGCCAGCAGTTCCACGCCAGCACGCAGTCCCGGTCCGCGCGCCGCGCCTGCCTTGCTGCGGTTGGCTTTGTCGAACGATGCTTTGAAGATGATCGGAATCTCGAACCGCGCGCGTAGCCGGACCAACTCGTGGGCTACAAACAAGTTCAATTCGTCGTGCTCGAGGAGGCAGGGTCCGGCAATCAGAAAGAAGCCGCCACCGACGCTGAACAGCCGTTCGACCTCGCTCATGCGCTCGCCGTAGCGTCAGGTCCGAGTCGCCTGCACGGGCGCGATGTCGCGCAGCTCCGCCTTGCCGTTGGCAGAAGCTCGCCGCTGCATGGAAGCGCGGATAAAGGCAGCAAACAGCGGATGCGGACGAGTGGGTCGTGATTTCAGCTCGGGATGGAACTGACAGCCCAGGAAATGTAGATGGTCCGGGATCTCGATGATCTCGACCAGATTACCATCGGGCGAAACGCCGCTGAAGCGCATGCCTTTCTCCGCCAACAAGTCGCGGTACGCATTGTTCACTTCGTAACGGTGCCGATGCCGCTCACTGATCTCCGTTGTGCCATACGCCTGATGAGCGCGCGAGTTCTGACGCAACCGCGCCGGGTAGGCGCCCAGCCGCATGGTACCGCCCAGGTTCGTGACCTGACGCTGGGAATCCATCAAACAGATCACGGCCAGGTCGCCCTGCTCGAATTCGGCCGAGTGTGATTCTTCCAGGCCGCACACGTTGCGCGCGAATTCAATCACCGCACACTGCAGCCCCAGGCAGATGCCAAAGAAAGGCATACCGTTCGTGCGCGACCAGCGTATGGCCTCCAGCATGCCCTCCACGCCGCGCACGCCGAAGCCGCCCGGGATCAACAGGCCATCATACGCGGAAAGGACCGTGGCTGTGCTGTTGTTCTCAAAGGCCTCACTGGACAGCCACTCGATATCCACGCCCACATCATTGGCGATGCCGCCGTGGATCAACGCTTCGTGCACGGATTTGTACGAATCGACCAGAGAAGTGTATTTGCCGACCACGGCAATACGAACCCGCCCATTACCGGGTCGCTTGATGCGCTCCACTATGTCTTGCCACCGGCTCAGGTCGGGCGTACTCACCTCCAGTCCCAACTTCTGCACTACCAGCTCATCCAACTTCTGGCGGTGGAACACGAGCGGCACCTCATAGATGGTCTCGACATCCTGTGCGTTGATCACGGCATTGGGATCGACGTTGGTGAACAGCGCAATTTTCCGTTTCAGGTCATCCGAAACTGGTCGATCGGTACGGCAAATCAGGATGTCCGGCTGAATTCCGATCTCCATCAGTTCGCGCACTGAGTGCTGTGTGGGCTTGGTCTTCAACTCACCGGCCGCGGAGATGAACGGGATCAGCGTGAGATGGATGAACAGCGCGTGCTCGCGGCCGACGTCCTGGCGGAACTGACGAATGGCCTCCAGGAAAGGCAAGGATTCGATATCGCCCACCGTACCGCCAATCTCGGTGATCACCACATCGTGGTTGGGCGCCAGGCGACGAATAGCCGCTTTGATTTCATCCGTGATGTGCGGGATCACCTGCACGGTGGATCCCAGGTAATCACCTCGCCGTTCCTTGGTGATTACGTCCAGGTAGATGCGGCCAGTCGTGATGTTGTTCTCCTGGCGCATTGATTCATCGACAAAACGCTCGTAATGCCCCAGGTCCAGATCGGTTTCCGCACCATCGTCGGTGACGAACACCTCGCCGTGCTGGAACGGGGAAAGCGTGCCCGGGTCGACGTTGATGTAGGGATCGAACTTCTGAATGGTGACCCGCAATCCACGCTCGACCAGGAGTCGTCCAAGCGACGCGGCGGCGATTCCCTTTCCCAAGGAGGAAACTACGCCGCCGGTTACAAAGATGTACTTCGTTGGATGCCGGACCTGATCACTCATGCTTTTGCCACGGTTCAGGTGATAGCTGCGGTTGCTCGTATTACGCGTTCAGCTCGCTCTGCGTCCTCAGGAGTGTCAACGCCTTCCGCGCTGGAAGCTACGACCGCCACTCCGATCCCGATACCAGCGGCCAGCGGGCGCAGCTGCTCGAGTCGTTCCAGTTGCTCCAGCGGATGGGGCGGCAATCTCATCCATGCGCGCAGCGCATCGGCTGTGTACGCGTACACGCCCAGGTGCCGCAGCCACGTATCACTGGCCAGCTGCGCCGCACTCGGCTCACCGTCGCGCGGCCAGGGAATAGGTGCGCGCGAGAAATAAAGCGCGCCGCCATCGGCACGGCGTATAACTTTCACCACGGCCGGGCTGCGCCAGGCATCGATCGTGCACAGCGGAGTACCCGCGGTGCCAATGGGCCAGCCTGCATGTACCAGGTCCAGGGCAGCCGCGACCTGTTCTCGTTCCAGGAAAGGCTCATCACCCTGCACGTTGACGATCACGGCGAAGTTGCCCAGGTCGGCGCGCCCTGCGATTTCGGCAACGCGTTCGGTGCCGGATGCGTGCGAAGCTGCGGTCAGCTCAGCGCGACCGCCAAATGCGCGCACCGTTGCGGCAATCTCCTCACTGTCCGTGGCAATGATGAGGGCGTCGAAGAGTTGGAAGCTTTCGACACGTCGCCACACCCATTCGATCAGCGGTCGACCAGCCAATGGGTGGAGCGGTTTGCGCGGCAAACGCTCGGAGCCGAGGCGAGCCGGGATCACTCCCAGCACGCGACCAGTTCGCATGCGTTACCGAGGGGAAAAAGGGACGGGACGGCGGCGCTACGCACGCTCGCCGTGGTAACGAGAAAAGCTAATGCCGCGCCCGGACCGTGTCAAAGTACGTTCAACGGCGCCCCTCTGAACGTCGCTCCCATGGATATGCACCGCGCGGGAACGTCACACCCACCGCGAACTCTGCGTCATTCAGGTCGGACGGATCCGTGACCACACGCGCGTACAGGAACGGGAACTGAAGGCGCACACCTACGTTCTGCTGAAAGGCGCGGTCTTCATTGAACGTCCACGCCATTCCGATGTGATGCAGGAGTTGGAGCCGGGGCAGGCCCAACACCGGCACCCGTAAGGCTGGCCACAACGGGATGCTGTATTTGCTCTCCACATAGGCCACGCGATCGCCGAAGAATTCGCCGATTTCGAACGTGTAGAGTGTTCCCGACCCGCCCAGCATGCTCCAGCGTTGGCGCGGCAACGAATCGGTGCCCAGCGGTCCCTGAAAGTATCCTTCGAGCTCGAGCGTGTGGTTGGCTAACGCCTGCATGGCCCATTCGGCCCAGACGCGGAATGCCCGGAAATCATGCTGGCCATCGAACACATCTGGACGTCCGACTTCAAGGCCGACGTCGTACTCGGCCTGTGCCTTGAGTCCCGTCCACTCTCCTCGGAGATTGAGGATCGCGCTGCTGATCACGCCTTCATCGATGGCCGGGTTGATGCGGAACGAATCGGGCGAGAGCAGTACCCACGGATCACCGCGTAGTTGTGAGCGGGCATCCTCGCGTTGGCCGCGCAGCGAAAGCACTGCGTCGTGAGGCCCGCGCACCAACTCCCGGCCCAGCACGATGTACTGGCGCTGCGCCTGGTAGTAGTTGCGATAGTCGCGGCCATGCCAGAGGAATGCAACCGTATTATCCAGATCACCGCGGATCCACGCATCGTTGGTCCACGTTGTCTTCTCCGTACCCACGCCCACATGTGTGAGTCCGCGCCGCACGCGTAGTTCGGCGCCCCCCTGTAGCGCGTCCTCCCATTCTCCAATTTCGAAGCCGTACGCAGCCCACCCTTGCAGTTCCAGGCCGACGCGACCCATGGGTGGTGTAACCAGAACAACGCCCACATAGGGGCGGAAGCCCTCCACGCGATTGGCCTGCGGCGGCTTCAGAACGGGTCGGACATATTTGTGCTCGACATCGCCCACGATCGTGATGCGATCTTCTGCTTTTTCGACGTGATACGGAGCCAGCGGATGATCGCTGAGGGAACCCGTGATGGTGGCCTGTTCGGACCGGTAGAACCCGCCACCAATGTTGGTCACATCGCCCATGATGTGAGCCGTTGGGCGGGCGTACACGTTGGCATCGACAATGGCCAGGTGGCCGCGTACTACGCCCTCGATCACCAATCGATTGCCGAGCGTGAGCACGGGTCCAACCAGCGTATCCGTGCGTGCAATCACGGTGTCCCGGGAAAGCACCCGATAATCCGAATTTGCCAGGATGCCATCGAGCCGGGCATCCAGCCGCGCGGTTCCGCGTCCGGTGCGGCGTATTTGTTGAGCCTCTATCCCGCCCGCCCAGAGCATGGCGGTGAGCAGACCGAATTGAAGAGATCGCGTGAGTTGCATCATTCACCCAGAGCGAAGGAAATTCGCCACGATCTGCCGGCCACCCTGGCTGGCAATCGACTCCGGGTGGAACTGCACACCCCATACCGGAAATTCACGATGTCGCACCCCCTGGATCTCATCCTGCCAGTCGGCGTCTGCGGTCCAGGCAATCACTTTTAGTTCGGGCGGCACGCTGTCCGGTGCGATCACCAGAGAATGGTAACGGGCAACTTCCACGGGATCGGGCACACCGCTGAACAACTCGTCATCGGTGTGTGAAACACGGGAGAGTTTGCCGTGCATGATGCGGCGTCCTCGAACAATGCGTGCGCCGTACGCGTCGCCGACCGCTTGATGACCCAGGCAAACACCGAGGATTGGAATGGTGGCACCGAAACGCCTGATACAAGCAACACTGATGCCGGCTTCCGCGGGCGTGCACGGACCCGGTGAGATCACGATACGCTCCGGTTGCAGCTCTTCAATGGCCGCCAGGGACATCTGGTCATTGCGGTGCACGATCGGTTCCCCACCCAGGGCGCCAATCAATTGCACCAGGTTGAAGGTGAAGGAATCGTAGTTGTCGATGACGAGAATCAAACTAAAGGTGACGGTGAGGGTGACGGTGACAAGCGCTCTACGAACCGGAAATTAGAGCAGGCCGCGAAGCGGATCAACTGCACCGGGGATGGAACTCGTCCGGCCCATAACGTCACCGACGCCGTCACATTTCCGTTCATGCGCGTGGGTGGTACTTGCGGTGCACATCCTTCAAGTACTCTCGGTCCACGTGCGTATAGATCTGCGTGGTCGCAATGTCCGCGTGGCCGAGCATCTCCTGTACGGCCGCCAAATCAGCGCCGCCTTCCAGCAGGTGTGTGGCAAAGGAGTGCCGAAGCGTATGAGGCGTGACGCGCTTGGCGATCCCCACTGCGTTGACCTGCTTGCGCAGAATCTTCCACACGCCCATGCGTGTGAGGGGACGGCCCTGCGCATTGAGAAAGACGGCACCCGCGCTGTTGCCTTTGGCCATGCGTGGGCGGAGCTCGCGCAGGTACGTGTCCAGTGCGCGCGCAGCGCTACGGCCAACCGGCACCAGCCGTTCTTTTGCGCCCTTGCCCAGCACAGTGGCAAAACCCTCGCCCAGTTCCAGATCGCGCATTTGCAGTGAAGTGAGTTCGCTAACCCGTACCCCGGAAGCGTAGGCAAACTCGAGTAAAGCCTTGTCCCGCCAGTACATGCGGTCCCCCACCTCAGGCGCTTCCAGCAGCCGTTGCAGTTCACTGCGGGTCAATACGCCCGGCAAGCGGCGCCAGGTTCTGGGCAGTTCAACTCGTTCGCTGGGATCGCTGCTGAGCGCGCCTTCGCCCACCAGAAATGCGTAGTAGGTGTGCACTGCCGAAATACACCGTCGAATCGAGCTGGCTTGCAGCCCGGCATCTTTCAGGTTGTACGTGAAATCGCGCAGATCTGAGGGTGATGCGGCCATGGTACTGCTGATGCCGCGGCGCCCAAGAAAGTCAGCGAGCTTGCCGACATCGCGGGCATAGGCATCCAGCGTGCGCGCGGACAGACCACGCTCGAAGGCAAGGTAGTCACGAAAAGCGGCGAGGTGATTTCCAGTCGTCATTCCGTGCGCTGCCTGCGGGAGCGCCACCACCAGACAAGAAATGCCGCGAGCAGCACGCCGGCAATGATGGAGAGAACGGTGCTGAACCGACTGAAGAAGGCGATGATCTCTTCCCAGTTGCGCCCGGCCGCGGCGCCCAGATATACGAGCGCGCCGTACCATATTGCCGAGGCGGTGGCCATGGGCAACAAGAGGCGGCGCAGCGGAACGTGAGTGACGCCGGCAAACACGGGGACCATGGCCCGAAACGCGGGCAGAAAACGACTGCCGAAAATGGCCAGCGGACCCCAGCGCTGATAAAACGTTCCGATCTGATCGAGTTGTTTGGGATGCAACAGCAGATGTCCGATGCGGGTCTGGAAAAAACCGCGTCCGTATTTGGCCGCCGCATGGTAAACAACAATCGCAGCACCCACGTTGAAGGTCCAGGTCACGGCAAAGACGAGCCAGGGATTTGCGCGTCCATTCGCAGCCAGGAAGGCACCCAGAAGAACGAATGTGTCAGCCGGAACGGGCGGAACGAAATTTTCGATGGCAGCGCCCAGTCCAATGAACAGGTAGGTCAACCAGGGCGGCAGGTCCGCCAGCCACTGCAGGAAGCCGGGCACGCTCAATCCTCCAGCGCCGCAATGGCGACGACCGCGATGACCGCAACGCCTTCCCCCCGGCCGATCCAACCCATTCCTTCATTGGTCTTGGCTTTGATGGAGATGTGGTGGTTGCCAACACCCAGCGTGCGCGCCAGTTGCGCGCGCATAGCGGGCACGTGCGCGCCCAGTTTGGGCGCTTCACAGATCACGCTCACATCGACATTCACAACCTGGTAGTTCAGCTCTTCGAGTTTGTGATAGGCCTGTTGCAAGAGCTGCAGCGAGTCGGCGCCCCGCCACTGCTCATCAGAGGGAGGAAAGTGCGTGCCGATGTCACCTAGCGCGGCCGCGCCCAACAACGCGTCCGTCACGGCGTGCGCGATCGGGTCCGCATCGGAGTGACCGCTGAGTCCAAGCGTATGAGGGATTTCCACGCCGCCCAGGATGAGTTTGCGGCCGGGCGCAAAGCGGTGAGAATCGTAGCCGATGCCGACGCGCATTTTAACGGAAAGGTGACCGGGACGGTGACGGAACTGCCAGCCGGTTGCACGAGGCAATCGATCCGTTTTTCGCCGTCACCGTCACCGTCGCCTTTCCGTCACGTGCAGCAGGGGCAGCCAGCATCGCCTTCCTGCACCAGGGAATAGTCCTGGTAACGCCGGGCGGGCTGGAAGCCCGCATCGGCAATCAAACGTCGTATTTCGGTTTCGGGCATGATGAAATCCGTACCCGCGGCGCTCACCACGTTCTCTTCGATCATGAGCGAGCCGAAATCATTGGCGCCGAAGGTGAGAGCAAGCTGAGCCATCTTCGGTCCTTGCGTCACGTACGAGACCTGCACGTTGCGGAAATTGTCGAGGATGAGCCGACCCAGCGCAGTGACCCGCAAGTAGTCGAGACCTGTGCCCAATGGCAGTGTCCAGTGCTGCATTTCCGTATGCAGCGGCTGGAAGGACCAGGCAATAAAGGCGGTGTAGTAGCCGCGGCCGCGCGCCAGGCTGCGCGCTTGCGCCGCGCGCAACTTGACCAGATGCTCCAGCCGGTCCTCCCAGCTTTCGCCTACGCCGTACATCATGGTCGCCGTGGTGAGCATTCCGGTCTCGTGGGCGGCCTCATGAATCTCCAACCAGCGCGTGCTACCGATCTTTTTGGGCGCAATCACAGCACGCACGGCATCCACCAGGATCTCCGCACCTGCGCCGGGCATGGAATCGAGACCCGCTTCATGCAGCTGACGCAGCACTTCGTCCAGCGGCAGCTTCGAGACCCTGGTCATCATTTCGATCTCGGAAGCGCTAAAACCGTGGACATGGATGGGGTGGTGCTCCTTGATGTAGCGTAACAACTCCAAATACCAGTCCAACGGCAGGTACGGGTTGTGCCCGCCCTGCATCAAGATCTGAACAGCGCCCAGCGCCCTGGCCTGATCGATTTTGTCGCCGATCTCCTGGTAGGAGAGCACGTACGCTTCGTCGTCCTTCGGCCGGCGGTAAAAAGCGCAGAACTTGCAGTCCGTGACGCAGAGATTGGTATAGTTGATGTTGCGGTCTACGATGTAGGAGACCACATCCGGTTCTGCCTGTTCGAGCCGCAGCCCGTGTGCGCGTGCACCCAACTCGAGCAAGGGCGTTTGTTGTAGCACGTCCCGCCAATTCGAGATTTCGCTGGCGAACGGCCGGCCATCCACCGGCGCCGCCACATAGCTGGGCTGCACGGCAGGGTGCGCAACACCTACCGCACCCAGCGGAGTGGGTTCGCGCCGTCGTGGCACCATGGTTGAAAGAACGGGAAGAGTCTTCACTTCAATCCCGGTCCGTTCCGCGCCCGGCTACCACTCGCGAATCTCGCGATACAGGGCATCCCGCTCTACCGGCCGTTTGCCCGCATCGCGAATCAGCCGGATGATCTCGGGCCAGGTCAGGCCTTGCGGTGTGCTGGCACCGGCTTCGTGATAGATCCGTTCGCGCACCACGGTGCCCTCCAGATCATCCACGCCAAAGTGCAAAGCCGCCTGGCTGATCTTTGGTGTGTTCATGATCCAGTGCGTCTTCACGTGCGGCACATTGTCCAGGAAGAGCCGGCCAGTGGCCAGATTCTTCAGATCATCGAAACCGGTAGTTGCGCTACCCAGGCGCCCGAGTTCAACGCCCAGTTCGTTGTTGTCCGGGTGATACGCGAGCGGAATGTAGGTCAGGAAGCCGCCGGTTTCGTCCTGCAGAGATCGCAACATTGACAAGTGCTCGACCCGATCGGCCAGGCTTTCTACGTGACCGTACAGCATGGTGCAATTGCTGGGAATCCCCAGGCCGTGTGCCGTACGGTGCACGTCGAGCCATTCCTCAGCCGCCAGCTTACGATCGGCAATGGTGGCGCGCACCCCTTTGCTGAAAACTTCCGCGCCCCCGCCCGGCATGCTGTCCAGGCCGGCCGCGCGCAACTGGATCAGCACTTCTAGGACGGACGTTTTTTCAAGACGTGCAAGGTGTGCAATCTCCACCGCAGTCAGCGCCTTGACCTCGACTCCCGGGTAGCGCTCCTTCAAGCCTCGAATCAGGTCCTGGTAGTACGACAGCCGCAACTTGGGGTGCAGGCCACCCACGATGTGGAATTCGCGAATGGGCGTCTCACGGATCTGTTCGGCCTCTGCAAACGCCTCATCCAGCGTCATCGTGTACGCGCGTTCCTCCTTTGGCTTGCGCGCAAACGAACAGAAGACGCAGGTCGCGCGCAGGATGCACACGTTGGTGGGGTTGAGGTGCTGATTGGCCACGAAGAACACGCGGTCACCGTTCTTCTGGCGGTTCACCCAATCGGCCAGCGCCCCAATGGCAAGCAGGTCATTCGATGCAAAAAGAGCAACGCCATCTTCGATGTCCAGACGCTGCCCAGCGAGCACTTTGTCAAAGATCGGGGAAAGTCTTTCGTCGCGCGGTCGAACCGATGTGATTCCGTGCTCAGTGACCGGGACTTCCACGCCCGCGCCCACGCCGCGCCTCAGTTACCCCGCCAGGCGCGCACAGCCAGGCAAACGTTGTGTCCACCAAAACCAAACGAATTGGAAAGGGCCAGGTTCACGCGCCGATCAAGGCGCTGATTGTGCGCGTAGTTCAGGTCACAGGCTGGATCCGGTGTCGTGAAGTTCGTGGTGGGCGGAATCACGCAATGTCGACAAACCAGCGCACTAATAACCGTTTCCACGGCTCCCGCTGCGCCCAGCAGATGACCCGTCATCGATTTGGTTGAGCCCATGACCAACCGGTAGGCGTGCTCACCGAATACCGCCTTGACGGCCAGGGTCTCGTTGAGGTCGTTCATGGGCGTGGACGTGCCGTGCGCGTTGATGTAGTCGACCTCGGTCAAGCTGACGCCCGCGTCCTGCAAGGCCGCTTTCATGGCCAATTGAGCACCTGCTCCCTCGGGCGCGGGCGCAGTCAGGTGGTACGCATCCGCGCTTTGGCCGTAGCCAACGATTTCGGCCATCACGTCAGCCCCACGGCTGAGCGCGTGCTCCAGAGATTCCAGGATGATTATGCCCGAGCCCTCGCCCAACACGAAACCATCACGGGTGGCGTCGAAGGGCCGGCTGGCCGTGGCCGGCGAGTCGTTGCGCGAGGAGAGCGCCTTCATGTTGGTGAAGCCCGCAATTGCCATGGGTGTCACGGTGGCTTCGGCGCCCCCTGCAATCATGGCATCGGCATCACCGCGCTGGACCAGGCGAAAGGCGTCGCCCACGGCGTGCGCACTCGAGGCGCAGGCCGACACGGTGCAGTAGTTCGGACCGCGCAGGCTGTAGCGCATCGACACTTGGCCCGCTGCTATGTCGGGAATGAACATGGGAATGAAGAAAGGAGAGAGGCGCTTGGGTCCGCGTTCGAACATGACGCGCGCCTGCTCTTCGAACGTGCCGATTCCGCCTATGCCGCTGCCGATTAACACACCGATCCGATCGCGATTCACACGATCCCACTGGGCGGCCAGACCGGACACGTTCACCGCCTCATGCGCCGCTGCCAGAGCGAACTGCGCGTAGCGATCCATGCGCTTGGCTTCCTTGCGTTCCATGAAGTTCTCGGGCACAAAGCCCTTCACCTCCGCCGCAAAGCGCACGTCGAAGTCGGGCGTGACTTCGAATTGTCGGATCGGCGCCGCCCCGCTCACGCCATCCAGCAACGCCTGCCAGGTCGAACCCAGGTCGTTGCCGACGGGCGTCAGCATACCCGCGCCCGTTACAACGACGCGGTGGCCTTTGGTATTACGCGTTTCCATAAGGCATGCAACCGAACGTCGGACTGCTCAGGCGACGCCCTTCTCCTGCAAGTACTTGATGGCGTCACCCACGGTTTGCAACTGCTCGGCATCCTCGTCGGGGATCTCGATACCGAATTCCTCCTCGAACGCCATGACCAACTCTACCGTATCCAGCGAGTCTGCACCCAGATCCTCTACAAAAGAAGCTGCCGTCGTGACTTTCTCCGGCTCCACGCCCAGCTCGTTGATGATGATCTCCTTAACCCGCGACTCGGTCGAATCCGCCATCTTGTCCTCACCGTTGGGGTATGTGCGCCCGTGTGCGCACCGCCATCCCTACATGACCATCCCGCCATCGACGACGATGACCTGACCGGTAATATAGCTGGCCCCGGGACCGGCCAGAAACCGCACAACCCCGGCGACATCCTGCGGCTGGCCAAGTCGACCCAGCGCAATCTGGCCGAGCAGCGCCTCGCGCGTGCCAGCTTCCAAGCGGTCCGTCATCTCCGTCTCAATGAAGCCCGGTGCCACCGCATTGCAGAGCACCGAGCGCGACGCCAGTTCCTTGGCGACCGACTTGGTCAGCCCGATCAGACCGGCCTTCGATGCCGCGTAATTGGCCTGCCCCTTGTTGCCGGTCAGACCGACGATGCTGGTGATGTTGATGATGCGCCCGCTCCGACGTCTCATCATGCCGCGTGCGGCCGCACGCGTGGTCAGGAACGCGGCCTTCAGGTTGGTAGCGAGCACGCGGTCCCAGGCGCCGCTGTTCAGCCGCACGAGCAAGTTGTCTTCCGTAATGCCAGCGTTATTGACCAGGATATCGAGCGAACCGAGTTGTTCTTCGACGGCTTTGATGAGCTCGTTGACCCCGTCTTCATCCGCGACATCACAGACAAAGCCGACATGGCCAGAGCCGGGCAAGGACGCGGCTGCGTTTTGCGCGCGCTCGAGATCGCGCGCCACCAGGGCAACGCGGGCACCGGCCTGTGCCAGTGATTCGGCAATGGCCCGGCCGATCCCGCGGCTGCCGCCCGTGATCAGGGCGATCTGTCCGGCCAGCTCGCTCATGCGCGCAGTCCGCTTTGGCTCATGCGTCCAGCGCCTCGACGTCTTCAGGCGTGCCGACCGTGCGGCAGCGTGCACTCCGGTCGATGCGCCTGAGCAATCCACCCAGCACATCGCCTGGCCCCAGCTCGACAAACTCCCGCACGCCGGCCGCCAGGATGGTTTGCATCGAGGCAGTCCACCGTACGGGCGAGGTGAGTTGCTCGACCAGCAACCGGCGCACAGCCACGGGGTCGACCACCGGCTGGGCGGAAACATTCGAGATGACGGGAAAGCGCGGCGCGGCCACTGCGACCGTGTCCAGCTGGGCGGTGAAGCCGGGTGTGGCCAGGCCCATGAGGCTGGAATGAAAAGCACCCGAGACATTCAACAGGATGGCGCGTTTCGCTCCCGCCGCGCGCGCCAGCTCGATGGCCTTTTGCACGGTCGGAACGTCGCCACTGATCACCACCTGGCTGGGCGCGTTGTAGTTGGCCGCCGTGCAGGTACCGCCCGAAGCTGATGCTTCGCGACACACCGATTCGACCTGCGCATCGTCCAGTCCGATCAGCGCGGCCATGGTTCCCGGTGTTTGCTTACCGCTGCGAAACATGAGCTCACCGCGCCGGCGCACCGTTCGAACTGCAGCGCCGAGTTCCAGACTGCCGGCCGCTACGTAGGCGCTGAACTCGCCCAGGGAATGGCCCGCCGCAAAATCGACGGCACCCAGCCGGTCGGCGGCAACGCGGTAGGCAGCGATCGAGTGAACCAGGATGGCGGGTTGTGCGTTATGCGTGTGCGTCAGCTGGTCCAGCGGCCCTTCCCAGGCCAGGCGCGAAAGTGCGCTGCCCAACACGTCATCGGCTTCCTGGTAGACTGCGCGCGCTGCTGAATAACGCTCAGCCAACTCCCGACCCATGCCCACGAATTGAGAACCCTGCCCGGGAAAGAGCAGCGCTACCAACGCACCACCGCCGATGCCCAAGTGAAGCCCGCGCCGAACGCGACCATTAGCACATGGTCGCCCGGCTTTATGCGGCCTTCCTCGATCGCTTCATCGAGCGCAACCGGGATCGTCGCGGAACTCATGTTGCCATAGCGGTCCACGTTCACATAGACCTTCTCCATGGGCACGTTCGCGTACCGGGCAGTCGCCTCGATGATGCGCATGTTAGCCTGGTGTGGAATGAACAGGTCGATGTCATCACCGGTCAGGCCGGCCCGTAATAGCGCCTGATCGGCCGCTTCCGCCATGGAACGCACCGCAGCGCGGAAGACCTCGCGCCCGGCCATCTTGACCAGGTGCGATTTCTCGTCGAGCACGGCCAGGTCGAACGGAATGCGCAGCCCGCCCGCCGGTCTCCATAGCAATTCGGCCAGCGTTCCGTCCGACCGCAGGAAGCTCGAGACCAGTCCGCGTCCGTTGGTCGACCTGCGCACGATGGCGGCCCCCGCGCCATCCCCGAACAGGACACAGGTGGCGCGATCGTTCCAATCCACAATGCCGCTCATCTTTTCTGTCGATACCACGAGCGCGATCTCACCGCGGCCGGCTGCCAGGTGTCCCTCGGCTACGTCGAGCGCATAGATGAACCCCGAGCAAGCCGCCGAAATATCAAAGGCCGCGGCGTTGGTAGCACCCAACAGCGCTTGCAGGTCGCACGCCGTGGCCGGCAGCAACCGGTCTGGCGTTGCGGTAGCCACTACAATCAGATCGATCTCACCAGGCTGCACGTTGGCCCGACACATGGCAATGCGCGATGCCTCCGCGCCCATATAAGCGGCATTCTCCTCGGCCGTCGCAATGCGACGCTCGCGGATGCCGGTTCGATCAAAGATCCATTCATCGGTCGTGTCCACCATCTTCTCGAGATCGGCGTTGGTCAACACCTTGTCGGGAAGCCAGCGGCCAGTGGCCACGATCTCGACTAAAGGCTTGGGTACTTTCATGCCTTCTCCGTAACACCGCGCGCCGAAGACTTCGTCTTGGTCCGTGCGGTCGATGGCACGGTCGTATCCAGATCGGCGCTGCGATGGTCCTGTATCTCTTGTTTGATGTGTCCGACCAGACGTGTTTCCACGGATTGCAGCGCCACCCGAACGGCATTGCGTATCGCACGCGCCGGTGAACCGCCGTGGCAGATGATGGAGATGCCGTTGACGCCCAGTAACGGCGCACCGCCGTAACGAGTCCAGTCGAATCGCCGAAAAACCTCATCCAGGTCAATGCTCACGCCCGCCCGACCCAGCTCTTCTCCCACGCTCCGATACATGAAGCCGGCCACCGACTCATAGAACTTCAGCAAGACATTGCCCACGAAGCCATCCGCTACCAGCACGTCGCACTTGCCGTGAATCAGGTCGCGGCCCTCGATATTGCCCACGAAGTTCAAATCGCTGGCCTGCAGCCGCTGGTAGGTATCGACGATGACCTCGTTTCCCTTCTCCGGCTCTTCGCCAATGTTCAATAGACCGATTCGCGGGCTCTTGCAGCCCAGCACATCCCGCGCGTAAACCGCGGCCAAGCGCGCAAACTGGAGCAGGTGATGCGGCTTGCAGTCGATGTTTGCGCCCGCATCGATCAACACCATGGGCTCACCGGCCGTGGGCAACACGGTGGCCACGCCGGGCCGGTGCACATCGGGAAGTGGTCCTAGCAAAAAAAGCGACGCGGCCATCACCGCGCCGGTTGAACCAGCGCTGATGAACGCGTCAGCTTCACCATTCTTCTGGAGCGTTAAACCCACGACAATCGACGAGTCGGGTTTACGCCGCACGACCGTAGCGGGTGAATCCGCAGCCGCCACGTTCTGTGACGCATGTACGATTTCCAACCGACCGGCCGGGATCTCACCCGCCTGCGCCACCTCGCGCTCAATGCTGGCGCGCTCGCCCACCAGGATCACGGTGAAATCGCCGGGAAGCTCGCGCAACGCCTGCAGCGCACCCTGCACCTCCACACCCGGGTGCCGATCGGTGCCCATGGCGTCCAGCGCGATGCGCATGCACGCCCCCCTTAGATCTCCTCGACCTCGACGACCTGCTCACCTCGATACGTGCCGCAGGTTGGGCATACCCGGTGCGGAAGCTTGGGATCGCCGCATTTCGGGCAACGCACCACCGACGGCAGCTCGGCCTTCATTTCGCCTCGCCGCTTCCGCTTGCGCTGCTTCGATACTCGTTTCTTCGGTACAGCCACGTGTCCTCCTGATCAGTCGGTTCGCAGGTTGCGCAGCGCGGCCCAGCGCGGATCCAGCTCGGCAGCGTCACAACTGCACTGCGTTTGGTTCAGATTGACGCCACATTGCGCGCACAGGCCGCGACAGCTCTCCCTGCACATTGCGTACTGCGGCACGGCCAGCACTACCTGTTCGCAAATCGCATCCGCCAGGTCCAGGTCATCGGCGCGTTCCGGCAGACAATACACTTCCTGCGCTTCCGCTTCGACGCGCGTCAACCCGGGGCGAAACAACAGCGCGATCGGTTCGTTCAACTCGACGGTTACGGGCACCAGGCAACGCCGACAACTCAGCGCCACACGGCTTTGCAACGAACCGCGCACAACTACATCCCGGCCCGCAAACTGCACTTCCAAGCGCACCTCGAGTGGCTCGGCCAGCGTGATTCCATTTTGCCGCCATTGCGGGTGGTCGTCGGCCACAGTCTGGTCGATCCTGATCCGCCGTTTCCGGGCCAATTGGCGGAGGTCGACTTTCAACATAGTCGTGAAAGATGACCGGGCCTCACCCCACTGTCAACGGACTGTGGGGCCTCCAAAGCCTACCGCGCCCGGCATCGAAAACGATTGCGCTACAACGATGTACAGGATCATGACGAGGCCGCGAGCAGCTCCGCTTGCGCGAAGAAAAACGCAATTTCCCGAGTCGCATTCTGGTCAGAATCCGAGGCGTGAATCGCATTGCGTTCCTTCGATTCCGCGTATGAGGCACGCACCGTCCCGGCCGCCGCTTCTGCCGGGTCGGTGGCACCGATGGCTTCGCGTAGCGCGGCCACGGCCCGGTCGCGCTGCAAGACCATGGGCAGGCACGGGCCAGAGGTCATGAACCGAACCAGCGAGGCATAAAACGGGCGCTCCCGATGCACGGCATAGAATTCCTGCGCCTGCTTCTCGGTCAGCTGCAGCATGCGCACGGCGCGCACACGGAAGCCGTTGGCTTCCAGCAGCGCGATGATGTTACCACTCAGGGCCCGGCCAACCGCATCCGGCTTGATGATGGCAAGGGTCAAGTCCATGGTCTCAATGTCCAAAGAGTTTTCTGATGATGTCACTGCGGAAAAGCATACCCGTCAGCACGGCTTCGTTCACAACGGGGAACTGTTCCACATTCTTGTTCACCATCATGTGGGCGGCCTCCTCGATATCCATTTCCTCGGATACACACAGTACGGATCGGGTCATGGCGTCCCGCACCAGTGCCGGACGCGCCGCAGCGGTCGCACTGGGCGCTCCGGCTGTTGGGATCTCGGGCAGAAGTGCACGCATGACATCCCACTCGGTGATAATGCCGAGCACTTCGCGTTTCTTGCCCAGCACGGGTAAGGCACGCCAGCCGTTGCGCAGCATGATGTCCACGGCCTCGCGCACAGTGGCGCTGGGAGCAACGCCCACCGCCCGCGGGGACATGAGATCGCGCACGCGCAGGTCGGGCTGAATGCGTGAGTCCGCCAGCGCGGGCAGGCCCAGCACATCCATCGGATGCTGCGCCGCCGCCACGCGCGCCACTACATCCGGGTCGCGGAACAAGCGAGCCAGCGCGGCTACCGTCTGCAGGTAGCGGGCGGCCGCTTCCAGCGGTGCGAGCACGAGTGCGATGATGCGTGGCGAAGTGGTGAGAGCCGTGCCCGTAATATCGAGCTCGTTTTGTGTGATGCCCAAGCCAAGAACGAGCTGGTCAACAGCATCGGTACGGAAGTGCGGTAAAGCGACGTCATCACCGATCGCCACTACATCGCGCACGCGCGCCTGTCCCAATGCGCGCTGCACACCCGGCACATCGCGCACGGCGCCGATCTGCTCGAGCCGGTTCACGATCTGCTGCACAGCGTCACGAAAGCTGCTGGCCACGAGCGGTACTACGATGTGCTCGGCCGGCAGCAGCTCCGTCAGGAGCAGTGTCACCCGGATTCGCTCCGTTCAGAGGACCTGGCGGACCAGACCGACCACGTCGGAGGGTCGCTTCATCACGGCAATGCCGTGGGCTTCAAAAGCCCCGATCTTCTCAGCGGCCGTGCCGGTCGATCCGCTGATGATTGCGCCTGCGTGCCCCATGCGTCTTCCGGGCGGTGCGGTTTGCCCGGCTATGAACCCCACGACCGGCGTTTTCATGTTCTGCTTGACGAAGGCTGCGGCATCCTGCTCGTCCGTGCCGCCGATTTCGCCGATCATGACCACGGCCTTGGTATCCGGATCCTTCTCGAACTCGGCCAGACAGTCGATGAACGATGTGCCGTTGATGGGGTCACCACCAATACCGACGCATGTAGTCTGCCCCAGGCCGTGTGTGGTCAGCTGGTAGACGATCTCATAGGTCAGTGTGCCCGAGCGCGAGACCACACCGACCGGCCCGGGCCGCGCAATCTGGCCGGGCAGAATGCCCACCTTGGATTTGCCGGGCGAAAGCAAGCCGGGACAATTAGGCCCCAGCAAGCGCGCGCCCCGTTCCAAGACATACGGGTACACGCGTGTCATATCGAGCACCGGGATGCCTTCCGTGATGGCAACAATGAAGGCGATGCCCGCGGCCGCCGCTTCCATGATAGCATCCGCAGCAAAGGCCGGAGGCACGTAAATCACGGAGCAATTGGCGGACGTGGCGGCCACGGCTGCGGCCATGGTGTCGAAGATGGGCGCGCTCTTGCCCGCGGGGCCCGGGAAAGTCTGACCGCCCTTGCCCGGTGTCACACCCGCCACCACGTGGGTGCCATACTCCATCATCTGCTGGGCGTGGAACGAGCCGTCCCGACCCGTAATGCCCTGCACAATGACGCGCGTGCGTTGATCGATGAATATTGCCATCTCAGTTGCCCGCCAGCTGCACGGCCTTTTCCACCACTTCGTCCATTGATGTCGTGGCGCGCAGACTGGCACTCGCCAGGATCTGCAGCGCCGCCTCTTCATTGGTACCGGTCAAACGTATGACCAGCGGTACGTTGATGGTTATGCGTCGCGTCGCCTCGACAATGCCGTTCGCCACATCATCACAACGCGTGATGCCGCCAAAAATGTTGAACAGGATTACGCGTACGTTTTCATCGCTGGTAATTATGCGCAGAGCGTTGACCACTTTCTCGGGATTCGAGGAACCGCCAATATCCAGGAAATTGGCCGGCTCACCACCGTAGAACTTGATCAGGTCCATGGTAGCCATAGCCAATCCCGCGCCATTGACCACCGCGCCAATGGTGCCGTCCAGCTTGATGAACGTGAGACCAGCAGCGCGGGCGAGTGTTTCCGCCGCGGGTTCGGCACTGGTATCGCGCAGCGCGGCGATGTGCGGCAAGCGAAACAGCTCGTTGTCGTCAATGTTGAATTTTGCGTCCAGCGCCTTGACCGTGCCGTCGGGCGTGGTGATGAGCGGATTGATTTCGGCCAGCGAAGCGCCGCTGTCCACAAACGCGCGGTAAAGCTGTTGCAGTATGCGCGCACACACGCGTTGCTGATCGAGCCGATCGTACAGCCGCGTGGCCAGCTCGTATGCCTGAAAGGGCAGCAACCCGTAGCGAGGATCTACCGCCAGCCGGTGAATCGCTTCTGGAGTGCGCGCTGCAACCTCCTCGATGTCAATGCCACCGGCGCGGCTCACCATGAAAACAGGACGCTTGGTCTTGCGGTCTACGATGATGCCGACATACGCCTCCGAAGCAATTTCTTCAGCGGGCGCAACCAGCACTTTGAGTACGGGCAGTCCCTTGATTTGCATGCCCAGGATGTGCTGCGCGAGCGCGCGTGCCTGATCGGGAGAATCGGCCAGCTTTACGCCGCCCGCCTTACCGCGTCCGCCTGCGTGCACCTGGGCTTTGATGACCACTCGGCCTGCCAGCCGGCGCGCCGTGTCCTCCACATCACTGGGTGTCTGCGCAACGGCGCCCTCGGGCACCGGTATTCCGTGCGACTTCAGGATGTCGCGCGCCTGGTATTCGTGCAGGTTCATGGGCTCGCCTGGTCTGCAGCGTGGTTCTCAATCAGAGTGCCCGCGCGTCCCTCCACGGCGGCCAGCCCGGCATTGAGCTTTGCGATGTAACTCCGTTTGCCACCCTGGCGCAGAAAGTCCAGGGCCGCTTCCAGCTTGGGGGCCATACTGCCGCGCCCAAGCTGGTCCGTTTGCAATAGGGTCTCCGCCTCGGCCACGCTCATTTGGCGCAACAATTGGGCGCGTTCCGTACCAAAATCGCGGAACACGCCTTCCACGTTGGTCAGGATCAGCAATACTTCCGCGCCAATGGCCTGGGCCAACACCGCGGCTGCGCGATCCTTGTCCACCACGGCATCGACCCCTTCCAGGCGTAGCACCGGGTGCCGATACACCGGGGTACCGCCGCCGCCGGCGGCAATCACGATGGTGCCGCTGTCGACCAGGGCGCGGATCTGATTCTTCTCGACGATGTCGATGGGAATCGGTGAAGCCACCAGCCGCCGGTAGCCGCGTTGTTCGCGCCGCACGGTCCAGCCCAGCTCACGCTCGAGTGTGCGCGCGGTGTTGGGTGCCAGTGTGCGCCCAATCGGCTTGCTCATTTCGCGCGTGGCCGCGTGAGCGGGATCGACCAGCACCTGCGTGACCAGCGTGACAACCTCACGCGCAATGCCGTGCTTTTCCAGCGCGTTTTGCAGAGACTGCTGAATCATGTAGCCGATCCAGCCGGCCGTGGCCGCGACCAGCACACCCAGTGGCAGCGGCGGCAATTCACGCCTGGCCATTTCATTGCGATACAACTCATCACCGATCTGTGGTCCGTTGCCGTGCACGATGGCAATGCGCCAACCGGCACGCGCCAGTTCTACGATGGGCGCCAGCGATTCGCGCGTATGTGCGAATTGCTGATGGATGTCCCCGCGTTCGCCTTCGGGCAGCAGCGCATTGCCACCCAGTGCCACGACCACAGCTCGGCTCGAAAAAGGCGGCGACATCATAAGGGCACGCTCCAGGGGGAGCAAGCGGCTTCAACGCGGAACTTGAGCTGGTCGCGCGAGCTGACGCAGCAATTCACGCAACTGTGTCAAGCGTGCGCCGTAACCGGCCCAGTCACCGTTGCGCAGACTGGTCTCCGCCGCCTCCAGCAGTTGCAGTGCGCGCTGCGGCCAACCATTGGTCGCTGCTACGGGCGCGGTCGAGCCGGTCGTTGCGGCAGGCGCTGTGCTGGGCGCACCGCGCAGTGCAGACAGTCCGTCATCGAGTGAAGTGGCCATGGTCACATGATCGCCATCGCTCACAATGATGCGTTGCAATTCGGGAATGGCGCGGCCGCGGGCGGCCAGATATACGGGCACTACATAGAGCAGCGTGCTGTCCACAGGCACAATGCGGATGTGACCGAGATTCACTGTGCTGCCCGCCTGACGCCAGAGGGTGAGCTGCGGCGAGATCACCGGATCCTGCTCCATCAATGCTTCGACCTGCGCGGGCCCGGGTATTTGTTGATTGCGCGGCAACTCGAGCAGCACCAGCTCCCCGTAATGAGGCGGATCGTTCCGTACCATGAGCAGGGCCGTGAGATTCTGCCTCTGGCGCGCAATAAACGGTGCGGCCAACACGAATTCAGGCCTGGCGCCGGGCGTCAGAGCGAGCTGTGCGTATACGGGCTGAAAGGGCTCTGATCCCGGCTCAGCGCCCCGCTCGCGGGGCAGCTGCCAGACGTCCTGCCCGGCGTAAAATGATTCCGCCCTATCGATGTGATATTTCTCCAGCACTTCCGACTGTGCGCGCAAGAAACCCGTGGGATAGCGCAAGTGCGTCAGCAATTCTGCGGGCAGTTCCGTGATGGGCCCAAACAATTCGGGAAAGAGACGCCGGTAGGTTGACAGGAGTGGCTCGCGTTCCGAAAGTGCGTACATCCTCACCGAGCCGGTCACGGCATCGACCAGCGCTTTCACACTTGGCCGCAGATAGCGCACGTTGCCCACATTGGGCACGCTCAAGGGGCGCGCGATCGGAAAATTGGCCGTGGCCGAGTAGCCATCCACCAGCCAGTGCACACGCCCACGATGTATGACGGGCAGTGCGTCCGGATCCCACGCCACGAAGGGCGCCAACACGCTCAGGCGCTCAGCGAGGCTGCGGCGGAAAAGAATCCGGCTGCTATCCGTGAGTTGGCCTGAGAACAACAGGTTCTTGTCTGAGAAGCGCCAGGCGAAGGCGAGTACGCGCAGAAACGAGCTCAGCGGTATGGCGCGCGGCCGCATGCCCACGGCTCCCGTATCTGACAGTGTGCCGAGTACGGCAAACTCTTCCGTGGTCTCACCGACATAAACGCTCGGTTCGGTCAAGGTCAGCTGGGCGGGAGCCAAGGTATTCATCTCGACCGGCAAGTTGTGCAGCCAGTATACGGGATTGCCCTCCTGCTTTTCCGCGGTGGGCACGACCACCGCGCCCAGTCCGCGCACCAGCTGCGGATTCAGATGCAGGTTCTGCCAGGTCCGATTGGCTTCCTGTAAGCCGGGCGCGTGGAACTCACGCACGCCAATGGCAACCTGACGGACCCCGCTCGCCGTCATGTAGCGGTCGGCATCGATGCCGGGGAAACGATAATACGAGAATAGCGATTGCAGCTGGTTGAATACCGTGCCCAGAGGCTCCAAATCCCAGAGTGGAAGTGCCGACAGGCTCCCGGCATGCTGCGGCATGCCTGGACGGTAAGCGTACGTGCGGCGCACGATGGAGTCCAAGCCAAAGGCGCGCCGCGTGTACTCCATGTTCCAGCGGATGTACGGAAGTTCACGGCGCAGCTGGTCCGGCTCTACGCGCAGCTTCTGAATCACCGATGGGTAGAGATAGCCCAACACAATAGCCGCCACCAACAGCAGCGCCGACGCACCTATAGGTACAACCAGATTGCGGCGCAAGGCACCAAACGCGATGGTTCCCGATACCAGCACGGCCATGACCGCCAGTGCGCGATGTGCAGGCAGTCGCGCATGCACGTCCGTGTAGCCCACCGCATTCTCGAAGCCCGATCCTTCGAACAGCACGCCGTAGCGGCTGAACCAGTAACGAACGCCCAGCAAGGCCACCGCACATGCAAACAACAGAGCCAGGTGAAGTCGCGCCCGATCGTCCAGTTGAATCCGGTTGTTACGCCAGCGTATGGCTCCCACCAGCGAATAACCGAGGACGGAAAGCAGGATCGACCAGAACGCCAGCAGGAGGAGGAAATCTACGAACTGAAAGGAAACTGGCAGACTGAAAACGTAGAAGGAGAGGTCACGCTGGAATAGCGGATCGGCCACGCCCCACGATGCCTGTCGCATCATGGTCAGTACGGAGAGCGACTGAGAACCGCCGAATTTCACATCGGACAGCCAGAGCCCGGTCAACAGTGCGGTAATCACGATACCCGTGAGCACGTAGCGGCGCGGGATCTGCTCCGAGATTTCCAGATTGCCGTAGCGCCGCCGCACGTGCACCGGTCCCAACCGCCGCGTGACCAGCCACAGGTTGATCAGAACCAGGGCACCACCCACCAGCGTCGTGATGGAGCGAACCAATGCTTCCACGCCCAGCCGGCGCCAGAGCACGGACGGGTAGCCCAGCTCCTGAAACCAAAGCACTTCCGTGTAGAAGCGAGCTGCAGCGCGGCCCGCAAAGAGCAAGAGCACCAGTCCCAAAAGAATGGGAACGAGCAAGCGAGCCGGATGCCGTTTCATCTACACCTGCACGCCTTGCTGGCGCAGCCAATCGTTCATCGTCTGGCGGATGCGGTGCAGCCCCTCTGCCGAGCGCGCTTCATAGCGCAGCACCAGCACGGGCTGGGTATTGGATGCGCGCAGGAGACCCCAGCCATCGGCAAACAGCACACGCGCGCCATCCACATCGATGACCTGGTGGCTCTTCTTGAAATCGGTGACCGCGCGCTCCACAATGTCGAACTTGTCTTCTTCCGGCACTTCGACCCGGATCTCGGGCGTGGATACGTACCTGGGGAACGCAGCAATGCGCGCGGACAGCGGCTGGTCCGAACTGGAAACCAGCTGCGTGAGCAGGCAGCTTGCGTACAGCGCATCATCAAAACCGTAGTAATCGTCACCAAAGCAGATGTGGCCGGATAGTTCGCCGGCAATGGGCGCTCCGACCTCCTTCATTTTCTCTTTGATCAATGAATGGCCGGTCTTCCACATAATGGGCTCCCCGCCCCGCGCGCTGTAGACCTCGGGTACTACCTGTGAGCACTTTACATCGAACACCAGCTTTTGCGGCGCGCCCAGCCGGTCCAGCGCATCCAGTCCAAACAGGAGCAACAGGATGTCACCCCGGATGATGTTGCCCTGCTCGTCTACTGCACCAATGCGGTCGGCATCACCGTCAAGGCCGATGCCCAGATGGGCACGTTCCTCACGGACGAGCGCGATCAGATCGTGCAAATTCTCATCGACCACCGGGTCCGGGTGATGGTTGGGGAACGTGCCATCGGACTCGCAGTAGAGGGGCACCACCTGCGCGCCCATGCGGCGCAGCAGCTGCACTGCGACCAGACTGCCGGTACCGTTGCCGCAGTCGGCAACCACCTTGATAGGACGGGCCAGGTGAAAACGACTGCCTATGTCTTCGATGTACTCCGCAATGATCTCGCGTGCTTCGGTTCGCCCGGTGCCTTGCTGGAACCGCTGCTGCCCGATGCGTTCACGCAGCTGCTGGATGGCGGCGCCATACAAAGCACGACCGCGCACCACCATCTTGAAGCCGTTGTATTCGGGCGGGTTGTGCGAGCCCGTGATCTGCAGGCCGCCATCGACGCCCAACCGTTCGGTCGCGTAATAGAGCACCGGCGTGGGCACCGTGCCAACGTCTTTGACGTGCACTCCGGTGGCTGTGATACCGCGGATGATCGAGCGCGCCAGGTCGGGCGAGCTGGGCCGGTTGTCATGACCGACGCACACGGTGGGTGAGCCGCCCAATCGTTCGCGCAACTCACTGCCGAACGCACGGCCAATCAACTCCGGAACGGATCCGGAAAGATCGCGCTCGACGATGCCGCGAATATCGTATTCGCGAAAGATGTGTGGGTTGATGGCCATGGTTTCCTTGATGAGGCGTCCTTACCGGCCCAGGGTCATGCTGGCGGGCGCGGGTACGATGGCGCCGGCACTCTTCTCTGCAGCCTCCAACAGTTCGCCGGGCAACAGGCCGAGCAAAACCACGCCCAGTGCGGCGGCGATCAACGCCACCCGCATGGGGCCTGACACACTCAGTGCCGGTTGTGTCGTAGCGGGCGCATCGCGGAACCACATGTACCAGGCCACGCGCAGGTAATACCAGTACGAGACCAGGGATGCCAGGACCAGAACGACAGCCAGCACGATGAGACCTTTTTCCAAGGCAGCGCGCAGAATGAAGACCTTGCCGATGAAACCGCCCGTGAAAGGGAAACCGGCCAGCGAAAGCAGGAAGATGGTCATGATCACGCCTATCAGCGGTTTCTGCCAGGCCAGTCCGCTATACGATTCGATGTCCAGCCGCTCTTCACCGGCCCGGCCCACAGCCAGTACCACAGCGAACGAGCCCAGTGTCATGAGCGTGTACACGACCAGATAAAACAGGAACGAAGCGGCACCGAGCTGATTGGCCGCGGCCAGCGCCACCAGCAAATACCCGGCGTGCGCAATACTCGAGTAGGCCAGCATGCGTTTGACGTTGTTCTGTACCAGGGCAACCAGGTTAGCTGTGATCATGGTGACCACGGCCAGCCAGAAAACAACGTCGTTCCACACATCGTAGAGGCCGGAGAACGCGCCCAGAAACACACGCAGGAAGGCGGCGAAGGCCGCCGCTTTCACGGCCGCTGCCATGAAGCCGGTGATGGGCGCGGGCGCGCCTTCATAGGCGTCGGGCGTCCACATGTGGAACGGCACGGCCGCCACCTTGAAAGCAAAACCCACAATGAGCAGGGCGATACCGACCAGAACATAGGCGTTGGCGGCCACTCCATCCACACCGGCGGCGGCCGCAATCTGCGGCAGGTTCGTGGTGCCAGTGCCACCGTAGACCAGGGCCACACCAAACAGGAAGAACGCGCTCGAGAACGCGCCCAGCAGAAAATACTTTAGCGCCCCTTCCGCTGACCGGCGGTCGCGCCGCTTTACACCCGTGAGTACGTAGACGGGCACCGACGTCATTTCCAGGCCAATAAAGATGACCATCAAATCGCGTGATCCGGCAAACACCATCATGCCGACCGTGGACAGCAGAATCAGCACGTACAGTTCGCCCAGCCGGATTTGCTCTTCTTCCAAGTAGCGGGCAGCAATGAGCACAAAGAGTGCGGCCGCCATCAGAAAGATGAAGTTGACGAATACGCGGAAGCTGTCGATGGCCATCATGGCCGTAGTGGTCGGCTCCGTGACGCGCAGAAGAAAACCATTGGCCAGCGCCGTCAGCGCAATGCCGGCCAGGGCCAGCCAGCCAATGAGCGGCCGGGATTGCCCGCCTTGCTCACCTTTCTGAAATACATCAATGAGCAGGATCAGCATGGCCGAGGCCGAGAGCACAAGCTCGGGCAACAGCGCTATCGTGTAATGCCAGAGCGACGAGTAGTCGAGGTTCATCAGGGCTGTCCTCGCCGTTGCGCCGGCTGAACCTCAACGATGCCGACCGTCTCGGGTGTGGCCGCCCGTCGCATTTCCATGGTCTCCAACAAACGCACCACTGTAACCTCGGACCGGTCCAGGAAGGGTTTGGGAAACACGCCCAGGATGATCATGAACGCAACCAACGGCGCCAACACAATGATCTCACGGCGACTCAGATCTGACACGTTCTTGTTTTCTGGACGGTCCAGCCGATTGAACCAGATCCGTTGCACCATAGGCAACATGTAATAGGCGGCAAAGATTACCCCGGTGGCAGCCAGCAACGCGACCCAGGGATGCGTCTGGAACGTGCCCAACAGGGCCAGAAACTCGCCCACGAAACCGCTGGTGCCGGGCAGTCCAATGCTGCACAGCGCGGTGAAGATAAAGGCCGCGCCAAACAGCGGTGCCACCGCAGCCAGCCCACCAAAATCGTCAATGCGGCGCGTGTGCCTGCGTTCGTACAACATGCCGATCAGCAGGAAGAGCGCACCCGTAGACAGGCCGTGCGAAAGCATGACCAGCAGCGCACCCTGTATGCCCTGCAGGGTCAGCGCGAAAATGCCCAGCACTACGAAACCCATGTGTGCCACGGACGTGTACGCCACCAACTTCTTGGCATCAGGCTGCACGGCCGCCACCCAGGCGGCATAGATGATTCCGCACAGGCCCAGGATCATGATCAGACCGACCATGCTCGGATGTGTGGCCGCCTCCGGGAAAAATGGCAGGAGAAAACGGAGGAAGCCGAACGCGCCGAGCTTGAGCAGAACGGCAGCCAATACCACAGAGCCAGGCGTGGGCGCTTCCACGTGTGCATCGGGCAGCCAGGTATGAAATGGGAACACCGGCACTTTGATGGCAAACGCCAGGGCGAATGCACCAAAGAGCCAGAACTGTTCCCGGAATGTGAGCGGCAGACGCAACAGATCGCTGTAGGCAAAGGAGGCCACACCCGAGAGCTGTTGCTGCTTGAAGAACAGGTACAGGATGGCGACCAGCATGAGCAGCGAACCCAGCGCGGTATACAAAAAGAACTTGATGGCAGCGTAGATGCGCCGCTCGCCGCCCCAGATGCCAATGATAAAGTACATCGGCACCAGCATGATCTCCCAGAACATGAAGAAGAGGAACAGATCGACGGAGCAGAAGACGCCCAGGATGCCGGTTTGCAGCAGCAGCATCATGGCATAGAACGCTTTCTCTCGTGTCTTGATGTAGTTGTAAGATCCCAGAATCGCGAGCGGCATCAAAAAAGTGGTGAGCAACACCATGAGCAGCGCGATGCCGTCCACCGCCACGCGGTAATAGATGCCCCACTGCGGAATCCAGGGGATCACCGCGCCAAACTGGAAGACGCCGGCCGAAGGTCGGTAACTGGCCCAAAGCGGCAGAGACGCCAGAAACACGATGATGGAGACGGTCAATGCCGTGTGCTTGGCCGTCCGGTCATCGCCGGCCAGGACACCCACCATTCCTATGACGGGAAACCAGATCAGGAAATTCAATACCCAGCTGGGATATTGAAGGGTCGCGAGGATATCACCCATGCCGCCTCACAATACCACGAAGGCCAGAACGGCCAGCACGCCGAGAATTAGGGCAAACACGTACGTGTTCAGCTGGCCGGTTTGCACGCGTGAGCCGAGCCAGCCAAATCCCCGGGATAGGTAGCCAACCGCGTTGACCAGTCCATCGATGATGCCTTGATCGATGAAACGCCAAAGCAGTCGTGAGATGAACAATACCGGTCGCACGATGAGAGCATCATAGATCTCATCCACATACCACTTGCGCCACAACACGCGCCGGAAACCGCTGGGCTCGGGGTCACGCTCCGCCACCAGGATCGGTCGGCTGCGCAGAACGCGTAAGGTCACGATGATCACGGCCACGGCCAGGGCAAACGAAAGCAAAGCCCAGAACCCTTCGCCGCCGCCGCTCGGTGCCATATCGGACGCCGGGCCGACCTGCCGCGCCAGCACATCGTCGGCCGCCGTGGTGATCGGGTGTAGCCAGTCGTGCAGCCACTGCGCGTGCGGAATCCAACCCAGTACCGGCAGCTCGGCAATCGCGTGCGGCACGTTGATCCAGCCGCCCACGATGGAGAGCACCGCCAGAACGATGAGCGGCACGGTCATGACCCAGGGCGATTCATGCAGGTGCTGCGCTTCTTGTTCTCCCGTGCGATTTGCGCCATGGAAGGTCATTACCATGAGGCGAGTCATGTAGAAGGCGGTGAGCACGGCCGCGGCCAAACACAACACCCAGAACACCGTGAACCAGCCCGCAAACGGCCCTACGGCCCGGGCTGCGGCCTGCCAGATGATTTCATCTTTGGAAAAGAAACCGGCCAGTGGCCACACACCTGCAATGGCCAGCGTGCCGATCCACATGGTTACGCAGGTAATGGGCAAATACTTCTTCAATCCGCCCATGTTGCGCATGTCCTGCGCGTCCCAGTCTTTGTGCGTATGGTGCAAGGCGTGGTGCATAGCGTGGATTACGGAGCCCGATCCCAGAAAGAGCAGAGCTTTGAAAAAAGCGTGGGTCATGAGGTGGAATACACCGGCCGCGTACGCGCCTACGCCTACGCCCACGAACATGTAGCCCAGCTGGGAAACCGTGGAGTAGGCCAGCACTTTCTTGATGTCGTTCTGCGCCAAACCGATGGTGGCGGCAAACAACGCAGTCACGGCACCCACTCCCGCCACCACGATCATGCTGGTGGGTGCCAGCGCGAACAACACGCTGGAGCGGGCCACCATGTACACGCCTGCCGTTACCATGGTCGCCGCGTGGATCAGCGCACTCACCGGCGTGGGGCCGGCCATGGCATCGGGCAGCCACGTGTAAAGCGGAATCTGGGCACTCTTCCCGGTTGCACCCAGGGAGAGGAACAGGGTGATGACGGTGATCACCGCGCCGCCGTACGCAAAAGTCTCGGGCGCCGCGGCAAAAACTTCCACGAAGTCGAGCGTGCCCAGATGGCTGAACAGCAGGAACATGGCGACCAGGAATCCGAAATCACCTATGCGGTTGACAATGAAAGCCTTCTTGCCCGCATCGGCTTTCTCCCGATCCTTGAACCAGAACCCGATGAGCAGATAGCTGCACAGGCCGACGCCCTCCCAGCCCACGAACATGACCGGGTAGTTGGCGCCCAGTACTAGCAGCAGCATGAAGAAGACAAAAAGATTCAGATACGCAAAGTAGCGCGCGTACCCGCGATCCTGGTGCATGTACCCAACACTGAACACGTGGATGAGGAAACCCACGCCCGTCACGATCAGTGTCATCAACATGGACAACTGATCGAGTTGGAAGGCCGCCCCGACCTGCAATCTGCCAACTGGCATCCATGACCAGTACGTCTGCACGATGGGCTCATGCAGCTCGGTGCCGAGCAGGCCGAAGAAGTTGAGCAGGGCAACCATGAATGCCGCGCCCACCACACCCGGACCGACCAGTGTGGGGATGAGCTTCTTGTCCGCCCAGACGAACGCGGCTACGCCGTTGATGACAAACCCCAACAAGGGCAGCAGCGCAATGGCCCAGAGCAGAACCGGCTCGAACGCGGGTGTCTCCACTGCCTCACCACTTCAGGAGATTGAAGTTCTTCATGTCCACGGTTTCCGCGTGGCGGAAGATGGAAATCACGATGGCCAGACCGACGGCGGCTTCGGCAGCCGCCACAGTCATGACAAAAAACACGAAGACCTGTCCCTCAATGCCCACCACCCGCGAAAAGGCGACGAAAGCCAGGTTCACCGCGTTGAGCATGAGCTCCACGCACATGAACAGGATGATGGCATTGCGGCGAAACGCGACGCCCGCAACGCCAATGGAGAACAGGATCGCCGCCAGGATCAGACTGTTCTGGACCACGTCACACTTTCCGCTTGGCGAGCAATACCGCGCCGATAATGGCACCCAGGAGCAAGACGGAAGTCAGCTCGAACGGCACCAGAAAATCGCGGAACAGCGGACCGCCAATGGCGCCCACCGCATTCTGGTCGCGCACGGCCGCGTCAATGACCGGCCCACCGCGCCCCGTGGCCACCGGCTCGGACGAAATGAAAACCCGCGACAGCACGAAGCCGATAACTCCCGCACAGGTGAAGCCCCACACGATCCAGAGT
>JBOHRF010000015.1:0-42896 GCA_050732575.1 Longimicrobiales bacterium
CGGAGGTAGCATCGACGGGCGCACCCGGCGCGGCCCCGCGCGGCTGCACCATGGGCGTCGGCGCCGCCACATCGTGTACCAACACCGGCCGCACCCCCGTGAAGTAGAAGCCCCGCAGGAACGGGCTCACGCCCAGCTGGCTCGGCCGACAGAGCTCGAGTAAGAAGAGCGAAGCCAGGTCAGTGATTTTCCGAAATTCGCGGGGAAACTCGTAGGTCCCGGATTTCACGGTTTCCTGCGTTTCACGGGGCAGCACGTCGATGCGGCGCAATGCCAGTCCGTGAAACAGACTCTGGAAAGCATGAGCAATGCGACGCGACTCGCGGTCTGCGTAGTGCCCCACATTGCCAACGGGCGGCACGGTAAGGGTCGCACCCAGCACATCCCGCGCTTCGTCACGCGTGAGGCTGCGCACAAAATCTTCGAAGTACGGTAGCCGATCGGTCTTGGTGAAAATCACGTAGACCGGCAAACGGATGCCGATTTCATGAGAAACCTCCGCCAGCCGTGCGCGCAGCTTCTGCGCGTGCGCGGGCACCGCTTCTGACGCACCCGGCTTGAGCAACTCATCACAGCCCAAACAGATTACCGCTGCGCGCGGCGCTTGCCGGCCGCGGCTCAATACCGCGCCCAGGCGCCGCGGTTGGATGTAGCGGATCAGCTTGCGCCATTGCGCCGCGTCATTGGTGACGCGACCACCGGCTTCCACAAAGAGATGACCCTGCGCGTACCACACGTTGATGCCAGTTGTGGGCGCCACCGCATCACCCCGCATCAGCTCGCCCGCCAGCAGATCGGGCTGCAGGCCCGAGCGCGCCACTACCGTCGTTTTGGCTGCGGCTGAAGGACCGGCTACCAGCAGGAGTGGCTGCCGCCCAAACTGGGCGCCCGATTTGCCCTTTGCATTGGTCAGCCGTACGCGCGCAGCGGCGATAGCAACATCAATCTCATCGCGATCCTGTGTATTGGCGGGTACCGGCTCTTCCCGGTTGCGTATGACCAGGAACAACAGGAGCGCCGCGATCAAACCCAGGAACCACAATCCTCCGCGCATGATCCAGACGCGCGCCGTGCTCTCGCTGTCCAGCATGAGCGGCAGCAACAAACCCAGCACCAGAAAGAGAACCAGTACGACAGCACCGAAAATCCAGGCTTTTTCTTTTTGCTTCATTGACATGATGGATTCAACCACGGGCCGTGAGTTGTCGCGTCAGCTCGTCGATTTCGGAAGCACTCCCCCTCAGCACGAGCGTGAAAAGCACCCACACCACTACCGTGACCGCTACCGATACAGCCAGCGCCAGCAACAGCCTGCGGAACCATGGATCGGCCGCGATTTCCGCGCGCTCGTTCTGCGGCAGCATCCAGGTGGCTGATATGGTGCTGCTCTCGCCTCGTATCCGGTGAATCTTCTGTTGCAAGGAAAGCGTCAAGCCGTGCAGGCTGCCGGGATCGTTCATATAGCGCCCGCGGAAACCCAGTTGCAGGCACAGAAGGTAAACCTCTAGCAGATCTGCCAGGTCGGGCGAATCCGGGCGTCCCAGGAGATCGTTCAGGTAGCGGAAGAAATTCTCGCCCGCCATGTGCTCGCCGAATATTTCCTCCTGCAGCGGTTGCCGCGTCCATTCCGCAAACATGGCCTGCGCAGAGTTGAGCACGGTCTCGTCCAGAAACGCGGCGTATGCGTAGATCGCCAGCTTCACATAGTTCGGGTCGTAACCCCGCCCGCGCGCATCACCATCCGCGGCACTGAGCAGCGTGCGCACGTGCCCGCGAAACGAAGCCGCATCGGCAGCATGCTGGCGCCCCGCGCGCAACCGCGCGCCCACTGTGAAGGCCTCCTGCAAAGCCAGGGCAAGCCCGCCCATACGCGTGTCGGGGTGGGCAGAAATGTCCGCTGGTAACGCCGTCATGAACTGAACACGTTGATGAACTCACGAATTCAGATAGGGCCGCGGGTCGGCGGTCACCAGACCCCGCGTCCAGGAAAATGCGTCCGGGGACGGACGCTCTTTGCCCGAATCGGATTGTCTGGTAGTATACAACGTCACTCTCCAACGCCGCACCCATGACCAACGTCGGTTTCAACGATCGCTATCAAATCCTGCAGCAGGTCTGCGCTGGCCCTGTCCGCTCGTTTCATGCAATGGCGGGGACCGGCGCAGTCGTGATGCTGCATTACATCGATGGCAGTGGCGAGCGGGAACGGGTCCTGGCCATGATCGAACGGCTGAGACCCACGGAACGCAAACGCGTCATCGAAATTGCCGACGTTGAAGGTGAAGCCGTTGTCGTGACCCGCTTCATCCTGGATTTCCGCTCCCTCGAAGAGTGGCTAGCCACCTTCCAGCTCGAGCCGGAAGCGGGCTCCCGGACACCCGCGAATCCCCTGAGTATGGGGACCATCGCCGTGAAGCCCGAGTCTCCAAGGGCGCCGGCACCGCCCGCAAAGGAGCCTGGTGAATTCACTCGCCAGTTCGCACGGGCAGATGAGCCGCCCAAAGACGGACCCATCGCGCCTGCCCGGCCAGCAGCGGGCGAGTTCACCCGTCAGTTTGCCCGCCCGGCAGAACCACCGGCCGCGCCAGCATCGCACGAGGCGCCGCCAACACTAAAACCGCCTGCACCGACACCGGCTCCGCCTGCCGCACCCAGTGAGTTCACACAGATGTTTGCGCGACCTGCTCATCCGACCGCAAAGCCGCCCCTGACTCCCGACCTGCCCACGGCGCCTTCCAGCCAGCCGGCGGCGCCTGCAGGAAGCGAGTTTACCATGCGGATCCGGCCCGATCCGCCGGCCGCGCCGGCTCAACCGCCAGCGCCGCCACCGCCGGCTCCACCGTCGAGTGAGGCAGGCGACTTTACGCTTATATTCGGGTCAGTACCGAACCCGGCGGCACCAGTTTCGCCGCCCACCAGTCCGCCGCTGCCGTTCAGTGGTTCAGCCTGGCCTGGTTCACCAGCTCCACCGCCCGTGCCGCCCATGCCGGGCCCGGCACCTGTCGTGGGTCCTGATTACCGGCCGCAGCAGGTGACGCCACCCTCGGCCGATATCCCGGTTGTTTTGCCGCCGGTCCCTCAGCAACCACCGCTGTTGCCATCGCCCGTTGCACCGGGTCGCGTATTGCCCTCCACACCTGGACCGAGCGAATACACTCGGGTCATAACGGGAATCGTGGTACCCACAGCGCCGTCTGCGCAGGGTACGGGTCTACCGCCCGCAGCATCGACGCCGGCGGCCGCCCCGACCGGTGAGGCTGCCGCGCCAGCGCCGACCCGAAAGAAACGTATTTCACTGTGGCTCGTTGTCGGCCTGGTCGCCGTCGGGCTTCTGGCCGTTGCGCTCGTTCTGATCGTCATTCTGGCGTGAACAATGAAAAAAAACTGGATGTTGGCTGCGCTGCTCCCGATGGCCCTTTTCGCATCGTGCACGGAGAGCGGCGGTCCCGACTCACAACTCACAATCACGCCCGACGCAGCGGAATTGCTGATTGGCGACGTGCAGCAATTCACCGCCATTGGTGCGCGCGGTACCGTACAATGGTCTTCTAGCAATTCGCTGATCGCGAGCGTTATCTCGCAAACCGGCTTCGTCTCGGCCAGGGCACGCGGTCAGGCCGTGATTACCGCCGCCAGTATTGATGCCAGTGCGTCCGTGAACGTCAACGTGCTCGCGCCGGCGCAGCTGAACCCTTCTCCTCTAATCGTCAATTTTCCGTTCGCGGTTGGAAGCTCGCAGTCGGCCGTGAGGACTGTAACCGTCACCAACGCCGGCGATCGGCCGTTGAGCGGCATCATAGTCGGCCCCATTGCCTACAGTCAGGGACAACCCACCGGTTGGCTCTTGGCCGCCCCCAATGGGAGTACTCCGCCGGTCGTTATCACGCTCACCGCAAGCCCTGCCGGACGCGCGCGCGGAGTCTACCATGCCACAGTCCCCGTGTCGGCGCCCAACGTGGCCAACTCGCCGCAGAGCATTGCCGTGTCCATGGCCGTCCAGGCACCCGCGGGCATCGCCGTTTCGCGGGATACCGTGCCCATCGCCGCCATCCCCGGCGAGACGAAAACCGAAGTCGTCGCTGTCACCAACAGCGGCGACGTCCCGCTCACCGGACTCTCGACCACCATCACGTACACGGGCCAACCGCAGAATTGGCTGCAAGCGTCTTTCGGCGCCAACACGACTGCGCCGGCCACGCTCAGCCTGATTGCAAATACGCCGGGTCTGACCCCGAATACCTACCTGGCGACAGTTCGCGTCGCGTCTACCGTGTCCGGCGTTGCGCCGCGCGACGTTGCTGTCCGATTGGTCGTGAATCCAGGACCTTCCATCCAGCTGTCGCCTTCGCCCGTCACGGTCAATGCTGTGGTCGGGACCAATGCGGCAGCGCGCATCATCAACGTCACCAACGGTGGTGGCGGATCGCTCACCGGACTGGGACTGGGCACTGTGACGTACGGCGCGGGTGCTTCCAACTGGATCACACCGCAACTCGGCGGGACAACTGCGAACACCACACTCACGCTCAACTTTGCAACGGCCACTCTGCAGAGTGGCAATTACACAGCAACCGTGCCCGTCACTTCACCAGTGGCTAGCAACAGCCCGACCAACCTGACGGTTTCTCTGGTCGTAGGCCCGTTGCCTGTCATTGCCGTGAATCCGGCAGCGCTGAACTTCGCAGATTGGGCCGGAAGTGCTGCGCCCCCGGCACAGGCGGTTCTGATTACCAACTCGGCCAGTGCGGCCAGTATTCCCGGACTGAGCTTTCAGATTACTTACGGCGGCGGGGCCAGCAACTGGTTGACCGGACAGTTCCAGGGCGGCGTCAACTCAACACCCGCTACGCTGTTGTTGAATCCAAACACGACCGCTCTCCCTGCAGGCACCTACTCGGCTACCGTCACCATCGCTACGACCATGACCGGCGTAGCACAGCGGCCGGTGAACATTACGTACACAATCCAATCGTTCACCGTGAATCTTTACCCCACCTTCAACGGAACCTGCACGGGGTGCCACACGACGCGCGCACCGTTCACGAATGGTAATGCACAATCCGTATACAACCAGCTGGTGCCTTACCTGTCGCCCTCACACCCGTCGTATTTGCCGTGCAAGCTCTTCTCCACTATGTCCTGTGCACACATCGTCAAATTCGACACCAACACGGTCTTCATGAACGCCGTCAACTCATGGATCGCGCAGTCGTTCCCTTTCAACTGAGTACCGGTTAGCAGGAGCTGACGCAAAACAAAATCGCCGCCCAGCACAACCTTGTGCCTGGCGGCGATCTTCTTGCCAACCTCCAAACTGCACGCCGAGGTTACGCGAAGCGCGCCCGTCGCGCAGCGACGCGCCCGTCAGCGCCCGGCGCGTAGCGGCGCGCCCGTCACGAAGTGACGCATACTCAAAACGTCCGCTCGAACCCCGCCATGATCAGGTAGTTGGGACGCATGCCGCCATTGGCCAGGGGCAGCAGCAAGTTGGCTATGAATCGGTAATCGCTGGGCAGCTGCATCTTGAAGCCCACGGATGCATCGAGCAGTCGATCCGTTTGCTCCGGGATGTCGGTCAGTCGTACTCTGCGTGTGGACGGTGAGTTGAAGATTACCCGATCCGGCAGTTCCAGCTTGGAATCGCCCAGCTCGATGTCGGCCAGCAAGTCGACGGCCAGGGTGACTCGCTCGGCCAGCAAGTGATCGAAACCCAGCGCGGCCACGATCGAATGGTTTTGCGTTTCACCCGTGCGAATGGCAACACCTGCGTTGACGTGGGGTGAAAAGTTGCCGGTGCGGCCCGAAATGATGCCCAGCGCACGGATGCTCATCAGGCCACTACCCAAAAAGTTGGCGGAATCACCGGTCGGCAGTCGTACGTCGGCCAGCACACCTGCGCCTACGTTGTTCCGCTGGTAGATGTTGGCCTTCACGCGCACCGCGATATCCCCGATCCCGATGGCCGATCCGCTGGCCGACGCATCGGCAAATTCCGACGGACTCTGCGCCGTTCCGAACACGTGGGGCGTGGGTCGGCTGAAGGGAATGATTTCGGCTTCACTGGTGCCCGATAATGCTGCCCTGACCAGCGGAATGAGCACGCCCACGTCGATCTTGTCACTCAGACCATAGGATGCAAACACGGACGTGACCTGCACATTGAGATTGAGATTAGTGGTCACTTCGATCATGTCGTTCTCGAACGGCGGATCGCCCATGGGCGCCGCGCCCACGTTCTGATGCGCAAAACGGAATCGCAGATTGTTCAACGGCATGCCGCGAATGTTGTCAAAGGCCAGGTTGTTGACGTTGATGCCCGCCAGCAGTCGGCCGCGCCCCAGCGTTTGCGATCGCTCGCCGAAGATGGCGCCGGCCGATGTCGATGTCGCAGTCGGTACGCCGTTCACGAAGCGAAACGTGGCACCGCTGGTGGCCGACGTGAATGGCAGGTTGGCCAGACTGGTAGCAATGGAGCCGGACAGGAAGCCCAACAAGTCGTGCTCACCTTGCGTGACGCTCGGGATATAGTGCAGACCGTGATCGCCCGCCACGGAAAGGCAGAGTGGCTGGCCGCAATCGCCAAAGGTAAACAATTGCGAAAAGCGCTGGCTCAACGACTGCGCTTGCAGCGGACCGTGCATGGCCAGGAGCAAGGCTGCCAGTGCGTACGGACGTCGCATGATGCCTCCCGATTTTCTTTGGGGATCCAAGCAGGTGTCACAAGATTCGTGTTGCGTGGTATCGGGCGCAACCGTCCGGACTTGCCGCATTTCCCGATGCCCGCCTCAGCAACCTTGCCAGCCGGCCGCGCCGGTAGACACCTTTGCCTCGTGTATCAGCCCGTTCTTCTTCCATTATGACGCTCGCGCCCTGTCCGCAGTGCGGCACTCGGACCGCGCCCGGGTTGGCCTGCGCCAATTGTGGCACGCCCACGCCCGCGCCCATCTCAGCCGATGTGGCGGCCCCCTCGCCTGATCTCGGCCAGTGGAACGTCATCCTGCAGAAGCTTCAGCGCATTGCCGCGCCCAAATACATCGTGAAGAGCGTGCTCGGTTACGGCGGCATGGCCGGCGTCTATTTGGCGGAAGAGCCACGTCTCGGACGCAAGGTCGCCATCAAAGTCATGGCGCCTGCATTGATGATCGATCACCGACTGGTCGAACGCTTCATGCAGGAAGCGCGCACCATCGCCCAGTTGAGCCATCCCAATATCGTGACCATTTACGAAGTGGACCAGCGCGAGGACCTGCACTGGTTCACCATGACGCTGGTAGGTGGCCGCACGCTCGGTCAGGTAATGGTCGATGCCACCGAGCCGTTGCCCATCGAGGTCGTGCGCGCCTGGCTCTATCAAATTGGCGATGCGCTGTCTTTCGCGCACCAACATGGCATTGTGCACCGCGACATAAAACCTGGCAACGTGCTGCTCGACCTGCGCGGCAACGCATTGGTCACGGATTTCGGCATTGCCAAAGTCGCCGATGCCGATGCGGGTCTCACGCGCACAGGAATGTTGGTCGGCACACCCGCCTACATGAGCCCCGAACAATGCTCGTCGGGCGCAGTGACGGGCGCTTCAGACCAATACTCGCTGGGCGCCGTTGCTTATCAGATGTTGACCGGGCAGCCGCCCTTCGCGGGGCCAACGCTGTCGGTGTTGCATGCGCACGTCGCGCAGGAGCCGACTCCGCTGCGCGCAGTGCGTAGCGACTGCCCGGACGATCTGGCCAGTGCGGTTGAACGAATGTTGCAGAAACGGCCCGAGGACAGGTGGCCATCCATTTCTGCGGCCATTACCGCCGCCCAGGCCGCGCCGCCCGGCCTGGATGGACTGGTTCGCATGCAGCTCGAGCTGCTGGCGGCTCAATCCGCCGCACTCACTGTGTCAGCCTGGTCCAACACGGTGGGCGAAGGCACCCGTCAGCAGTTACAGGTGTTCGTCCTGGATGAGACCGGTCGCGTGCTGCCCAATCGGCGCGTCGCATGGGGCACCAGCAGTCCACAGGTAGCCGCTGTTACGGCTGAACATCAACTCGAAGCATTCTCGCCTGGCGCCACGCAAATCAGCGCCGCCAGCGGTGCCGCAACCACAACCTTGGCATTGGGAGTCAGGCCAGAAGCCGTGCGCGCGGTGGACATCCAGCCCATGCGCGCCGCGCTCCGAGTTGCCGAAACGGCCTCGCTCGAAGCCATTGTTCTCGACCTGGATGGCACGCGCCTCGAGGATCGCGCCGTGCTCTGGACCTCGAGTGATCCCGCCGTCGCGCAGGTGAGCAGAGATGGAATCGTTCAGGGTCAATCCGCCGGACACGCCACGATCACCGCCACCAGTGGCGGACAATCGGCAACTACAAGTATCACGGTGACGCCGGGAAGAATTGCAGCGCACGAGCAGCCGGCACTTGCTGCCCCTCGCTCAGCCGCGCAGATCAAACAGCCCGCCAGCACCGCACACGCCTTTACGACGGCTCGCACGGCTGCACCTCCCACGCCCCGAAAGACGACCACTGACCTGCCGCGTCGGCGCTGGATCCTTGCCGCATCTCTGGTGGGTTTGATGGCTGCAGCCGCAGTGGCCTTCATCGCACTGCGTCCCTGGCAGCGCGCTGCATCTGATGCCGCGGACAATCCAACCGCAGGCACCGCACCACCCCTCGTTCAGTCACCACCGGCAACCACGACGGTTGATCAACCCGTCTCGTCAGCGGTGCCAGCTTCCACGACCACTCAGGTGGACTCGCCTCTGAGTGTCGGTCGCGCCAGTCCGCCGCCCACAACATCTCGACAGTCGGACCCGCCACAGGTCCCGACCCAGCCACAACCCGCCACTGTGGAAGCCACAGTGCAGATTCAGGGAGACTTGCCGGAGGGCGCTTCCATTACCGTGACCGATGCATTTAACCGCGCTCGCGCCGTTGCCGGGCGTACCATACGTCTCGACCCGGGCACCTATGCATTCGAGTTCCGCGCGCCTGGCTACGAACCGGACCGCCGGACCATCACACTGCGCTCACGGGGCAACGAAACCTGGACGCCTGTAATCAGAACTGCAGCTCCGCCAGCCGCGCAGCAGCCGCAGCCCACTACACCCACAACGCAGCCCGCGCGCGATGCGCGCCTCGATCAAGCCGCCATTGAAACCGAAGTGCGCAACTTCGTGGTCGCGCTCGATGCCAAGAATCACAATGCCGTGCTGCCTTTGCTGCTAGGCGAAAGTCGGGATGGATGGCGGCATTTGCTGACCCACCGCGACGTCCAGAATTTCCGCGCCCTGCTCAGCAACGTTGATGCCGCTCGCGTAGAGGGCAGCGCCGCCAGCGTCCAGTTCACACTCAACGTTTCTTATCGGAATCAAGGTGAGAACATTGCTGAGAAACTCAACTGGATGGCCACACTCGACCGCACCGCCACAGGTTGGCGCCTGACTCTGGCACGCCCGCTCCGCAACTAATCACGCAGCGCAGCGTTGTAGACCAGCCGCGCCGCCACGACATCCTGAAGAGCAACCCCTGTTGAATCAAATACAATCACATCGCGCTCCGTCCCACGACCCACTCGCTTTCCCGCTACCACTTCGCCCAACTCGGCGTAAACGTCATTGCGTGTCATCACTCCCGCGGCCAACGCGTGATGCAAATCCCCAAGCTCTGCACATTGATTCGTGAGATCCGTAATCACCCGGCTGCGCGCCATCAGCTCGGCCGCAATCTCACTCTTGTGCGGATTGTCGGCGCCCACCGCCGCGATCAGCGCCCCTGCTGTTACCGCATCGCTCCCCACAAATGCATGACTCGCCGTTGTGCACGTGATGATCACCTGGCTCCTGCGCGTGCAATCCCGCAGCTCCGCTACCGGAACGACTTCGGCGTTCATCCGGTCCGCTACCTCGTCCGCTAGTCGCCGGGCAGAAGCCGCATTCACATCACACAGATACGCCCGCACCAGCGGACGCACGGCCGCCACCGCTTCCAACTGACAGACCGCCTGACGCCCGCATCCGCACAGCGTAACCGTGAGCGGCCCGGCCACCGCCAGGTGTTTTACTGCAACCCCAGTTGCCGCTCCGGTTCGCCGCGCCGTCAGCTCCGCCGAGTCCAGTATCGCTAGCGGCCGCCCCGTCTCGGTCTCGAATAGCGTGGCCAACCCCTGGATGGTCGGCAGCCCCACCCTCGGATTGTCCGGGAAGTTCGCGTTCACCTTGGCCACGAACGTGTCGCCCCACGCTCCCGCCTTTATGTGATACGCTCCCCCGGATACGTGCACGGATAGTACGCCTGGTCCCGCCACTGCACCGGCGCCCAGCGCATGGAAGGCTTCCTCTACTCCTGCCACACACCTCGGCATGTCCAGACACCGCGCCACGTCAGCCTGGTCCAGCAACAGCAGCTCCGAATTCGGCCCGCTGGCTTGCCACCTCATCATTGCCTTCTTCTCCTTGCCTTGTCATGAACCTCGATGATACGATTGTGATATGGTTGATTCAATAGAATCAAAGTGGCTGCTGCTCCTCCACCACTTGCCCCCTAAACCCGATTACTTCCGAGTGCGCATCCGCCGCCGAATACTGCAGTTAGGCGCCATCGGGCTGAAGAATGCAGCGTACGTTTTGCCGCTCTCTGATCAAGCGCGCGAGGATTTTGAGTGGTTGGCTCAGGAGATCCGAAGGGATGGCGGTGAGGCGATCGTTGCCGAAACGAAGTTTCTGTCCGGGGTCACAGCCGCTGAGTTGGCCGAGCGATTCCGTGCGCTGAGTGACGAGGCGTATGGCAGCGTCGCTGCCAGCGCGCGCGAGCTGGCGGGCGGCGAACGGGGGCCGGGGCTCCTGGCCGCGGTTGCGCGGTTGGAGCAGCGGCTCGAATCGATAGCGCAGCGCGACCATTTCGACGCGTACGGCAGATCGGGGGCACTGGGTGCGCTCGAGGAGTTGCGCCGACAGGAGGAGGCGGACGTCGTGGTCTCACGTATTCCGGATCGCCCGTCGGGCGCAACCTGGGTCACTCGTCAGAACGTCTTTATCGATCGGATGGCCTCGGCGTGGCTGATTGTCCGGTTCATCGATCGGAGCGCGCGTTTCAAGTTTGCGGCGGCTTCCGGCTACTCGGCTGCGCCGGGTGAACTCCGATTCGACATGTTCGAGGGCGAATATGGTCACGAAGGTGATCGGTGCACGTTTGAGACCTTGTTGGATCGATTTGGTCTGGTCGACAATCCGGGCCTGGTGGCGCTGGCCGAGCTGGTTCACGACCTGGACTTGCATGACGAGAAATACGGGCGACCCGAAGCGCCGGGCCTGCTGGCGTTGGCTCAGGGTGTGGTGGCTCGTTATGCCTCGGATGCGGAGCGCGTCGAGCACGGCCGCCGGCTCTTCGACCAGCTGTACGCCCATTTCACGCGCATGGCCATGTGAGTGACCTCTCGTTGGTGGTACTGGCGCGCTATTTCCTTCGCCTGGGCACACTTGGGTTTGGCGGACCGATCGCGCTCGTGGGCTACATGCAGCGCGATCTCACGCAGCTGCGGTCATGGTTTACCGAGGAGGAGTTCCGAAATAGCGTCGTTTTCTCGCAGTTGGCGCCCGGACCGCTAGCCGCGCAGGTAGCGATTCACCTTGGTTGGATGCGCTATCGAGTGTTGGGCGCAACACTGGTAGGCATAGCGTTCGTCCTGCCCTCTTTTCTCCTGGTCCTTGGGTTCGCAGTCATTTATGAAAACCACCACGGTCTGCCCTGGCTGCGCTCCGCTTTCTATGGCATCAGTGCGGCTGTTGTAGCCATCCTCGTTCGCAGCACCATCAAGCTCACGCGGCTCACGGTTAAGAGCGATCGCCTGCTTATTGCCGTTTTTGCGCTGAATGCCATCGCCACAGCAATTACCGGGACAGAGCGAATCGGTCTACTCCTTCTTTCCGGTATGTTCGTCGTAGCGTTTCGCCACGCAGCCCGCGCATGGCACTTCATTTTCGTTGTCGTGCCGCCTTTCGTACTGTCGCATCAGCCAGGCCCCAGCAACTTGGAGCTCGGACTGTTCTTCGCCCAGGCGGGATCCGTCGTGTTTGGCAGCGGACTGGCGATCATCCCATTTCTTCAGTCTGCGGTTAGTCCGCTGGGCTGGCTCACCGAACAACAATTTGTCGACGCCATTGCCGTGTCGCTCCTGTCACCTGGCCCGGTCGTTATCACAGTTGCCTTTATGGGCTATCTCATTGACGGAATAGCCGGAGCACTCATTGCCGCCGCCGGCGTATTCTTGCCCGTTTACCTCGCCGTTATCCTGTTGGCACCCTGGTTCGACCGATGGGTCGGCGCTCCTGCTTTGCAGCACGCCATTGCGGGCCTGGCCGCTGCTGCTACCGGTTCACTTGCCGGCGCCGCGCTGATCATCGCACGGCGAGCAGTGCCCGATTTGCCTGCCTTACTGATTGCCGCCCTTTCCCTGGCCGCATCCTATCGCTTCCGCTGGCTTGCCGATCCCGTTTTGGTGTTGTGCGCGGCGGTAGTGGGCGTGGTGTTGGGCTGGACACTCGAGTAACTCGTGGGGGCTGGGCCTCAATGACCCGCAACAGCGGGTGGCGCTCGCAGCTCGTCCTCCGTTTTGCCCGCCAGCTGCTCGATCTTGCCAACCGAATGGTGCAGTGCGTTGACCGCGTCCTGAAACGCAGTTCGCGCCGCCGCTGAGTCATGCTCGCGCATGCTAAGCGCCGCGGTGTTGAGCCGGCGCACCAGGTGAATGAAGCGATCCACTTCATCCCGCAGCGCCTTGTATCGTCTTTCGTTAGGGAATAGGGGCGCGGTCAACTTCCAAATGCCCGCATCGATCATTAACAAACCGATCAAAACGAGTATGATTTGCGCCGTGAGATTGTAAACCAGCACCACCGCTGCAAACACGAGAACGGTGCCAGCGATAGGCAAACCGATCTCCAGTGCCTTGCGTAGCCCTCTCACGGCGCGCTCCTCTTATTGGCGGACATTACTACGATATTCCTGCGATCCCGATGTTGCCAGGTTGAAAAACACCGGCCCCGCCGCGCAAGGGGCAATTTGATTGCCTGCATGGACTTGTCAGGATCAATCGCGGTCGGAGAAAAAGGTACCTGATCCGGAAACTAGTTACGCACCGGAACAACTTGAAACGCTCTAAGTCATTCAAAACGTGCGAGTCTGACTTAGGGCGCGGGTCCTGCAACGCGTGCGCAGGGTCAAGCCAATTTAGGGAGCCATGCCATGTCGCACCAAACGCCACACTCAGGTCACCCGGGCCCGCACATCCCGAATCTCGAGCAACTGCTCGCCAACATGGAGCTGCGTGCCCTCAAAGTCAGCTTTCCTGATGAGCGCGCCCGCATTTTCAATCTGGCCGGGGATATCTGTTTTGACGGCGGTGCGCGCGAACGAGCACTCGTCTACTTTGGCCGTGCTATCGACGTGCACCTGGCGGCCGAGCAGATCGACGCGGCCGTTGCCGTTTGCCGGAAGATCGTGCGTCTCACACCCGAAGTGGTGCGTGCCCGCTGTACGCTGGCGTGGATGGCTCTTGGTCAGGGCTTGATTGAAGAAGCACGCATGCGCATTGCCGACTACGCCCGCGCTGCTGCCTCGGCTGGGCAGGAACAAACCGCATCACGCCACTTGCGGCTCATGACTGACGTGGCTGTCAACCAGGATGTGTTGCAGTGTTTGGCGGAGGCGTTGCTCGAGATTGGTGATGACGTGGGCGCCAACCGCGCCTTCGGCGCCGCCATGGGTCATCGTGAAAACACTAGCAATACCACCATGGATCCGGCCGTACGCTGGTCCACCGTATTGCGCGTTGTGAGCGGAAACTCGGGCAATGGGACAACGGCTCAGTCCGACTCGGAAGTGGAGTACGAAGAGCCGCCTCAGACCTCGGCTACGGGCGCCCATGCCAATCGGTTCCGCGCCAGTGCCAGATTGAGACGGACACGTTAGGCTCTGGTCACTCAGCGTATCTCCGGCGTCACCACCAGAATCAGCGCACCGCGTTGAGCATCGGGGCGCGCGGCGACCAACACCGCAGTTTGCCGATCCGGGATTATTCCTGGTTTCCAGGAAACCCCATGGGGCATATTGGCTAGCACCATCTGATTTAACAGCCGAACGAATACTTCCGCAGACTTTTGCTCCCGCCGCAGCACCTCGCCCACGTTGACGGTCAGCGATAGCGGCGTTTGCTACTACTCTGCCGGGCCCACGCGCTTGACGCCCTGGGTATTTTTACCTGCTTCAAACCCGCTCCAGGCGCAGGGATATGTCAACGCATACGCAGGACACGCTGGACCATCCGGATCGGTTCGCTCGCCGTCACATCGGCCCGGGCGAGGCCGAGATCCGCGATATGCTGACTACCATTGGCTACGGCTCTCTAGATGAGCTCATCGATACCGTAGTCCCGACCCAAATCCGGTCCGCCCGGCCGCTGCAGATCGATTCGGGTGTCAGCGAGTTCCAGGCCCTGCGCGAGCTGCGCGGGCTGGCTGACCGGAATCGGGTTTTCCGCAGCTACCTCGGCATGGGTTATTCCGACTGTATCACGCCGGCCGTGATCCAGCGCAAGATTCTCGAGAACCCGGGCTGGTACACGGCCTATACGCCCTATCAGGCGGAGATTGCCCAGGGCCGGCTGGAGGCGCTGTTGAATTTCCAGACCGTGATCATCGATCTGACCGCTCTGCCCATAGCCAATGCCTCTCTGCTCGATGAGGCTACGGCGGCGGCCGAAGCCATGGCCATGGCTCACGCCGTGGCTGGCGAGAAGCGCAACGTCTTTTTTGTTTCTGAACGTTGTCACCCTCAGACCATTGAAGTAGTGCGAGCCCGCGCCGGGGCTCGAAGCTGGGATGTCGTGGTAGGGGATCATGAGTCCTTCAGCTTCGGCCCCAATGTTTTTGGCGGATTGGTGCAGTACCCGTCCACCGATGGTGAAATCCTGGATTACTCTCGCTTCTGCGAGCACGCGCATGCAGGCGGCGCACTCGCCATCGTGGCCACCGATCTCATGAGCCTCACCTTGCTCGTGCCACCCGGGGAATGGGGCGCGGACATCGTGGTTGGCAATTCCCAGCGTTTTGGTGTGCCACTCGGCTATGGTGGTCCGCACGCCGCCTTCCTGGCGGCGCGCGATGAATACAAGCGTCAGCTGCCCGGCCGCATCATTGGCGTTTCCGTGGACAGTGGCGGACAGCCTGCCTTGCGCATGGCGCTGCAGACCCGGGAGCAACACATCCGGCGAGAAAAGGCGACCAGCAACATCTGCACGGCGCAGGTCCTGTTAGCCGTTATTGCCGGCATGTATGCCGTGTACCACGGACCCGATGGCCTGCGCCGCATTGCGCGCCGCTTGCATCGCCTGACCGTCGCATTGGCCACTGGCCTGCGCAAAGCCGGTTTCCAGCTTGCCCACGAAGCCTATTTCGACACGCTGCGCGTAAATGCTAGACCGCATACCAATGCCATCGTGGAAGCGGCCCGTCAGCATGGCATCAACTTGCGCCGCTTCCCAGATGATTCGCTCGGCATTGCGCTGGATGAAACCGTGGGCCCGGCCGATGTGGTCGAGCTCCTTGGCATATTCGCAGCCGAGGCCGGCACTCGCGTTGATGGCCCGGCCGAAAAACTTGCAGAGAATGTTCGCGGCATCCCCGCCGACTTCCAGCGTACCAGCAATTTCCTGACGCATCCGGTCTTCCACCGGCATCGCTCCGAGACCGAGATGCTGCGCTACATCCACCAGCTCGAGTCGAAGGACCTGTCGCTCACAACTTCAATGATTCCTCTCGGGTCCTGCACCATGAAGCTGAACGCCGCGGCCGAGATGCTGCCCATCTCGTATCCCGGATTTGCGCGGCTGCACCCCTTTGTGCCCACCGACCAGGCGCTCGGCTATCGTCAGCTTTTCGATGACCTGGAGCGGTGGCTGGCTGAGATCACCGGGTTCGACAAAGTATCTCTGCAGCCCAATGCCGGGTCTCAGGGCGAATATGCCGGCCTGCTGGTCATCCGACGCTACCACGAAAGTCGGCAAGAGAGCGCACGCGATATCTGTCTCATCCCGCAATCGGCGCACGGGACGAATCCCGCCAGTGCCGTAATGGCTGGTCTGCGCGTTGTGGTGGTGAAGTCCGATGCCAACGGCAACGTAGACATTCCGGATCTGCGCAAGCGCGCTCAGGAGAACAAAGACAAACTCGCCGCGCTCATGATTACCTACCCGTCCACCCACGGTATCTTCGAAGAGGGCATTCGCGAGATCTGCAGCATCGTGCACGAGAATGGCGGGCTGGTTTACATGGATGGCGCCAACATGAATGCCATGGTCGGCTTGTGCCGCCCCGGTGAGATTGGCGCTGATGTATGCCATCTCAACCTGCACAAGACGTTCTGCATTCCCCATGGCGGCGGCGGGCCCGGGATGGGTCCGATTGGTGTTGCCCGGCCACTCTCTCCGTTCCTGCCCGGCCACCCCGTCATTCGCACCGGCGGTGAACACCCCATCGGTGCAATTTCGGCCGCACCCTGGGGCAGTCCGAGTATCCTTCCCATTTCGTGGGCTTACATCCGCATGATGGGCGGGGAGGGACTCGCGCGCGCCAGCAAAGTTGCAATACTCAACGCCAACTACATTGCCAAACGCTTGGAGGATCAGTACCCCGTGTTATACGCCGGCAAACAGGGTACAGTGGCCCACGAGTGCATCATCGATCCCCGGCCACTCAAGCAGTCTGCCGGCGTTGAAGCCACGGACATTGCAAAAAGGCTCATGGATTACGGCTTCCACGCTCCCACCGTCTCGTTCCCTGTGGCCGGCACGCTCATGATCGAGCCTACGGAAAGTGAATCACTGGAAGAGCTCGATCGGTTCTGCGATGCGCTAACCGGCATACGGAAGGAAATCCGCCAGATCGAACAGGGCCTTCTGCCGCGTGACAACAACCCACTCAAGAACGCGCCGCACACCGCGCAAGTCGTCATTTCGGATGAGTGGGACCGTCCCTATTCACGCGAGCAGGCCGCGTTCCCAGCACCCTGGACGCGCGCGCACAAGTTCTGGCCGTCGGTTGGCCTGGTGGAAAGCGCGCAGGGCGATCGCAACCTGGTCTGCGCATGCCCTCCTCTGGCCGCCTACGCCGGCGTTGCCGAAAGCGTTGACGAGTAACGGCCGTGCGATCGGTCGGCGTTCTGCTCTTCGATGAGGTAGAGGTCCTGGATTTTGCCGGACCCTTCGAGGTCTTCTCCGTTGCTGGCCGGCGCGATGGGTCCCAGCCTTTCAACGTCTTTACGGTTGCCGAGCACGCGCGTCCCATCAATGCCCGCAACCAGCTGGTGGTAACACCCACACACAGCTTTGCCGATGCGCCCGCCATTGACGTCCTGGTCGTCCCCGGTGGCTTTGGCACCCGGCGCGAGATGCATAATCAGATCTTGTTGAACTGGGTGACGGATAGGGCTCGAGACGCTGAGCTCGTGCTCTCGGTCTGCACGGGGGCACTCATTCTGGGACGCACCGGCTTGCTCGACTCGTTGCCCGTGACCACGCATCACCGCGCACTGAAAGAGCTGGAAATAGCAGCGCCGGCTGCCCTGATTCAGGGCGACCGGCGCGTAATCGACAACGGTAAGTTCGTTATTGCGGCCGGTGTCAGCTCCGGCATCGATGCATCATTCCACGTGCTCGCCCGCTTGCTCGGTCAGGAAGCCGCGCGCGAAACCGCCCGCTACATCGAATATCCGCTCCCACAAGCAAACCCGTATGAAGCAACGTAAGAAACAGCGTAAGAAAAACCGTAAGAGAGTAAGAAAAAAGTAAGAAAGAATGCGGCAACATGGGCGAGCAAGGCCACTTGCTCCTTAAGTTCCCACTACTGTCTTACGTTCTTCCTCAGGCTCTACGGCTTCTCTTACGCCGTTTCTTACGGTCTTCCTTACGGCTTTTCCTCAGGCCGAGCGTTTCATCTGCGCCACCAACTCGGCATTGGTCTTTGTGCGCTTCATCATGACCAACATTTGCTGCATGGCGTCCGCGGCGCTTCCATTCAATTCGCGGCGCAACACGTGTGATGCGGCCAGGGCCTGGTCGGAAAGCAGGAGCTCCTCGCGGCGAGTGGCGCTGCTCACAATGTCGATGGCTGGAAAGATGCGCTTGTCCGCGAGCTCACGACTGAGCAGCAGTTCGCTGTTGCCCGTGCCCTTGAACTCTTCAAAGATCACTTGATCCATGCGTGACCCGGTATCGACCAGCGCCGTGGCGATGATGGTGAGCGAACCGCCGCCCTGGCTGGGATCGATCTTGCGTGCACTGCCCAGGAACCGTTTCGGTTTTTCCAGCGAGTTGGCATCCAGCCCACCCGACAAGGTGCGACCCGTGCCTTCTTCCGTAGCGTTATACGCGCGTGCCAGCCGAGTGATGGAGTCCAGGATGATGACCACGTCCTCGCCATGCTCAACGCGACGTCGGGCCCGCTCCAGCGTAATTTCTGCCACTCCTACGTGACGCTCGGCGGGATGGTCGAAGCTGGATGCGATCACCTCTCCGTAGCCGCATGCTTCCATCTCTGTGATTTCTTCCGGCCGCTCATCTACCAGCAGAATAAAGACGTTGGCATTCGGATAGTTCCTTACAATGCCCTCGGCAACGGCCTGCAACATCATCGTCTTACCCGCTTTTGCGGGCGCCACGATCATGGCGCGTTGCCCTTTTCCTAGCGGGCAGAACAGGTCGATGATGCGGTCTGTGTAGTCGCGTTGTCCTCGCCGAGTCAGGCCGCACTCCAGCATGATCTGCTCATTGGGATGCTGCGCACTCAATCGATTGAAGAGCGGCCGTTGGGATGCTTCTGGAGCAGGCCGGCCGTTTACCGTGTCGACCTGGGTCAGCGGCGGACTCTTGCCACGTCCAGGCGCCGCACCCACCAGACCCGTGATTTCGTCGCCGGATCGCAGGCCAAAGCGCTGAACGAGCTTTTGGGAAACGTAGACATCATTGTTGGTCGGGAGATAGCTGGCTTCACGGCGTCGCATGAAACCTACGCCGCTCCCGAGCACTTCAAGGACTCCGAGAGGTGCTTCGTTGCTCACGATTTTCCTGGTTGTCGTTCTCTGATTCTGACGAATCTTGAACGGTGATCATTCCGGAGATTCGACCGGCCACTCACTGGTGGGGCAGAATCCGTTCCAGCCGGATCGGCTCGCGGGAAAACCACGCGTTAACTGGGTGACGAGCAGGCCTCGATTGAGGCCGCATCAACGGCCGGATATGGCTATGTCTGCCGAATAGCTGGCAGCGCTACCAAAGATGCGACCGTCAGTTCCGCCTGTAAAGCCCGCTGATTCAAGAGGCGGCCCTTCCGTAGAGCAGCAACAGAGCTGCACCAGCCGCAATGCGGTACCAGGCAAAGGGCACAAACGTGTGGCGGGAAACGAAGCCCAGGAACGCCTTCACAACCACGAACGCCGAAAAGAAGGCTACTACAAACCCCACGGCAAAGACCGGGATGTCCGAACCGCTGAGCAAGTCACGGCTTTGGAATAGATCGAAGCCGGTCGCCGCAACCATGGTGGGCATGGCAAGGAAGAAGGAGAACTCCGTAGCCGCCGAGCGCGAGAGACCCAGGCTACGCGCTCCCATGATGGTGGCACCGGAGCGCGACACGCCCGGGAACAGCGAGAGTACTTGGGCCAGGCCAATCCCGACCGCCGTTCCCGTCTGCACATTGTCCGCCTCGGTAATGCGCTCGGGCGGATTCCATCGTTCAATCAACATGATGACCAGGCCGCCTACGATCATGGCCCAGGCTACCGACATGGGGTTGAATAGATTCGCTTTGACCCAGTCATGAATGAAAAGGCCGACCAGCGCACTGGGCAGGAAAGCCAGCCCCAGACTCAGAAGTAACCGGCGCGCGCGGGGATCGCGGGGAGCCCGCGCAATCGTGTTGAACACCTTTGCGCGATAGAGCCAGACCACGGCCAGGATGGCGCCCAGTTGTATTACGATCTCGAAGGTACTGGCCCGCGCACCCGTAAACTCGAGCCAGTCTCCCACCAGAATCAGATGGCCAGTCGATGACACCGGGATGAACTCCGTGGCGCCTTCCACGAGCCCCAGGATCGCGGCTTTTCCGATTTGCACCCAGTCCACGCCGCCCGCTACGTCACTCGTCACTCGTCACTCGTCACTCAAATGGCACTTGGCTTGCCACCAAACAGCGTATGGTGCATCGGAATGGCAAGCCTGATTCCGCGCACGCGGATGTCGCCGCGGCTTGCATGGTGATCATTGACGGCTCAAACGTGGCGCACTGCAGCGAGGGCGACACGGCGCGGCTCGAGAATATCGAACTGGTGATGCGCAAGTTGAGCGAACTCGGGTACGAACCCGTTGTTCTCGCAGACGCTGCGCTCCGTCATCAGATCGATCGGCAACGGGAATTCGAGCAGCTGGTCGATGCCGGCACCATCCGCCAGGCGCCAGCCGGCACGGATGCAGACTTCTTCATCCTGTCGTTTGCCCGCGAGTTGGGCGCCGCCATCGTATCCAACGATCAGTTTCGTGACCGGCTGGAAGCCTTTCCCGAAACGCGCGACCAGATCATCCGCTACATGATTGTCAACGGTGAAGTCGTGTTCGAGCGTCGTCATCGGCGCCGGCATAGATAAGTCTGAACCGGGAACGGAAGCGCGGCGCATGGCAGGATGCAACTGCATGCGCCGCGTTTTTCTACTCTGCGGCCGATAGCGGGTTGGGTGGCTTGATGGCATCGGCCGCTGCCTCGGCCGCCGAGGCAACCGCCTCGGCCGCAGATGATGCAGCCGAGGAAACTGCGTCCGTTGCGCTGGCCGCACGCGCAGAAAGACCGTCGCGCGCCTGCGCAGCTTTCACAGAAAGTTCTTCTTTTGCTTGCGCCGCGCGCACCGTGAACTCTTCTTTCGCCTGAGCCGCTCGCGCCGAAAACTCATCGCGCGCGTGCGCAGCGCGAGCGCTCAGCTCACTAGCCGCCGTAGTCGCAGCCTGCGCAGCTCGAGTGTAATACTTTTCGGCAAAGTCACCCGCTGACAGCGAGCGCGCATAGAGCACGTTCGCCAGCTTGAACCAGGAGAGTAGCTTGATGTAGACCCAGCCGATATCGAACTCGTACCATTTGGCGCGGAAATTGGCGGAACGCGGATCCGCATGATGATTGTTGTGCAGCTCTTCACCGACAATCCAAACACCCAGGGGAATGATGTTACGGCTGGCGTCTTTGGTGGTGAAGTTCCGATAGCCCAGTGCGTGCCCCACTCCATTGATCACATTGCCAAAAATTGGCAGCCACACGGTCATGCCCACCCATGCGACCATGCCCCAGACGGGGCCGAAGAGCACAAGGTCGATCACCATCATGACAACCAGGCCGAACCAGCTGTGGTTCGAGTACACTAGCCGCTCGATCGCGTCATCCGGGCAGCCCTTACCGTATTTGTCCAGCATATCCTGATCTTTGCACGCTTCCTGATAGAAGAACACGCCGCCAAACACGATCTGTAGCAGGCCCTCCTGCACCGGAGAATGCGGGTCGCCTTCGCGATCGGAAAACGCATGATGCTTTCGGTGACAGGCCACCCATTCTCGGGTCGTGACCCCGGTCGTTAGCCAAAGCCAGAAGCGCATGAAATGAGTGATGGCCGGGTGGAATACCACACCCTCGTGGGTAGCCGAGCGGTGCAGGTACAGCGTTACGCATAAATTCGTAATGTGCCCCAGAATCGCTACATAGGTCAGGACGACCCACCAGGGTTGATCAGCAAATAGACCGAAATCAAGCATCAGCACACTCTGGAAAGAGAAAAAAAGGCCCGGCGAGTGAGATCTCGTACCCCGGGCCTGTCTGGATGTGCAGATGATGCCACGGTGGGGCAGGGGCCGCAAGTCGGATCTAGGTCGGGCGCGGTGGCGCAAGCTCTCGGCTTACGCAGCACCAGGGCACATGGACCTGCCCACTCGCTTGACGGCGCCCGCAGTAGAACCACTCTTACTAGCAATGAACCCGTTCCTGCCCTATACCATGGCGCTGTTGCTCGGATCGATGCACGCACTGGAAGCCGATCACATGGCGGCCGTTGCCGCATTCGCCGTGCGCAGGCCCGCCCCCCGGGCCGCACTCCGGTTTGGCGTTCGCTGGGCGTTGGGCCACGGAGCGTCGGTCACTGTAGTCGGCCTTCTGCTCCTGATGGTTGGCACGGCCCTACCCGAGCCGGCCGCAGCATGGATGGATCGCGTAGTGGGCCTGGTACTCATTGCATTGGGTGCCTGGACCGCGTGGCATGCCGCACACCTGCACGCACATTCGCACAGCCACCACGGCGCATCGCACGTGCACTTGCACTCTCATGCATTCCGGGCCAACCACCAGCATGAGCACACGGCCACCATGGTGGGAGTGTTGCACGGCCTGGCTGGCGCTGCACCGGCCCTGGCCGTGCTTCAGATCGCGCGACTCGATTCAGTGGTCCAGGGCATCGCCTATCTGGCGATGTTTGCTGTTGGCACCGCTCTCGGCATGGCTGTCTATGCTGTCATCACTGGCTATTTCATGGATCGAGTGGCCACCGCCTCAGAGCGCTGGGCTCGATGGTTGGGCAAGTTGACCGGCCTGGGCACAATCGCTATTGGCCTCTTCTGGCTGCTGCGGTGATGCGTTTCCTGCACTCCACCGTGCGCCTCGTGCAGGTCGACACGGCGGCCTACCGGGCCGCCTGGGCGGATCTGCGGGAGCGGGCAACCCAAGCCGGTGTGCGCGCCTGGATGTTCCGCCACCATCATGACGAAACCCGTTACATAGAATTCCTGGAGTGGCAGCAGTCCGAATTGGGCAATTCACCCATGCTCGATCCCGAATTGCGGAAACATTGTGACGGACTATCTACCTTCGGCCCTGGCCGGACCGATGAGTGGGTCGAAGCCTGACCTTATGAATACGCAACAGCAACTGTGCCGGCTCCTTGCCGAACGATCACTGCGCCGCGGTGATTTCGTACTTTCCAGCGGCCAGCGCTCATCGTTCTACATTGATGCGCGCCGCACCACCATGTCCGGACTTGGACAGCTGCTCATCGGGGAACTGGGACTGCATGCGCTCGACGCCGAAGGTTGGTCGCCGCGCGCCGTGGGCGGACTCACGCTGGGGGCCGATCCCGTCGCCTACGCGCTGGCTCACACCGCTGCCAGTCAAGGACGAACGCTCGACGCATTTACGGTACGCAAAGAAGCCAAAGCACACGGAACCGCCAAACTCATTGAAGGGTTGCTCGAGCCGGGCTGGTCGGTAGTGGTTGTGGAAGACACCATCACGACCGGTGAGAGTGCGCTCCGTGCCGTGCGCCACGTCCGGGATGCCGGCGGTCTGGTGCTGGGCGTCCTGGCGATCGTGGATCGCGAGGAAGGCGGTGTGTCCCGTTTGGCTGCAGAAGGCATACGCGCGCACTCTCTGGCTCGCGTGTCCCAACTGCTTTGACCGGACGCCTGCACTCAAGGCTGCACAATTGCTCCGGGCCAGGCGCAACGATCGACTTCATGTGACAAGGGCTCCAGGTATGCCTGCGCCTCCAGCAGCCTGGCCTCGTACTCTTGTTTGCGATTTGCCGGGATGTGCCGCCGGTAGTATTCGCTGGTCATAACCTCACCGGTAGCAACTTCCGTTACCGAAACGACATCCCCTAAGAAGAAGGTCGATGCTCCCGCATCCATGACGTTGACTACCCGACACTCGTACGCGGTCATGCAATCCTGAAGCAGCGGACAACCAGTCTCTCCAATTCGGTAAGCCACCGTTGCCATCTTGTCCACGACCCGCGCACTGTGCAGGCCCAAATGCCAGATCAAATCCCACTGATCAGTGCGCAGCAGATGAATTCCGAACACGCCGCTCCTGTATATCAGGTCGTGCGTAACGTTGGGCTTCGAGATGTAAACTGAAATGCGTGGAACGGATGGGACCAGTGACGCACGTTGCGCGCTGTTGGCAATCATGCCATTGCGCCGGCCCTGCGCTGATGATGTGACCGCCACAACCGGAGTTGTCAGATGTCGAAGCTGAACATAGGCCGGATCCAGCACTCGCTAGTCCAACAAACGCAAGGGCATGACCAGGCACAGGTAATCCGGCGCCGCATCGCCTCCTCGGGCCACCGGTTGAATGGTCGCGGCGCGCTCAGGCGCCTTGAAACTCAGCCGGACATCTTCGGTCGGCATGAAGCGCAACACTTCCAGCAGGTACGCCGCATTGAACCCGATATCCAGCGATTCACCCTGGTAATCGACTTCCAATTCCTCCTGTGCCTCGCCCAGGTCAGGTGTTTCCACGGCCAGCCGCAGCGTACCCGGTAAGAACGTCAGTCGCACGCGGTGCGTCTGATCGCTGGCCACCACAGCCATGCGCCGCAAGGCCTGCGTCAATTGCGTTTTGCTGGCCACCACAATCTTGTCATTGTCCCGCGGAATGACTTGCTCGTAGTTCGGATACGGGCCTTCGATGAGACGAGTGAAGACTTCTGTTCCATTCATGCGAAAGCCCAAATGGTTCTCACTGCGCGCTACTTCGATTTCCGCATCTCCCGCAAAGAGCCGCTCCACCTGGGTTAGCGCTTTGGGTGGTACGATCAGATCTGCACGCGGCGCGCCCGGTGATACGGCATTGGCAACCATCCGCGCCAGCCGATGCCCGTTAGTGGCTACCATGCGCATCTCATTCTCACCAAACTGCCAGAGTACTCCATTGAGGATGGGCCGACTTTCTTCTGTGGAGACGGCAAACGAGGTCTGCTTTATCAGCTCCTGTAGAATGTTGCCGCGCACTTTCCAGCTCTCATCGAAGTTTACTGCCGGGAACGTGGGAAATTCGTCACGCGGCATTCCATTCAGACGAAACGTGGCGCGGCCACAAGCCAACTCGAAGCGATCACCCTTGGTTGTCACTTTCACCGGGTGCTCGGGCAGCTCACGCGCCAGTTCCTGAAGTTTTTTGGCGGGCACGGTCAATGAGCCGGCTTCATCTACCTCGGCGGGGACGTGCAGGCTGACCGCAATGTCCAGGTCTGTCCCACTCATCCCGACACGGTCTCCACTCACATCGATCAGGATGTTGGAGAGGACCGGCAGTGTGGTACGCGTCGGGATGCTGGCCGCTACGGCCGCCAGTCCGCGCTGAAGGTTCTCTCGTGTGATCTTGAATTTCATTTTGCGCCTCGCCACGCGGGTTGCAACCCACGGATTCCACAGGATAAAGGAACTGCTTTTGTAAGAGATATCTCTATCGTTGTAGTAGTAGGGAGCGTGGACTCGTGGAAAAGGGCTCCGGATTCTCGGCAAGCGTTTAGGGTAACGTGGTTTGTGAGACCCGACCATACGTGGACAGGACGGGGATAACGAGTAACAACTGGGCAATTGCCCACATGCCGGGGGTCGAGTGTGGAATTCCTCGCCGTGCTCCACAGTGAGCCCACAGGGTTTCCCATTCTCATGAAATGAGCTCGGTACGTAGCGTGGTCACGCGCGTTCGGAACGTTTCATCGGTCTGCAGATCTCCTTCGACTTTTTGGATCGAGTGAATCACCGTGGAGTGGTCGCGGCCGCCAAACAGCTTGCCAATCTCGACCAGGGGCACGTCCAACAGTTCACGAATCAGATACATGGCTACCTGGCGCGGCACAGTCAGCTCTTTGGTCCGCTTTTTGGAAACCAGACTTTCTACAGAAACGCCCCAACGCGCAGCAACGCGCTCGCGGATGAACGCGGGCGTGAGCTCGATCATTGCCCCATTGAGAACGCCGCCCAGTGCTTCACGGGCCAATTCGATAGTGATCTCGCGCCGCGTGAGCGACGAGTAGGCGAGCAGCTTGATTACGGCGCCTTCCAGCTCGCGCACGTTGGAGCGGCAGTTGCGCGCAATGAAGTCCACTACTTCGTCTGCCAACACGATCTGGTCGTCATCGGCTTTCTTGCGCAGAATGGCAACGCGCGTTTCCAGATCGGGCGGTTTGATGTCGGTGACCAGTCCCCACTCGAAACGCGAGACCAGCCGCTCTTCCAGACCGGGTATCTCTTTGGGCGGACGGTCGCTGGTCATCACGATCTGCCGCTGTGCATCGTGCAGCGCATTGAACGTATGAAAGAACTCTTCCTGCGTTCGTTCCTTCTCACCCAGAAAGTGCACGTCGTCAATCAGCAACAGATCGATCTCACGATAGCGCCGGCGAAACTCTGCCATGCGGCCATCCTGGATCGATGCAATCAGGTCGTTGGTGAACCTTTCGCTGGATACGTACGCCACCCGTTTGCCCACATCGCGCAAGTGTATGGCATGTCCGATGGCGTGCATCAAATGGGTTTTGCCCAGGCCAACGCCACCGTAGATGAACAGTGGGTTGTACATGCGCGCGGGCGCTTCCGAGACCGCGCGGCATGCGGCCGCGGCCAGCTGGTTGTTCGTGCCCACCACAAAACGGTCGAAGAGGTAGCGTTCGTTGAGTGGTGCACCGACCGTACCCGGTGACGTGCTAGCGGGCAGCTCGATGGGAGCGGGCGGCACCGCACGACTGCCCGCTGCAGCACTGACCAGTTCGGCCGTATCCCGTCGCCGTGGCCCGCGATGCTCGAAGCGGATCATCAAACGCTGACCAAACAACGCCTCTGCCTGGCTGGCCAGATAAGCGCCGTATTTGTCTTCGATCCACTCCGCCGCAAACTCGTTGACCGTAGCGATTCTCAGTACGTTTCCCGACAGTGCTACCGGCTCAGTGCCGGCCAGCCACATCCGGAACGTCTGCTCTGGAAATGCAGAGCGGGCCCGCTCCAGAACGCGTGCCCAGGCCTCCGCAGCGGTCAACTCCATGCTGATCATCGAGAGCGAGGATGGTTTTTTGGTGCGGCGCGGAAGCTACCTAACGTTGTGGATAAATCAACTCCGAACAACGGGCGAAAGAAGGGCCTGCCTTCCACCCGGTTCCCTGCCCGGCTATACTTACAACCTTTGCTGTGACGCCAGGTTGAGGAAACGCATATGGGCAAGCCGACATACAATCCGCACAACCGTAAGCGGAAGAACAAGCATGGCTTCCGCGCACGCATGGCGACCAAGGCCGGTCGTGCCGTGCTCAGCGCGCGCCGCAAGAAGGGGCGCAAACGGCTGACGGTCACCGTCGGCCGGAAATAGCGCCACGCGCGTGGTCAAATTGGCGCACGGCGATGACCGGCTTGAGCGTCAATTGCCGCGCGCCCGGCGGATCACTGACGGGCGGGAGATCCGTTCAATGATGCAGCGGGGGAAGAGAAGCAGGACGGCCCATCTGGACGTCTTTGTTTCGCCTTCCCCCGCAGCGCATTCCAGAGTGGGCGTGGTCGTGCCCAAACACAAACAGACGGCCGTGAGGCGCAACCGGCTCAAACGCCAGCTGCGCGAGGTATTGCGTATAGAACTTTTGCCCAGGCTGGCGTGCACACCGGCACACACCGACCTTCTTATTCGGGCCCGTCGCGAGGCGTATGACGCGGCATTCGGTGTGCTGAGGGACGAATTGGTGAATTGGGCGGATCGAGTATGGTGGTCAGGTTCTTCGTCTTCCTGATCGGTGGGTACCGGCGTTTCATCTCGCCTGCCCTGCCACCCGCGTGCCGATTCACGCCGTCTTGCTCGGCCTATGCCCAGGAAGCATTTCTGCGACACGGAGCGGTGCGCGGAGTCTGGCTGACCATGCGAAGACTTCTGCGTTGCCATCCGTTCGGTGGTCACGGCTTCGATCCGGTTCCGTGACCTCCACCTAAAACACGAGTTAAATCGAAGCCCGATAAATGGAAAGCGGACGGTTTTTGTTGGCGGTCGTGCTCATGATCGCCACCGTGGTTTTGATCAATGTAATGTTCCCGCCGGCCAGACCGCCCAGGAACCCAACCGTCGATTCTATTGTCGGCGGGACACCCCCGCCGATTGCGGATTCAACGCCTACACCCGATCGGCCGGCGCCTCGACCAAGGCAACCCATTGCGCCAACCGTTGCCGGCACGGCTGCCGAGACCCTGATCGTCCAGTCGCCGCTGTTCCGGTACGCACTCAGTACCCACGGCGCGCAGCTCGTTTCTGCCGAACTCCTTCGTTACGAGTCATTTACGCGCGGTCAAACGGACCAGGGTATGCGCCCGCCCGTTCAGCTCGTGCCCGCCAGCAGTGGCCGGCTGCTGGGTCACCGCGTTCGGGTCGACGGACGCGACATCGACTTCAGTAAGGTCAGGTTCAGTCCGGTCGATTCGAAAAGCCGCGTCCTCAAAGAGGGCGACGCTGCTGCAACGATTCGCATGGCCGGTAAAGATGAGTCGAGTCAACAAACCCTCGAGCTGGCGTTCACTTTTCAGCCCGGTGACTACCTGACAGAGGTAATGGCGCGTGTGAATCCGGGTGGTCGCTCCGTCCAGATTTTGCTGGATTTAGGGCCAACTCTGGCAGTAAACGAGGCAAACGCAACGGAAGATCGGCGCGCACTGGCATACGTGGTAAACGGCAGGCAGAGTGGGATTCAGAATGTGCCGCTCCAATCCGTTCGGCCGCGCCGAGACGACGGCGCGGCGGGCGCGGTCCGGATCGAAGAAGGCCCGCTCGACTGGATCGCCCTCAAGAACAAGTACTTCCTGGTCGCAGCGTTACCGAGGACTCTGGCGGGGACCAGCGCGTTTGGCGGTCTCATGGCCACTGACGCACCAGGCCGATGGTCGGTCGATCTCACGGCAACTCTGCCGGCCGGATCCGATCAGCAGGCCGGCTACCAGCTTTACATCGGGCCTCAGGATTACGATCGGCAGATCGCACTCGGTCTGGAGGACGTCAATCCAATGGGGTGGCGTTGGCTGCGTCCAATCATGCGACCGCTCGGCCACGCGTTTACATGGGTTCTTCTTTCCAGTCACAGGGCCACGGGTTTGCCCTACGGCTGGGTGATCATCCTGTTTGGATTTGCTGTTCGACTGGCACTGTGGCCCCTGAATGCCAAGGCCATGCGCTCCCAGCTGAAAAGCATGGAGCTGCAGCCGCGCATGAAGGACATACAGACGCGCTACAAAGCAAATCCCGAGCTGATGCAGAAGGAGATGCTCAAACTATATCGCGAAGAGGGGTTCAATCCGATGGGCGGTTGCCTGCCAATCCTGTTGCCAATGCCTGTGCTGATTGCGCTCTTTTTCGTGTTCCAGAGTACTATTGAATTCCGGGGCGTCAGCTTCGCCTGGCTGCCTGACCTGTCCCGCGCGGACCCGTTATTCATCCTGCCCATCTTATTGGGTGTCACGATGTTCATCGGCCAATGGCTCAGCCTGCGCACCAGCCCGCCCAATCCGCAGGCTCAAGTCATGTTGTGGGTATTGCCCGGAATGATGACGTTCTTCTTCCTAAACTTCGCCTCGGGTCTCAACTTATATTATGTGGCCCAGCAGCTGGCCGGGTTCCCGCAACAGCTCAAGCTCATCCAGGAACGCAGGGAGTATCAGGCTTCACGCGGGTTATTGGCCAAGACCTAGTCCAGATCCATCCAGGCCGTCACTGAACCGCTAGCCTTATGATTCCGCGCCGGAGGCGCATTCAGCGCCGTATTTCGAAGGGGTCAGGAAGCGAGTCCGACGCCAGCTCTACCGCTTCAACGGATGCGACTCGTGAACCCGGCGGTCCGCGATGAAGCATGGCCTGGAATTCCTGGAGCCGATCGGCCGGACCGCGAGCACACACCTCAACGGATCCGTCAGCCGCATTTCGAACATAACCACCCAGGCCCATGCGATGAGCTTGCCGTAGCGTCCAGAATCGGAAGCCTACGCCCTGAACCACACCGATGACTCGGAACTTGCGACTTTCTTGAGCTGTGTTCACTTAGTCGCCTCGAGGCCTGGGCGATGGGGACGTTTCAGCAAGGCAAATGCGGACTCCATCCGCGAATGTCACGCCTTGCATAGAGGGATCAATTCCGCCGGCATTGGAGCCCCGGGTACGGGCTGCGGCGGTCCTGCCTTTCTGGCGCTATAAGATGTTTTGTATCAATAATTTACAAGTTTGTGTCACGTGAAACACGATCTCCTGCCAGGTCGGCAGAGCAGCACGTTTTGTTTCACGTGAAACACTACCTGCCCGACTCCCCCACCTTTATCTTTCGCGCTCACGAAAGTTGAGACGGAGTTCTCACGAAGCAATGTCCCGGGTCATTGCGATTGCGAATCAGAAAGGCGGGGTCGGTAAAACGACGACCGCGATCAACCTGGGTGCTTCGCTGGCCGTGGCGGAACGTCGGACGCTGATCATCGACATGGATCCACAGGCCAATGCTACAAGTGGAACCGGCATTGATCGATCCACAGTCCGCACGACCATGTACGATGTCCTGGTGGACCGAGCGCCATTGGAGAGCGCCGTGCTCGAGGGTCTGCACTTCCCGTTTCTGAGCGTGGCGCCGTCGGATCAGGACCTGGTGGGCGCAGAGCTGGAGCTGGTGGGCAGGCCGGAGCGGGAGTTGCTGCTCCGCCGGTCATTGCAAACGGTCCGAGAGCGGTACGACTACGTGTTGGTAGACTGCCCACCCTCCTTGGGGCTGCTGACGCTCAACACGTTGACCGCGGCGGATTCGGTGTTAATCCCGATCCAGTGCGAGTTCTACGCGCTGGAAGGGCTTTCTCAACTGTTGAACACCGTGCGACTAGTGCAACAAAACTTGAATCCGCGGTTGCAGGTGGAGGGTGTACTTCTGACCATGTACGATCAGAGGCTGAATCTTTCGCGGCAGGTTGCGGAGGAAGCCGAGCAATATTTCGGTGACAAGGTTTACCGCACGACGATTCCGCGAAACGTGCGGCTGGCCGAAGCACCGAGTTTTGGCAAGCCGATCGTTCTGTACGACATCGTGTCTCAGGGTGCTCAGAGTTATTTGGCATTGGCCAAGGAAATCATTGCCCGCGGGGTACGGCCGGCATCAGCGGATGGTGCCAAATCAGACGGGCGGGAGGCTGCAGCGCGATGATGAACAAGCGAGATCGATTGGGGCGAGGCCTGGGGGCACTTCTAGGTGAGTATCTGGGAGAAGAAAGACTGGATACGCCCGTCAGTCTTTTGCCACGGCAAGTGGCCGTCGACTCGATTGTTCCGAATCCGTTCCAGCCGCGTCGCGAGTTTGCCGAGCCGGAACTTGCCGAGTTGGCAGCTTCAATTCGGGAAAACGGTTTGCTTCAGCCAATTACAGTACGCCCGGCACCGCTGGGTAACGCTTCACCCTGGCAATTGGTAGCGGGTGAGCGCCGCTGGAGAGCAGTCACTCGGCTGGGCTGGCGGGAGATCCCGGCGATTATTCGGGATGTCGACGATCGCACACTCCTGGTCCTGGCACTCGTCGAAAACCTGCAGCGTGAGCAACTCTCTTCCCTGGAGGAAGCGGAGGGCTTCAAGCAGCTGGGCGAGGAATTTGGATTGTCTCAACAGGAAATCGCACAACTGGTGGGTCGTGATCGGTCGACCATCGCAAACGCGCTACGACTTCTGCAACTCCCCCCTCCCGTACGTGAGTTCCTGGCGGACGGCCGGCTTTCCGCGGGTCACGCGCGTGCACTTCTTGGCCTCGGTAACGAACGACGCATGGCCGAGCTTGCTTCCGAAGCCGTTGCCCATGGTTGGAGCGTCCGGGATCTGGAGCATGAGGTACAACGTGCGCGGCCAGGGCGGCGTACGCGGGTCAACGCCGAGCGCGATCGGGACGCCAATGAGCGCATGTTAGAAGAAGAGTTGCAGCAGATCTTTGGCACGAACGTTCGCATCAAGCGAGGGCGGGGTACAAAAGGCGTGTTCGAGATCCCCTACTATGATGCCGACGATTTCGAGCGCGTTTTCGAGCTCATGGTAGGCCGTTCCGCCACTGAAGTTGTCTCCTAGGTCGGGGCGGAATTCATGGACGACCGTCGACTCACGCTCATCATCGTGCCTCACGGCGATCTCGAGACCAAGACGTTCGAGATCTCTTACCGTAGGCTGCGGGTGCTTGCCTGGGGAACACTCGCCACTCTCTGCGTCATGGTCGTGATGGTCGCGATGTGGTTTTCGCTTGCCGCGCAGGCAGCCCGGGTGCCGCCGCTAAAGCGTGAACTGGAGAGATTTGAGGCAGAACGCGTCAAGGTCGACTCGCTGGCACATCTGCTCGCCGAGGTAGAGGGGCAGTATCAGCGGGTTCGCCAGCTTCTTGGCGCTGACTCTACGGCCGCGGGTCAGCAGCCGGTTTTGCCCGACCTGCCTGCGGCATCGGGCACTGGCGGGCCCGATGGTCCAGTCGTAGATGCCTGGCCCCTGGGCACAGTGAAGGGGTTCATCACGCGCGGACTGACGGGTGAAGCCGACCATCCCGGCCTGGACATAGCAGTTCAGCAATCAACGTACATCCGAGCTGCGGGCCCTGGAGTAGTTGAAGAGGCGGGTGAGCATGAGGTGTATGGCAATTTCATCCGCATAACACATGGTCGCGACATAGAGACGCTTTATGGGCACGCGTCTCAGCTACTGGTTTCCAAGGGAGATCGAGTCAAAAGACTTCAGGTGATAGCGCTGAGCGGAAATACTGGACGATCGACGGCACCTCACCTCCATTTTGAGGTGCGGGAGAACGGAAAGCCTGTCGATCCACAGCGTTACGTCAAGCAGCCGTAGATCGTCATGTTCGTTCAAAAGCAAAGAAAGGAATAACCGATGGCGAAGGATAAAGAGCAGGCTCCCCCGCCTACTACTCGTGAGAGTGTGATTTCCATCATTGGACCGGGCATGCGCGTAGTCGGAGACTGTGAAACGGAAGGTACTCTTCGCATTGAAGGTACCGTGGAAGGCACGGTACGAGCTGGCAAAGCAGTGGTAGTCGGCAAAGACGGGGTCGTCCAGGGTGACGTGAGCACGCAGGACGCAGTGATTGGCGGCCGTGTGACCGGCACGGTCACGGCGGAGAGTCGACTCGAACTCCAGGCCACGTGCGTTATTGAGGGTGAAATCCGGGCGCGCCGCGTCAAGCTCGACGAGGGCGGCAAGGTCAACGGTAAAGTCCTCATGGGTGAGATCGCACAATTACCCAGGTCAAGCCAGGCCCCCAAGGCTGCGGGTCAAGCGCACCACCCAATCCCCGGTGCTGCAGCTCCCCCGGCGGGTCGCCAAATACCAGCGTAAATCGTAGGTTTGGCGACCTCGTTTTCAGCCGAGTTTCGGGTTCTATTCACAGTTCTTCCACAGTGCCGGCGCAAACATCTGCCGGCATTTCTCCACAGGAGTATTGAACAGCAAAACACTTTTGTTTCCAACAACTTACACACACCGCGTCACTTGTTAACATGACGCTGTGGAAAGCATACCCACCTTTTTCCACAGTCATTCGAGGCTCCTGAACAACCCATGCAACTAGCCCAGCTCGTGACCTACCTCGACGACTATCTGCGCGCCCGCGAGATACCTGACTACCCACACGCGTTGAATGGATTGCAGGTCGAATCACCCGCAGACGTAGCTCGCGTAGCCGTAGCTGTTGATGCGAGCGAACGCGCCATTCAGGACGCTATCGTCAACGACTGTAACTTGCTGATTGTGCACCATGGACTGTTTTGGAACGGATTGCAGCCGCTCACGGGTCGTGGGTATCGAAAGATCAAGGCCTGCCTGGCTGCGGAGCTCGCTGTTTATGCATCACACATTCCCCTGGACCTTCATCCGGAAGTGGGCAACAGCGTGGTATTGGGCAGGGCGATCGGTCTCAACCTCGAGGGAGACTGGGGTGACTACCGGGGCCATAAGATCGGAATCTGGGGGACATTAAAACTGAGTCGCGAAGCGTTGACTGCGCGCCTGGATGAAGTGCTGGGCGGCCCGGTTCGGCTTCTGCCTGGCGGCGGCGAACGAGTTGAAAAAGTGGGTGTGATTACCGGTGCCGGCGCGAGCTATATCAGTGAAGCGCAAGCACTTGGACTTGACGCCCTGGTCACGGGCGAGGGTGCGCATCATACGTATTTTGATGCAATTGAGGGCGGTATCAATGTTTTTTATGGTGGGCATTACCGAACAGAAGTCTGGGGCGTCCGAGCGTTGGCTGAGCATCTGGAGCAGCAGTTTGGGATTCCCTGGCGGTTCCTCGATCACCCCACGGGTTTATAGTTGTCCCTTCCGATTTTCGAAATCACCTGGCCAGATAGTTTTTGACTTCTGTTTCTAGTCCAGCCAGGAGTTGCGCGTGGTCCTGATACTCAGGCAGGGCCTTTCCTCGCTGGTTGGCGAAGACATTGGCGAAATGCTGGTAGAACTGACGTGCGGCGAGGCTATCGCCCTGAGCCACAGCGGCGGAGGCAGCGGCGGACAATCCTAGCAGATGGTCTGGCGAAGCACTGAGAATGACGCGAGCCGCGGCCAGTCCGGCGGCAGGGTCTCCGGACACGGTGTGCAAAACACTGAGGTGATACTGTCCGTCGGCATCGAGAACGCCGGCGTTCTGATAAGCGAGGATGGCCATGGGCGCGAATTGTCCGACGGAAGCAGAGTCACCGCTTTCGCGGGCGCGCAGCACGCGATCGAATAGCCGGTCCGCGTTCTCCCGCATGTTAGCGGAGAGCGGAGGTGGAGATGTGGCCTGAGCATTTGGTGGCGGGGCGGGCGGCGAGCCAGCCCTGGATCCATCCTGAAGCAGGATAACCGTGAGAAGTGCCAGCAGTCCGAGCACTGCGGGACCCAGTGCGAACGCGACTTTAGCGCGCGGCTTGCTAGTGCCTACACGCGTTCCGCACTGTATGCAGAACTTTGCATGAGCCAGCAGTTTGGCTTGACACTTGGCGCACTGTGGGGACTGCAGCGGTGCGCCGCACTCCGCGCAGAATTTTCCATCAGCGTTTGCGCCGCAGGCAGGGCACTTCATGGCGCGGCAACCTACGCCTCGGTAATCTTTCGCCGCAATGAGCCCCGTCGAGAAGCCACGCGCACCTGGTGATCCATCGATGCCAGCTGCACCGCCCGCGCAGCCGCCGGTGGATGTTCCTGACCTGAATCAAGGTCAGCCTGAGACCGAAGACGAGAAGTTACTGACGCGGCCCTGGGAGACGCGGGCCGTGGCGGACACGACGCGCGATGCCTGGCGCGTGTTCCGCATCATGGGAGAGTTCGTGGAAGGGTTCGATACGCTGGCGCAGGTCGGTCCCGCGGTCAGTGTTTTCGGCAGTGCGCGAACGGAGCGCGACGATCCGAGTTATCGCGCGGCAGAGGAGACGGGTCGCCGCCTGGCGCAGGCAGGCTTTGCCATCATAACGGGTGGCGGTCCCGGCATAATGGAAGCGGCCAACAAGGGCGCGCACGAGGCGGGCGGTGCCTCCGTAGGCTGCAACATTGAGTTGCCGTTCGAGCAGGGCATGAATGCGTATGTGCAGATGGCGATCAACTTCCGCTATTTCTTTGTGCGCAAGACGATGTTCGTGAAGTATGCGGAGGCATTCGTAATTTTTCCGGGCGGCTTCGGCACAATGGACGAGCTGTTCGAGGCGCTAACGCTAATTCAGACGGGCAAGGTTCGTGATTTTCCGGTCGTACTCTTCGGCCGATCGTACTGGCAGGGTTTGCTGGACTGGATCCGCGATACCATGCTGGCGGGCGGAAGGATTTCGCCCAGCGACCTGGACCTTCTCATTGTAACGGACTCACCGGAAGAGGCGGTCGACGTGATTGTGAAGTGCTTCGAGCAGAGCTCTGCACGAATGTCGGCCAGGGACAACGTGCCCAGTGAACCGAGCGTTCGTCGTCGCTCGAGAGGTGGGATGCGCACGCACCGGACGCCGTGAGGCAGAATGAAAAAGAAGAGAAGCCGGTTTCTGTCCGGCAGCGCGATTGAGCCCAAACGCATTGAGAGCGATGAACGCGTGGCCGATCTGATCGATGGTGCGTTCCTGGCCTACAACGCCGGCCGTCTCCGTGATGGGTGCCGCCTGTTCACCGAGAAGATGTTGGAGGAGGATGTCACGATTGGCGTGACGCTCACGGGCGCTCTGACACCAGCCGGTCTGGGGATGAGTGCGCTGATACCACTGATCGAAGCGGGCTTCATCGACTGGATCATCACGACCGGCGCCAACCTGTACCATGACACGCATTTCGGCCTGGGGCTAACCATGCACCAGGGTAATCCGTTCGTTTCCGACATTGTGCTGCGCGAAGAAGAAGTGGTTCGCATCTACGACATCTTCTTTGATTATTCCGTGCTACTGGATACGGATGCGTTTTTCCGCAAGATCATCCGTGCGCCCGAATTCCAACGGCCCATGTCATCGGGAGAATTTCACTGGCTGAGTGGCAAATACGTTGCCGAACGGCAACGAGCGATTGGTCAGCCTGACCATGCCAAATCCCTGCTGGCAACGTGCTACAACTACGATGTGCCGGTCTACACGTCATCGCCTGGCGATTCCTCCATTGGCATGAATGTGGCCGCCGGAGCACTCCAGGGGAATCAACTGGCCATCGATGTGAACCGCGATGTAAATGAGACGGCGTCCATTGTGCTCGATGCAAAGCGATCGGGTGGCAAATCAGCGGTGGTAATACTCGGTGGTGGCAGTCCCAAGAATTTCATGTTGCAAACCGAGCCACAAATCCAGGAAGTACTGGGGATCGAGGAGAAAGGGCATGACTACTTCCTGCAATTCACGGATGCGCGACCGGACACAGGCGGTCTTTCGGGCGCCACTCCGGGCGAGGCGGTGAGTTGGGGCAAGGTCGATCCGGACCGGCTTCCTGACGCAGTCGTGTGTTATACCGACTCCACGATCGCAGTGCCGCTGCTCACCGCGTATGCGCTAACCCGGCATGAAGCACGCGCGCCCAAGCGGTTGTACCGGCGCCGGGAAGAAATGCTGAAGCGACTGGTTGCGGAGTATGAGAAATCAGAACGCAACGAAGTAGTACGGGAGCGGGCGCGCGGGCAGCATGCGGTGACTTTGGAGCGCGATCGCTGATCGTTCTGGGTTGTCGAAAGCGAAAACGAAAGCGAAAGCGTTTTACAGGCGAGGGTCGATTAGGGCTTTAATGACTTCGCCGCGCGCCACCAGTTCGAGCGCAGTTTCGGCCTGATTCAGCCCAAAGCGTTGCAACTCCAGCAGCTGCCAGGCGGCGGAGAGACTTGGGTCCTGCATCAGCTGGACGGCGCGGTAGAAGTGCGAGAAGTCGGATCCCCAGCAACCGCGCACATCCAGGTGCTTGCGATTGAGATCGAGGTGCGGGTTGAATGGGACCTGGCCGTGATCGGTGTATTGTCCAACCACGACTACCCTGCCTGCATCCCGAGTGAAGCGAAACGCATCTACGACCGCTTGAGGAGCGCCGGTGGCTTCAATCGTGATGTCAGCACCGCGGCCGTTGGTAAGTCCACGCACCCAATCCCGGCGTTCTTCCTGGTTGTGCGAAAGAAAGTTCAAAGTGTGCGCGGCGCCTACCTGGTGAGCAGCCGTCAAACGAACCGACGGCGCCCCGATGCAAAGCACCTGGCTGGCGCCACTGAGGCGGGCAAGGATCACAGCGGCCAGTCCAACCGGCCCGCTGCCCAAAACCAGGATGCTGTCGCCAATGCGTACCTCGGCCCGCTCGATGGCATGCAGCGAGGTGGGCAGGGCGCAGCCGCCGGCCATGAACCGCTCGGCGCTGGCATTGCCGAGTGGCAGGCAACGAGTGGCCGGTTTGAGGTAGACCTTCTCGGCCCAGCCGCCGGCCAGGACATCATTTGCGCCATACGTGATGCCGTACACTTTGCGCTGCGGACAGCGCGTGGATGCTTTGGCAACCAGACAATACCAGCAAGCGTTGCAGGTTCGATGCACATCGAGGAACGTGATATGGTCGCCTTCTTTCAGGCGCTGCCCGTTCACGTCGAGAAGGCTGCCGCGGATTTGCTCGAGGTGGCCGACCGTGACGTGGCCAGGAATGAGCGGATAAGGCACTCCACTGAGGCGACCGTCACGCAAATGCACATCGGTGCCGCAGACCTCACTCAATTCAACGGCCAACAGAGCAGAGTCAGGCTCCAGAACGGGCTCCGCGTATTCACGCAGTTGGACCCTGGAACCTGGCTCCGGAATGACCGCGGCCCGAACGGTCACATTAAGGACGTCCGGAAGAGGGGAAGAGCGGAAGCGAGGAAGACGATTTCCGCGCGGGTGATTCGCAGGGTGAGCGCCGTGTGGTATAGGAGATCTGCGCGACTTTCCAGCCATCGACGGTACGCACGAGCTGTGCGGCATCGATACCGCAATGGGAGAATCGATCGCCCATATGCAAGTCGTACCAGGTCCAGATGGTTGCCAGGTTATCGCTGATACGCACTTCAGGGTGAACCATCTGCTCGCGGATTTCGTTGCCGTCAGGAATGCGCGCCAGCGATTGCAGCCAGCTGCCGATAGGCGTTGGGAAGACGGCATCTGTCTGAAGGCCAATGAGCACACCGTCCGGAATGAAAGCCTGCCTGATGCTGGCTGTGTCGCGCGTACGCATACCATCGAAGACACGTTGCAGCGCGGTGACAATGGCGGCGGTATCGGTGGCAGTGGGCGGTGCGGGTGCTGTCGGAGCGCTTGCTCGCCCGCATGAATCCGGGCTGCGTCGTTGCGTATCGGCAATCTGAACGATTTTCCACTGGCCACCGGTCTGAATGAGCTGGAACGCATCGTAGCCACAGTGACTGAAGTTATCACCAGCAAGGAAGTCGTAGCGTGTCCAGACCGTGGCCAGATTCTGATCGACGCGAATCTCGGGGTCGAAGATGCGTTCGTCGAGCCGGGCGCGAGCGGATCCAATACTGCGCACCCACCCGTCGATGGTGAGCGTGCGCGCAGTAGGCTGACCCTGCTGATTGGTGCCCGTTGCAACCAGGCGAGCCCTGGAGTCGAGAGTGGTACGCATGGCCACGGTGTCCTGCGCGCGCATGGCATCGAACAAACGGCGCACGACGGCAAGCGCGTCCTGCTCGGGAGATTGGGCCGAGGCGGGCGAAACAAGGACAAGGAGGGTCAGAAAAGCCGAGCGCAGCGTGTTCATAGAAACCTCGGAAAAGGGATCCGGTCAAGCCAGGAGCAGGGCACGATCGCGGGCATGGCTCCTCGTCACTCGTTACTCCATCACTCTTTCCGATCTACGATGTAGATGTTGCGCTGCGCGGTTGGTACCACGACCAGATCCAGGATGTTGACATGATCGGGCAGATTGACCACGTAAGAAATGGTATCGGCAATATCATCGGGAGCGAGCGGCCGAAATCCCCGGTACACCTGCTGGGCCCGTTGTTCATCACCGCGGAAGCGCACGAGTGCGAACTCGGTTTCCACAAAGCCGGGATCCACGCTGGTCACCTTGAGGGGTGTGCCGGACAGGTCCAGGTTCATACCCTCGCTGAGCCCACGGATCGCGAACTTGGTGGCCGCGTACACGTTTCCGTTGGGATAGGTCCAGTGCCCGGCGGTACTGCCCAGGTTGACGATGTGACCGCGGCCCTGACGGATCATGTGGGGCATGATCGCGCGGCTGACGTTGAGCACGCCCTTGATGTTCGTGTCGATCATCTCATCCCAGTCCTGCGGGTCGCCTTCCTGGAACTTGTTGAAGCCGCGGGCGAGTCCTGCGTTGTTGATCAGGACATGCGGCACGTTGTCCGTGGCGGCGAGCCACTCCGACTCGGCATCCACACGTTCCCGGTCCCGGACATCGAGGCTTGCAGTCACGATCTCGACGCCAGACGTGCTCCTCAACTCGTTGGCCAGCTCGCTCAGCCGATCTTCGCGACGCGCCCAGAGGATCAGGCTGGCGCCCTCGCCGCCGAAGCGGCGTGCGCATGCTTCACCAATGCCGGAGCTCGCACCCGTGATCAGTACCGTCTTGCCGCTAGTTCTGGACATGTCAGTTGATCCCGATCCGGCCCTTGATGGCGTCCGTGAGTTTGGCTGAATCGTAACCAACGCCGTGCTTGAACACGGTGACCACATTGCGGATATCCGCTGGACTGCGTGTGGGATCGCCACGCAGCACGACCAGATCTGCGTTCAGGCCGGGCTTGATGGATCCAAATTGTTGGGCGCCACCGAGTACGCGGGCGCCATTTGCGGTCATGATCTGGGTGGCCTGTTCAGCCGAGAAGCCGGCCTCTACCAGCAGTTCGAAATTGCGCTGATCAGCGTACCCGGCGATGGCGGTTGCGCAACACGGATCCGCGCCGGCGGCCAGGAGACCTCCGGCTTTGACGAAGGCGCGTTCGTATTCCATGGCTTTCTTGAGCGCGGCGATGCCGCGCTGGTCGGCCTGCGCACTGTTCTTTCCGTTTTCGTAGTAGCGCGTCATTTGCTCGCGCGGGTCCGTGTACAATGCGTCGAGCACGCGCTGGTCGAAGGGAACGCGCGAGGGCGTCCCGAGCTCCATCACGGCCAGCGTAGACGTCATGGCCACATTCTTAGCCACCATGTCCTTGAACGTTTGCTGCACATCGGCGCTGTTCACATCCAGGGCCGCATATGCGGAGTCACTAACGCTGGGGCAGCGGTCGGGCTGCTTTTGCGGCGAATATTCGGTATTGACCAGCAGGCCGTGCTCAAGGTTGTCGATGCCAAGCGCGACCGCCTCACGGAAGCCGACCGAGCAGAGGTGCGCGGTCACTTTGACGCCATGTTTGTGCGCTTCTTCAATCGCGGCGCCCAGCTCTGCGCGTGAGATCTGTGTGTACGCTTTGAACCAGGACACTCCCTCTTCTGCCCAATACTTGACCATGCGCCGTGCGTCATCGGCTCCGCTCAACGGATGCATAGGACCCATAGTCCCTGGTCCAGACCCTGGTCCCTGCAGATACGGACCTGTTACGTAAATGGTAGGCCCGATCACTCGTCCGTCGTCGATGTTGCGTCTGAGGTTCAGTTCCTGATACGAATCGTAGCTGCCGGTCGTCCGAATCGTGGTGACACCGGCGGCCAGAAATAGCTTGGGGTAACTGTACAGTTGATGGCGCGAATTGTAGTACATGTGATCGTGCAGCCCGACCAGGCCGGGTATGACTGTGTGGCCGGATAAGTCCAGAACGCGCGCGTTGGACGGGATCTGCACGCTCCCAGTCGAGCCAACTGCCCGAATCGTGCGTCCCTCGATCACGATTGTCTGATTGTCCCGTGCGGCTGTTCCGGTGCCGTCGATGACCTTTACGTTGGTCAAGGCGATGGCCGGGCCTTCTACGGAGATGTATGCGCGCGGCACGGAGCTGGGCGCCTGTTGTGCCGCGGCCAACGCAGGAACGATCAGTGCCGACAAAACGGCTAGTGGAAGCAGGCTGCGCATGGCAGACTCCTTTGAATTCGGGAGGCTGAAGCGGACTGGAGCCACACATTCTATCACTCGTGTCTGTCAGTGACGAGCAACGAAGTGACGACCAGAAACAAAAAGCGAACGCGGGCCTTCAAAAAGCTTCTCGGTCTGGCAGCTCTAGTAGTCGTTCTGCCCCTTCTGGTTTTGCTTTATGCCGACGAGCTGGTCCGAGCCGTTACCACCGCCACCGTACCTCCCCCAGTGGCGCTTCCCAAGGGCGTTGAGATTCGTGTGGCACCACGGTTGACGCGGGTTATCGGAGCACCCAGCGGCGGTGCCTCCGCCATTACGCTGGGTCGCACCATCATCGTGCCTAACTTGCGCCTCGTGCCGGATCGGCCCACTGCGCGGCGGGCCTGGCGTCATCCCGGAGATACCCTGTTTTTGAGCACGGCCATCTGGAGCGAGGTAATTCGCCACGAACGGGTCCATGTGAGCCAGCGAGAACGATATGGTCGCTGGTATTTGCCCGTATACCTGTATTGGTTTGCTTTACGGGGTTATTCGGCACACCCACTCGAGCTCGAGGCCAACGGGCACAGTGGCACCTGGAACGATTGATTACAGCCCCTTGCCAGGAAAGCATTTCAAGTCATTACTGGACGGCGAGTTACGCACCCTTGAACGACGGGGACTGGATCCTTTCAACAGGCTTGACTGGTACCCAGGGACGCTGCCACCATGGGGCGTGACCCGGCGCTCGGCACCGCCGTCTCTTAGAAACGGGCATGCTTCACTGCCCCCCAAGGTTGAGGGTGTTTCATATGCGTCGTGCTACGTTTGGGCTGACGATGACCATCGTTCTGGTCGCGTGCGGCGATGATCCTATGTCGACTGGTGATCGTTTGACTCGCGGCGAGGCGGAAACGATTGCAGGCGGAGTCACACAGACCAGTTCGAGCGCGTCCGGAAGCCTGCGCCCGCAATCCGGCGGAACGGACGTCGTGGCATCACCGCCTCGAACCTTCACGGTTGACCATGAAAGCAGCCACCCATGCCCGCGCGGCGGGCGAATCGGTATTGCGCTGGAAGTGACGTTTACGGCCGACGTCGAGGGGCGGGACTACTCCTACGATGCAGAGGGATCGCTCACCCATGAGGCCTGTGCATACATCGAAGAAGGCGTGACGCTGACCGTGACGGGCGATCCAAACATCAGCTATGAGGCGCACGCTGCAGTCCGGGGAGGCCAGCCGCAAGGCCAGTTCACGTCCGAAGCGGGTGGCGCCTTCGACTGGACGGCGAGTGATGGACGCAGCGGCCGCTGTGTGGTGGACCTGAGTGACATTACCGACTTCGCGGCTAAAACGCGGACGATAGAAGGTCAAGTTTGCGGGCATACAATTCGCCACGTAACAACCTGGACTTAAGCCGGACGAGGAGAACCGTTCGGCCAGGCCCCGTGCAACGCAAGTTGCGTGGGGCTTTTTTTGGGCGGGGCTGCGCCCCGGGCGCGCTTTGCGGGCGCGCTTCGCGGGCGCTCGTGGACGCGGGCGCGCTTCGCTTCGCT
>JBOHRF010000016.1:0-41473 GCA_050732575.1 Longimicrobiales bacterium
GCAGTGCACCGACTACAACGAGCATTGCCTTGCCAACGCCCATTGCGCGCAGGTGGAGCCGGCATCGGCGAGCGGAGTTGGCGCTTCGCAACCAGGAGCGCGCGTTGCCACTGGCACTGCGGAGCAGTTCAGATGCGGTAGCCGCGCCGGCCGCGCAGGCCATTCCCGCCAATACCCAGGTAGGCGATACGGTCACGTTGCGCGTCCAGAATGCCACCGGAGGGTGCGCCAGCTCGACCCAGGTGCGGGCGGTCGTAAGGCGAGCGGGGCAACGCGCCTTCTGGGTGGAAGACGTGGCCAACCCGCCTGGTGGCCTTACACCCCAGGATTACCAGAACCTGGGTACAACTTTTGACAATCAGGTCTGGACCACCAACACGAGTTATTTTGGAGAGCCAGCCGATCGCGATAACAATTCCCGGATCGTCATTCTCATCACGAAAGAAGTGAATCGCCGCGGCAACATTCTGGGATTCGTTTCGTCGGGCGATTTCTTCACCACAGCCAGCTGCCCGGCCAGCAATCAAGGCGAGTACTTCTACAGTCTGGCTCCGGACCCCAACGGCACCTATGCCCTGGGCGAATACACGTTGGAGGATGCGCGGCTCGACTTTCCAAAGGTGATTGCGCACGAATTCACGCACATCATCCAGACCAGCCGCCGCCTTCAGATTGCGCCGCAGGGTCCGTTGCAGAGCGTGTGGGAGCTCGAGGGTCAGGCCACCCTGGCCGAAGAGGTCGTGGGCCATGCGGTCACGGGTAACCAGATCGGACAGAACCTCGGTATCGGCGTCGCCATCAACCGGGATCAAGCGGGGGGACCGCTTTATCCGGTTGACTGGTACCTCGATGCGTTCTTTGGCCTGTTCCTGTACTACGGATTCCAGAGTCAGACCACGAGGTTGCCGAATGCGCCGGAGGAATGCGGGTGGTTGACAGCGTCGTTGGCGGATCTTGGACCGTGTCTGGAGGGTCAGGGCGTGTACGGTGTGAGCTGGTCGTTCCTGCGCTGGCTGTCCGACCAGTTCGGGCCAACGTTCCCAGGCGGAGAACGGGCCATGCATCGGGCATTGATTGAAAGCACGCGCAGTGGCTTTGCAAACGTCGCCAACGTGGTCGGTGAGCCCGTTGAGCGAATGCTCTCGCAATGGGCCGCAACGCTCTATGTCGATGATGGCATCCAGGGTCTCCAGCCGAGATTGACCATGTCCAGCTGGAACCTGTTTGATATCAACACCCGGCTGCTTCCGGTTACCGCTCGGCTCACTCCGCGCGCACGCACGTTCAGCAATTACTCCGATCCGCTCAACATACGCGCCGGCTCGTCCGCGTATTACCGCGTGACGGGCTCGAGTCGACCGGCCACCGCCTTTTCTGTGACCAGCCCTGGTGGTTCGCTGCCCTCGCACATGCGGGTTTGGGTGGTGAGAGTCCAGTGAAACGCCTGCTGGCCGTGGTCATTGCCGCAGGCGCGTGCGCGCAGCAGGGTGAATCGCCGGCCAGAACGAGTGCCGATAGTACGCCTGCTGCAGAGAGGGCTATCGAAAACCCGCAGGGTGCGCGCGTGGAACCCCCGGGAACCGCGCGCGCGCAGGTCGGTACGAGTGACGGCGCGACCCAATCGTTGCTGCGTGGCAAAATCGTGGTGAGCGGCACGGAAGGCATGCCACTTACCATGCTGGAGACCGATGGCCGTTCCGTATTCCTGACTGGTGCACTCGAGCCCGAGCTGCGTGCACTGAGTGGCGCTACAGCAGAATTGCGGGGTGCGCAAACGCGTCGCGACGAACGCGTGAGCATTGAAGTGCGTAGCTACGACGTGATCGACATCGATGGCGAGCGTCCCGTGATTGGCTGGTGGCTCGCGGACAACCAGTTTCTCGTGGGCCCCGATACCTTGCGCGTGAGCGGAACGATTCGTGCCCCAACCGGCGCCAAAATCTGGATCACGGGAGATCGGTCCGGCCGACAGATCTCCGTTCGTTCCTACGGAATCATCAACCGCTGAACGCCGACTCCAACCCGGCGACTGTAGCGAGCCCTTGATGGAAAAATTTTTCCGCAAATGCTCTATGACCCCGCGTTTGGGTCGTTGGAGCAGACTGCTGGCCACGGCCAGTGTGCTTGCCTGCGGCGACTCCTCAGGTCCTGACGGCGGAGGGGATCCCGCCACTGCCATTGCCATTGTTTCTGGCGCCGATCAAACCGGTCCGGTCGGCACAACTCTAAGTCAACCTCTGGTCGTGAAAGTTACCAACGCCACGGGTGCCGGCGTACGCGGCAAAGTGGTCACCTTCCGCGTGGCCGCAGGCGGCGGCGCGGTTTCACCCGCTGCCGACACGACCGACGATGCGGGAAACGCCCAGACCACCTGGCGCTTGGGGAACAGCACAGCCGACGGGCAGCGCGCTGAAGCGCAAACCGCGGGCGTGACCGGCGCGGCTTCATTCCTGGCTACGACGGTGGCCGGTCCGGCTTCCCAGATGGAAAAGTTGACCGATGTTGGTTGTGTCATTCCGGGCACGTCTGGCGCCCGCGATGTGGTGGTGCGCGTGCGTGATTCGTTCGGCAATGCAGTGGCGCAGGCCCGTGTGGACTGGACCGCAACTGGCGGCGGAAGTGTCACACCCGCCACCTCGAACACCGATTCCGACGGGCGGGCCAGCGCGCGTTGGTCCGCCAGCGCAGCCAGCGGTCAATCTCTTTCCGCCAGTGCGACCGGTGCTCCCAGCCTTCAGTTCGCCGTCCAGCTCGCGGCCAGCCGCACCATCAACGTCGGGCATACCCTGGCCTTCAGTGGGGATGAGAGCCGCTGTAACGACTTTGCGGCGGGCAACGCCCGCTACCTGGTAGCGGTCACGAATACAACGCCGGATGCCAACTCCATCAGCAGTTTCTCGCTCTCCGGTGGACTGGCCGGCTCGGCTGCCATTGTAGACGCTTTTGCCGCAGCACAGCAGAGCTTCACACGCGCAACCGGTCCACGCACGCTTCCGCCCCAGGCCTTGGAGGCCCGGCGAGAGGCGGCGGAGCGGCTGCGCCTGTTTGCTGCCAACATGGAAGTCGTCCGGCGCATGCAATCGGCTTATCCAACGGCCAGTCGGCAGAGTGCCAACCCGGTGGCCGCTGCCGTGGTCGCGGAACCTGTTCCCAACGTAGGCGACACGTTGAACATCAAGGTACCCAACGTTCGTTCGCTCTCGTGTCAGTTGTCGGCGCTGCAAGGCGAGATTCGCGCCCGTGTGGTATACGCGGGAACCCGTGGTGTGGTACTGGAGGACATTGCCGCACCGCTGGCCGGTACCATGGATGATCTCTATCGCCAGGTCGGCCAGGAATTCGACAATGTGATGTGGCCCATCCTGACCAACAACTTCGGTGACCCGTTGGCGTTTGATGCGCAGACCGATGCCAACCAGCGGATCTTCATGGTGTTCAGCAAGCTGGTCAACGATATGCAGACCATTGCCGGCTTTGTGGTTTCCACCGACTTCTACAGCCCCACTACGGCACCCGTTTGTCCCATTAGCAACAAGCGCGAGATTTTCTACGCGCGCGTGCCCACCTCCACGGCCACTGGCAACCAACTCTTCCGCGAGCTCACCAGGGAAAACTGGTTTCGCATCACGCGTACCGTGGTCATCCACGAGGCTAAGCACCTGGTGGCGTTTGCCCACCGTTTTGCCCGCACCGGCGGCCGGCCCTCCATTACGGATTTCGAGCAGAGCTGGCTCGAGGAAGCGTCCGCCATGCTGGCGGAGGAACTGTGGGCACGCTCCGTTTACGGCTATGAGCAGCGCGGTAACGTGGACTATCGCAGCAGTATCTTTTGCGAGGTCCGGCCCGCGAATTTCCCGGAGTGTCCGCCGCCCACCAAGCCGCGCTCGATGTTCGACCATTTCTTCCTGCTTCATGATTTCGAGGTCGAAAACGAGCGGCTTTCGCCTCTGGGCTCGACCGGTGGCGACGACTTTACCTGGTATGGCAGCGGTTGGGCGTTCCTGCGCTGGGCGCTCGATCATACGGGTGGCAATGAAAGCACATTCCTGCGCGACCTGACCCAGTCCACACTGCGGGGCGTGGAAAACCTGCAGGCACGCACGGGTCGCAGCTTTGCCGATCTGATCACGGACTGGACGCTCATGCTGGCACTCGATGATCGATCTGGATTTACGGCGCCTCGTCCGCAGCTCACCATGCCCGGCTGGAACCTGCCCGACATTTTCGCCGGACTCTCCAATGATTTTCCACCGGCTCAGGGTGGCTTTCAGGCCGCACCGCTGGCGCTACGAAACCTGTCCTACGGCACGTTCAGCGTGAACGTGGATCGGGTGCAGGGCGGCTCCATGTCCGTCTTCGAAGTCTCCGGTTCGCTGGCCGGGCGCCAACTGTTGGAGTTCAAGAGCTCGGCGGGCGGCACCTTACCCGCCGCGCTGCGCGTGACGGTCGTTCGTTTGCAATAGATCGGCGCCGACTGGACCGGCGGAGGATGTCATGACCCACGCGGTATTTGCCATCGAAGAACATCTGGGCGTCATCCTGGTGGACGGGCAACGCTGTGAAGTGTGGGTGCGCAGCGAACCCGATGATGACGGCACCTGGCACAATGCGCTGATGTTCCGACGCGCGGGCGGCCGCGCACCCGCTCACGAAACGTTGGTGGCCGGATTGGAGTGGCACGCTCCGCCTGGAATTGCATTGCAGCGTGCGCGCGAGCTCGATGACAACGAGCAAGCTGCGCTGTTCCGGCGCGCGCAGCGACCCCGTGCACCGCTGGTGTAAGTTACTCGTCTCTTGAAGTTGTCGACGCCGGACTTACCTCGGGCGGGATGAGCGTGTCGCGCGCCACCACGGGCGAACCGAGCGAGTCCATGGCCGAACTCCCTTCCGCTCGAATACGCAGGCCCGGCTGTTCCAGTGGCGCCTTGGTATAGCCTCGGTCATCTGTCGTCAGTCCATCCCCGCATGCCTGCAGCAAGCAAACACACAGCGTGCCGCTCATCACACGAATCCAGCGAACACCTCGCATCGTTCTTTCCATTTCCGTAAGTGTACGTTGCCCATGTGCAGCGCTCGTCAGCACCCGTCGTGGCCTGCGCGCGGGGCAAGCTATGGGGCCGCCAGGTATCGTGAAAGTGGACGTATTGACATTCTCGGAGCGACCCTGCCAATTGCAGACATTATCAACAAATCTTAACAACTTTGCTCGATCTGACGCGAGGAGGCGCCATGCCCGTGGTCAACCAGCGGGTCATGAATATGGTTCGGGATGAGATTCAGAAGCGGCCCGAGGTCACGAGTCAGGAGTTGTTTGAAAAGGCCAGGAAGCTGGAGCGGGGCATGCGCACCCTCTCGGCCCGGCAGTTCAACGCGACCTACCCACTGCAGGTACGCAGGACCATGGCGCCCCGCCGACCGCGTGGTCGCGGCGCGGCCGCCCGCGGTTCTGCGAGCAAAGAACGCGTCAGGGGTGTGCTGCTGGAGTTCGCGCGCGTGGTGGCTGGTGCGCAGGATCGGGGCGCATTGGTCGAGGTAGTCGGCAACCTGGATCAATGGGTGGATCGCGTGGTGGGCGGGAGGCCGCGGGGTCGGCCCGTTGCCACTACGGATGGAGCGCCGACAAAACGCCGCGGCCGACCTCCCATCCGCCGCTAGCAAGAATCAAGAGCGCCTGAGCTGAGCAGCGGTGAGTCCCAGCTCAGGCGCAATGGCGCGCATGGCCTCGATTACGTTCTGGATGTGCGCATCCAACTCCAGGCCAAGCAGTTCGCAGCCGCGCCGCACATCTTCACGATCCACGCCCTTTGCGAATGCTGGATCCTTCATTTTCTTCTTGACGGATTTGGCCGTCAAATCGTCGATGCCCTCCGGCCGAACCAGTGCGGTAGCTGTAATCAAGCCAGTCAGCTCATCACAGGCAACGAGCGCACGATCCAGTGGTGTTTCGGGTTGCACGCCTGTGAAGTCGGAGCGATGGGCAAGAATCGCGTGCAACACATCTTCGGTGTAACCGAGCCGGCGCAACTCTGCAACAGCGCGCAGCGGATGCTCGTCCGGATGTTTCTCCCAGTCGAGATCGTGCAATAGCGCGGCCAGGCCCCACTCTTCCTCATTCTCACCGGTTTGACGCGCATAAAAGCGGACGGCTGCCTCCACGGACTTCATGTGGTTGCGCAGTGCTGGATTGTCCACCCACTGCTGTAACAATTGGATCGCGTCAGCGCGCGTTGGCATTTTGTCATTCTCCTGAACGGGCAGCGCGGCCGGCTCAGCTGCTGTTCCCGCCGCGCAGTACGGTTATCAGTTGTTCGGGTTGGGTCAATGGCGTCAGGCAGGCTTGCCCAATGCAAACGTAGGCGCGTGGCGCGTCGGCCGTGACCATGGCTTGCAGCTCTGTGGGCAGTTCGTGAGTGGAGTCCTGGCCCGCACGCAGCCAGCGCACGATGGTACGCGGGCGATACACCCGCAACGCGGCTTGCAACAGCGAATCGGACTGGGCGGTATCCTTTCCCACAATGGCCACCGTGGTCACGGGCAACGTGGCCCAGGCCAAAGCCCGTACGTAGGTAGCGGCGGCCGTTCCCAGCCGAGGTGCCGACCCCGCAAATGCACACAGCACCCGCTGCGCGCGATCGTGCAGCGCAGGGTCGCCCAACAACGCCGAAAGGCGCAGCAGTACCAGCGCCATGGTGGCGTTACCGGATGGCACGGGCGCATCGGCTACTGACATGGTCGGCTGAGCCAGGCCCGTGGTGGCGGCTGCGGCCCGCACCGGACGATCGGTGTACGCACCACTCTCGTGCCGGAAGTTCTCTTCCACAAACTGTGCCAGCGCACTGGCGCGCTCGAGCTGCGCACGTTGCTGATCGTATTCGAATGCATCGAGCAGCGCCTGGGCGAAATGAGCGTGATCATCCAGATACTCGCCGGCCTCACGGTCCCCCAGTCGATGCGTGAGGCCCTGCCCGGCCGCGAAGGCCTCCTGCCATACGCGCTCGAGTGCGCGTAGTGCGGCGGCGCCTGCGGCACGGTTGTTCAGGTGCCGCGCAGCAGCCAGAAAACCGGACGCGACCAGACCGGTCCAACCGCTATAGATGGTCTCATCGACGAACGGGCGCGGACGCTGGTCGCGCGCATTCTTCATTTCCGTGTGAATGGAACGCAGTCGTTCCGCCAATTGATCAGGCGCGAGCTGCATTTTCTGCGCGAGTCCAGCCGGGTCGAATGCCTGGTACAACACATGGCGCGCCGGATCGATATGCATTGCGCTGGCCGGATCCTCGAGACCATAGCGCACCACCGCGGTATTCACTCGTTCCTCAGCATGCAGCACGGTGCGCAGCTCATCGATGGTCCAGGTCCAGTAATCGCCGTCATCGTGCGCGCTGTAATCCGCATCTTGTGAGGCGGGAAACCCGCCCCGTTCGAGTACGGCGCCCGCTACATCGAAGTAGTAGCCGACCACACCATGAGCCGCCTGGGCGAGCGTTTCATTGTCATAGGCAACAGCCGCGCGTGCACAGACCTCGAGCAGCGGTCCGTTGTCATAGGCCATCTTCTCGAAATGCGGGATCAGCCAGCGTGCGTCGACCGAGTAGCGGTGAAAGCCGCCACCCAACTGGTCATAGATGCCGCCCAGCGCCATGGCTTCCAGCGTCTCCACCACCATGCGCCGGCTCCAGTCCTGGGGCGTATCCAGGTCGTGATCGAGCAGCAGCTGCAGGCCACCGGCGTTGGGGAATTTGGGTGCCCGTCCAAAACCGCCGAATCGAAAATCGAAGGACTGCGCAAACGCTTCCACTGTGTCGGTAATGTGCTGCGGGTCGAGCGCTCCCGGCTGCACCTCGGCTTGTGCGAACGCGACCATGCGTTCGCCAATTCCGCGCACGGCATCCATGGCCCGGTCGCGATCCTCGCGCCATACCCGCGCTACTTCTCCCAGCACCCGGCGGAACGAGGGACGCCCGTACAGATCGTTGGGTGGGAAATACGTACCGCCATAAAAGGTATCGCCATCGGGTGTCAGAAACGCCGTGAGCGGCCAGCCACCCTGCCCCGTCAACGTTTGCACTGCGCGCTGGTAACGCGCATCTACATCAGGCCGCTCGTCCCGATCCACTTTGACCGGCACGAACAGCTCGTTGATCAGTTCGGCGGTTTGCTCATCTTCGTAGCTTTCGCGGTCCATCACGTGGCACCAATGACACCAGACCGCACCAATGTCGAGCAGGATCGGCCGGTCCAGCTGGCGAGCGCGTTCGAACGCGCTCTCCCCCCAGGGCAACCAGCGCACAGGCTGCCCGGCACCGTGCTGGAGAAACGGACTGCGTGAACCCTGCAGCCCGTTCCGGTTGTCAGGGGTTGTCATGGGGAGCGCCGTCTGGCGAGCCGCGCGGCCGGCCACGTTCGGAGTGCAGGCTGCGCTTCAATTCGGCCAACTCGGTGCGCGCCCAGCCGCCGGCCGCCGTTTGTGGCTGGCGCTGTGCCAGTCGCGCCAGCTCGGGCAGGGCGCGCGTCGGATCGCGCAGCCGGTGCGTATACAACTCAATGAGCTCGCGCGCCGCCATGGCTTCCGTAGCAGCGGCGATGGTCGGCATGCGCACCACCTGCTTGAACCAATCCGCAGCCGTTTCTGGTTGCTGCAGCCGATCGCGATGCAGACGCGCCAGGCGCAGGCGAGGCTCTGGATCTGACGGATAAGCGGCCACACACCGTTCAAACTCGCGCACTGCCGCACTCAGCTTACCCTGCGCCACCAGGGCATCGCCCAGTGAATACTCGCGCTGTGCGGGAGTGCTGGAGCCACTGCTCATGTAGATCGATGCCGCTGCGTTGGCCACGCGGGCCGCCAGCAACTTGCTGATGATGTAGATCAACGAACCGCCCACCAGCCAGCCCACGACCAAACCAACCACGCCGAATTTGGTAACACCCAACATGCCGAAGATGCTGCCCGCCAGCAGTGCCCACAGGGCTGCGCGCAGGCTGTGCGCGTGACCCGCCGTGTCGACATCCTTGAGACCGCGCTCAACGCTCACAGTTGCACATATTCCTTCCTGATTCGGGCTGATTGGTCAAACTCGGCTGCTCGGGCATATATCGTTGAGCACGCACTTCTCGCACCGGGGTGTTGGCGCCTTGCAAACGGCGCGGCCGTGATAGATGAACAAATGGGCCAGCAACGTCCAGTCATCCCTGACTATCAGTTTCGTCAAATCTTGCTCGATGTGCTGCGCATCCCTGTGTGCCGTGAGTCCGAGCCGGCCCGCGAGGCGCGTCACGTGGGTGTCCACCACGATGCCCTCGGCTTTGCCAAAGGCATTGCCGAGCACGACGTTGGCGGTCTTCCTGCCTACACCGGGTAGGGCCACGAGCTCGGCCATCTCGGCCGGCACCTGACCCCCGTGACGATCGACCAGCGCGTTCGACATGCCCAGCAAGCTCTTCGTCTTGTTGCGGAAGAAGCCGGTCGATTTGATCAGCTGCTCCAGTTCTTCCGGGCGCGCGCCCGCCAGGTCTTCCGCTTCCGGATAGTGCCGGAAGACTTCGGGTGTCACCAGGTTCACGCGCTCATCCGTGCACTGTGCCGAGAGGATGGTCGCTACCAGCAGCTCATACGGATTGTGGTGATTCAGCGAGCAGCGCGCAGCCGGATATTCCGTCTTGAGACGGCCCACGATTTCTGCCGCGCGCAATTGTTTGACGGCCCGGCTTTCCCGCCGCAGCCTATTGGGCGAGGCACGTTTGTCCTCACGGCTGGCGGCTTTGCGACCTGGCTTTCGGGTTGGGCCGCGCATCTTCTTCACGTGCGTCGAACCTGTCGGAAAAAGCGTTTGACTTCGGACAGCGACCAGCAATTCACAATGTCACGGCGCTCCAGCCAACCCTTGCGGGCAATCACGATGCCGTTGGCCACGAAATCAAGCTGGCGCTCACCGTGCGCATCCGGATTGATCGCCGTTGGGATACCCAGGGCACGGGCCCGCTGCCAGTGACGCCAATCCATCTCCATGCGGTGCGGGTCCGAATTGATTTCAATGCCGATACCTCGCCGCGCCACTGCGGCCAGTACGCGCTCGAAATCTATGTCGCACCCGGCACGGGACAGCAGACGTCGCCCGGTCAGGTGCCCCAGGAGTGTGAGGTACGGGTTCTCGATGGCGCGCAGGAATCTCTGGGTCTGCTGCTCGTTGGACAATGCAAAGGCTGAATGCACGGAGCCGATCACGAAATCGAAACTGTCCAGCAGATGCGGCCGATCGTGGTAGTCCAGGCTGCCATCGGGCAGAATGTCGGCCTCAATACCCTTGAATAGCCAGAGCTTGCGGCCCTGCGTTTGATTCCAGTCATCGATCTCGGCATGCTGGCGATGGATGTCCTGCTCAGACAGACCGCGCGCGTAGCCCGCGTACTCCGAGTGATCGGATATTCCCAGGTAGCGCCAGCCCCGCTCGATGGCTGCCTGCGCCATCTGCGCGATGGTCGCTTTGCCATCGCTGTAGGTCGTGTGATTGTGAAAACAGCCGTGCAAGTCATCGGCCTCGATCAGTTCGGGCAATAAGCCCTCGCGCGCGCGCACAACCTCAATCCCGGTTTCACGCAGCTCGGGCGGTATGGGCTCGAGCCCGACCGCGCGATAGACATCGGCCTCCTGGTCCAAAGACACGGGTGCGCCGTTGCGCAACAGTGCCACCGGCGTCAGCTCCAATCCATGAGACTGCGCCTCCTGGCCCAGTGCACGTACGTGATCCTGCGCGCCGGTGGCTGCCAACAGCCGGGTTGGGAACTCAGCGGGCGGCACACAATCCAGCTGCAATTTGAATCCATCCGCCAGCCGCGCGTGTGCGCGCTGACTGCCGGTCAGCTCGCCGCGCTCCAAGCCGGGCAGCGCCAGGAACGCCTGGCAAGCCACTCGCGCGTGTTGTGGCGGCATGGCGACCACGACCTCGAGCGCATCCACCGTTTCCCAACCGCGTCGCAACTGGCCGGCCAGTTCGGCGCGTTCGGCGCCCGGCAGGGACAGGGCAAAACCACGCAAGCGCACACCGAGCTCGATTACTTCCGCGTATCGTCGGTGGCCGCGTATGCCGCGCAGGTAAGCAATGCCTTCCAAAATGCGCTGCTCGGTGCGCGCGCCGAATCCTTTGAGACCGGCTACTTGACCTGCGCGCGCGGCCCGCTCCAGGTCATCCAGTGAGCGCACGCCCAAATCCTCATGCAGCGCACGTATTCTCGTGGCGCCCATGTGCGGCAGCGCCAGCAGCTCCAGCAGGCCGTCAGGCGTTCGCGCCCGTAGATCCCGATAGTATAGCGAGGTGCCTGTGTTGAGCAGCTCGCGGATCACGGCGGCCGTGACCGGCCCGATGCCCGCAATATGCTGGAGCCGGTCTTCGCGTACGGCTTGAGTCAGATCTTGCTCGAGCGTTTCGATGGCGCGCGCGGCACCCGTGAATGCGCGTGCCTTGAACCGGTTCTCACCGTGGATCTCCAGCAGCGTGCCGATTTCATCGAGCACCAGGGCAATGGCGTGTTTATCCATCGCCGGCCTGACCCAGCCTTACCAGGGTGTGGGCAGGTCCGTGTAGTTGGAGCGCGTCCGCATGTTGCGCGATGTACCAGAAAACGCGTGAGACCAGCTTCAACACTTCGCCCGACGTTTGCAGCGCATGCAGTCTCTGCAGTTCTCCGCCCGGCAGGATGTTGGCGAAGTCCTCAGTGCCCTGCGCGCGCATTTGCACGTCACCCCAGTGACCGAGCCCGGGCTCGGTCGTTGCGCTGACCTCGGCAATGCTGAAGCCCGGCCGACCCGCCACCAGTCCAAGCACGAGCAACACCTCCAGGGTCTGTGCAGCCGCACCCACGCTCCAGAACAGGCCATCTACGGCTTCCGGTGTTGCATCTTCATCGATGCGGGCCCAAAGCAGATTTCGCGGGAATTGCAAATAGCCCGCAGGTGCGGGCGGCTGCAGCGACCAAGCGCCGATGGGCACGAGCTGGCCGACCAGGTGACGGAACAGCGCCTCGTCCAGCTGGTACAGCGGCTTGTCCTGCTGCCAGTACTGGTAGGCCTGGAACAGCAGCGGTCCAAATTGCGCGGCCGCCGTTTCATCGCTCTCGACCAGCGCGGTTCGCAGAATCGCACCCACGTGCTGGAGCTGCAGAAACTGCTGCGCATCCCGCGCCTCGATGGCGCGTCGTTGGATCTCATCCCGGATGGCCGGGAAATGTTGTGCTTCGAACGCCGGATCCTGAAAGGCCAGATCATAAGGCAACAAACGAGCACGCTCACGTGCGGGTGTGCTAGTCATCAGGTTCAGAGCACCGGTTCGGCAACCGCTTCACTCTCGCTCGTTTCGAGCGGGCGCCCTTGCCAGGCCGCGCGCAGTTGTTGCAGTACGCCGCGCCGCGGCACCAGCACCAGCCAAAGCTCACCCCGATCGAAGTGCGGACCGCCATTCACGCGCAGGAACCGGACATCGTTGGTGGCCGCCGGTCGTAGCACGCGGTAACGCATGCCTTCCCAGTCGAATTCAATGGTTGTTGCCTGGGCCAGCAGCGCCCCAGCGTCCACTTCGATGAACACGTCTTCTTCGACCTGGTAGCGGTTTTTGCCGATCCGTGCACCCGCCCGAAAGAAAAGTGCGTCAAAGGGTTGTCCATCCAGTCGCTTGAAATTTTCATCAACCGCGAAGTCAAAATCTTCCAGTTCATCGGTTGTGGCCAGCGCCTCCAGATGATGCTGAAGCTCGTGGGTCAGCGTTTCCCACAACTCACTTTCCCAGTCGAACTCGCCGTCGAGATGACTCAGACGGAGGAACGAGCCATAATAAAGCACAACGGCGGACCGCGTGGTATCGGGTCCGCCGAAATCAGACGGGAACGACTCGGTCTGGCATTCGCCCAGTGTGTAAATCTCGTCCTGCTCCGCCTGCGCCTTCGCATCCCGTTCGACCATCAAGCCGTCTACGCCCTGCTTGTACTCCGCCGGAACTTTTTCCCACTGCTGCCGGGCCAGCTTCTCGAAGTCGTTGAAGCGCACGCGCTCAGTGGGTGATGCGCCAGAAATCGATGCCGCCCGGCTGGTGCGCCACCGTTACGGATGCCACTCGCTGCCAGGAACGAAGGTCGATCACATCGACCGTGCCCTTGGTACTGCCCACCGCCTCATTGGTCACAAACGCAAAGTGACCATCGGGGGACACGGTCACGCCATGCGTGATGGGCTGCGTGGTAGCGATGCGGGCAACTTCCTTGCCTTGGTCCAGGTCGATCATCTGCACACCTTGATCCGCCTTGAGCGTGACCAGCAGTACTTGACCGTTGGGCGTCACCGTCAAGTTGTAGGGTCCTTTCCCAGTGGCAAAACGCCGTGTCACGCGACCGCTCGTCAGATCGATTTCCTGCACTTCCTGATTCTTGTTGCAGGGCACGTAGATCTTGTCCGCGTATTTGCCGCGTCCAGGCTGCGCCCAGGTGGGTGAGCAGACTTTGCCGCCCGGGGCGTGCATGTGCTGGCCCTTGTCCGTCACCGGCAGCCGACCTTCACGGCCCGGCATCACATTGAAGCGCTGCGTCACCTGAAACGTGCGCGTATCGATCTCCACCAGCTGCTCGCTGTGCATGCACGTCGAGTAATGCTTGGTGCCCGCCACGTTCAACCGACTGCCATGCGGCATCACACAGGTCACCGGTCGCGCCACTTCGGTCATGGTCGGTGTGTACACGATGGAGACCGAGGATGGCACCGGGTCGCCATGCAGATTGAAATTCACTACGTACAAAAACTGGCCATCGGACGACGTGGCCATGCTGGCCGGGAAAAAACCCAGCTCGATGCGACCTGCCGCTGTGTCTGCACCGGTCGCGTATTTCCACACTCGGCCGAAGGGCGTGCCGTGCGCTACCGATACAAACCAGTGGCCGCCATCGGGTGAGACCGTGATACCGTGCGGCCCGTCAATGTCGGCCGGCATGATGCCGACCGGCACGTTTGCCTCCACTTGCGCCCCCACGCCCGGCGTGAATGATACGCGGCTGACCAGATCCGATGATTCATTGGCCACGTACACCCAATACGTCAACGCGGGCGCGGGCGCGCCAGAGCGCTCGCGCACACGCGCGCTGCACGCAAGTAGAGCGATGATCATCCCAACTGCAAATATCCATTTCATGTTACGCATCATTTCCGGATCGATTCCGTTCCGCGCCCGCGCCCACGCCCATCCGTTCCTCGCCGTCGCCCTAAACAATCCGCTCGCGCACCCAGCTGATCAGGTGATCGATGCCAACGCGATCCTGGATCAGGCTGTCGCGGTGGCGAACGGTCACTGTGCGGTCCTGCGTGGTCTGGCCATCAATAGTGATGCAGAAGGGCGTGCCGGTCTCGTCCTGTCGTCGGTATCGACGACCGATGGAACCACTGTCATCATAGAAGCTGGGAATGCCAGCCCTGCGAAAGCTTTCATGAATCGCGGTTGCTAGCTCGGGCATGCCATCCTTTTTGACCAGTGGGAAGATGGCGACCTTGAGCGGGGCAAGGCGCGGGTGCAGCGCCATCACGACGCGGGTTTCCCCATCGACTTCTTCTTCCCGATAGGCATCGACCAGGGCGACCAGCATGGTCCGGCCCACTCCGACCGCAGTTTCGATCACGTAGGGCAGATAGCGCTTGTCGCGATCGATGGGATCTACGTACTCGAGTTTCTTGCCCGAGTATTCCTGGTGCCGGCGCAGATCGAAATCGGTTCGGTTGTGAATGCCTTCAAACTCCTGCCACCCGAACGGGAACTCATACTGGATGTCAAACGCGCGCTTGGCGTAGTGCGCAAGTTCGTCGGGTCCATGCTCGTGAAAACGCAGCCGCTCGGCTCGGATGCCTAACGCGTGCACCCACTGCATGCGGCGCTCTTTCCAGTACTCGAACCAGTGATCGTCCGTTCCGGGTTCAACAAAAAACTGCATCTCCATTTGCTCGAATTCGCGCGTGCGGAAAATGAAGTTGCCGGGTGTGATTTCGTTGCGAAACGCCTTGCCGGCCTGGGCGATACCAAAAGGAATACGCTGCCGGCTGCTGCCCAGGACGTTCTGGAAATTGACGTAGCTGCCCTGCGCGGTCTCCGGGCGCAGATAGACTACGGCGGCCACGTCTTCGACGGGCCCCATGAACGTCTTGAACATCAAGTTGAACATGCGCGGCTCGCTGAAGCTGTCCTTGGCGCCGCAAACGGGGCACTGCCCGCGCTGCACATCGGCGCTGTCCGCACGAAAGCGGCGCTTGCAGTTCTTGCATTCAATGAGAGAATCCGTGAACCCTGCCACGTGGCCGCTGGCTTCCCAGACACGGGGGTGCATGAGAATGGCTGCATCGAGACCTTCGATGTCGTCGCGCTCGTGAACCATGGCGCGCCACCAGGCTTCTTTGACGTTGCGCTGCAGCTCAACGCCGAGAGGCCCGTAGTCCCAGACTGATCCCGTGCCGCCGTAGATTTCGGAGGATTGGAAGACAAAGCCGCGACGCTTGGCCAGCGACACCAGCTTCTCCATCAAATCAGTTGCCATGCCTGTCGTCATTGGAGTTGTGTCTCACTCGAGCACAAGAAACCACCGCCCCGCGGAAGGTATCTTGGCTTTATATACCCAGCAACCGAGCACGCGGAGCGCAGAAACTCTGTCAGGCCCGGCTCTTGCCCAACGGGGTCAGCCATGGGATTGCGGGTGCTGACTGCCGACATGACGCTGAGCAGCATGGCCGCGTTCGATGTACATGAATGGCGGGTGCACACTCTGATCGACAACGTCCGGGCCGGCGTTGTACACCAGCTGCTGATCGACGAGCAGGATAAACCCCGTTATGTCGATGTAGCGCTGGACGGCGTGGACCGCTGCCTGTTGGTGCCCATTGGACAGGCACGTGCAGACCGTGCTCTCTCGCTGGTCTGGCTACCCGGCCTGGCCGCCTATCAACTGGAATTGATTCCCTCATTTGCGCACGGTCCGCTTGCGCGCGGCGCCGAAGTCCGACTCCTCAATGCGTTCACCGCTGCGCTGGCCGGGGCTATGCCCAGGGTTGGGTACCGCGTGTTGAGTACGCGCCGACAACGGCGGCCGGCCGCGTTTGATCCGGCGCGTTTGGTTCCACTTTCCGAACACCCGGAGCTGTGCCTGGCTTCCGACGAGGCCGATCCGCGCGGCTGGTCCGTGATGGACTGCACGGGCCGGCTGCGCGGAACGATTCGCGATTTGCTGGTCGACCTGACCATACGAAGAGTGCGCTACGCAATTGCCGAGCTGGAGACACCGGCGGCGCAGACGCGCAGCGTGCTGCTACCCGTGGAATTTCTAAGACTGGATCCGGGCGCGGCTCAGACCGCGCTGCCCGTGTTCAACGAGGCACTGTTGGGTGCGCTGCCCGATTACTTGCGCGTCGCGCCTGACCGGGAAACGGAAGCCGCGATTCTGGAATTGTTCGCGCAGCATCTGGCTGTGGAGGTCTTCTATGGGCACGCGCGTTTTGACGACACGGCCTTTTTCGGTACCGCCTGATCAGGTGCGCGACTCGGAGGGTGGCGCCGCCGGGCTGGGCTCGCTGGGTGTCACCACATCGATGACGAACAGACCGATCTGTCGCGCAGTGGCAACGTAACTCGCCCAAATGGCCACACTACCCACGGCCAGAATGCCGTACCCACCTACAGCCACGGCAGTGCAGATGCTGCCGAAAATCAGCAGCATGAGTGCGACGCCCAGCATGCCGACATCGATCTGGCCATCATCCAGTGCGCGGTACCGGGCCACCGCCAGTGAGGCGCCCGTGCCCACATAGCCGACCAGCGCAAACAGGAGCAGAACGATTTCCAGTCCCAGGTTCATCAGGCCCATCTATTCGCAGCGGCCGCGCGTGCGACCGGGGATCTTCCTCTGTACCACTAACGAGCAAGAATGAAACCAAGGTTCCCGCAACGGCCCCTTCGGGCTCGAAGCGCACCGTAGACGGTATTTTTCGGGGCCAGCTTTCGCTATCGGGAAGAACTGGTGGGCCAGCCAGCGCCGGAGGATCCCGACCGGCGCTGCGCAGCGAATGTCAGAAAATCTCGAGGTTGATGTATCGGCGCGGCCGGGCGCGCACGTCTGCGGCCAGCGTCCGGATCTCGCGCGCGGCGCCAAAGAATTCGACATAAAGCGTTGAGTCGTTGATGAGACGTCCCAACGTACCGTGCCCATTGTCGATCTTGCGGATCACATTGGCCAGGGAACTGGCCGATCGCTCCAACGCGTTGGCGGTGCCGGTCAGCGCCCGTGCGCTCTCCTCAACGCGGGTCACAGCTGAAACCAGGGTCTGACCGGTGCGGGCACCTTCCACCTCCTCAGCAGTGCGACGCAATGCGGCCGACGCCAGGCGCAACTCGGCAAAAGCGGCTCTCAACTCGAGCGCGCTCGAGGGCAACACCGAGGCCGTGGCCCGCAGGTCGCGCACGGTTTCCGTGGAGAGCAGCGAGTCCGCGCGACTGAGGAAGCCGGTGGCGCGCGTGCTGAGTTCACCCGCCATGTCCACGAGCTCAGGTGCGCTCATGCCCGCAATGGTATCGCCCTTCTCCAGCTTGACCATGGCCGTGCCCGGCACCAACTCAACCGAATGCGCGCCAAAGACATCGCCGCTCACGCGCGCGCGTGTGTCGGCCGGCAGCGCCAGTTTGTCGTTGAGGCGCAAGACCGCGATGACGCGCTGAGAGCCTTCCAGTGCAATCGACTTCACGGAGCCGACTTCCACGCCTTGCAGCTCCACGCGGTCGCCCCGCTTCAAGCCCGCGCCATTGTCCAGGGCCACCACCACATCCATGCCGCCCTTCAGCACGGGATTGCCCAGCAGGTAGTAGAACCCCCAGAAAAACACCACGGCAGCCAGCACGGTGAGCACACCCAGCGCCGCCACGTTCCGCTTCTTCTTATCCATCCCCGTCTCCTATCGCCGCCGCGGCGTCCACTTTAGTGCGGCGCACAAAGCGCTGCACGACCGGGTCGTTGATTTGCAAGATCTCGCTGGGCGGCGCCGACGCCCGGATCTTGCCATCGTACAGAAGCGCAATGCGATCCCCCACTTCGAACGCAGTGTCCAGATCGTGCGTCACCACGATACTGGTCACGCCCAGCTCTTTGCTCACTTCAATGATCAACTCGTCAATATTGTCGGCGTTGACCGGATCCAGACCCGTGGTTGGCTCATCCCAGAGCAGGTAGCGTGGCTTGCTGGCAATGGCGCGCGCCACACCCACGCGCTTGCGCATGCCGCCCGACAGCTCGGCCGGAAACTTGTCCAACACATCCGGTCTCAGATTCACGCGCTCCAAAAGCTCTTTCGCCTCTTCGCGGCACTCGCGTGTGCGGCGCGTGCCGCCCTCTTCGTTCTGCGCCAGGTAGAGGTTCTCCGCCACGGTCAGTGAGTCGAACAGCGCCGCATTCTGGAATACGTAGCCGACCACCCGGCGCACGCGGGCCAGCTGTTTCGGCGTTGCATTCACGATCGATATGCCGTCCACCAGCACATCACCATGATCGGGTTCCAGCAGTCCGATGGCGTGCTTGAGCAAAACACTCTTGCCCGTGCCCGAAGGCCCCAGTAGCGCGAGCGTCTCACCTTCCTGCACCAGCAGGTCGACGCCATTAAGCACAACATGGTCGCCGAAGCTCTTCTTCAGGTTCTTGAACTCGATCATTCGTCAGAACAGTTTCAGCAGCGGCGCCAGCAACACATCCAGCACCATCAGCATGATGGTGGTCACCACCACGGCAGTCGTGGTAGTACGGCCCACACCCTCGGCACCGCCTCCACCTTCCAGGCCAACCAGGCAAGCAATGAACGTCACTGCGAATCCGAACACTCCGCCTTTGATCACAGAAAAGATCAGCGACCAGGGCCGGAAATAGAAGCGCATACCGTAAATGATGTCAGCGCTGGTCAGACCCTCCACCGCGATCTGGCCAATTGCCCAGCCCGCAAACAGTCCAGCCGCGTTGGCCAGAATCACGAGCGGTGGAAACACCAGCACACCTGCAACAACGCGCGGCACGACCAGGAAGGCAACCGGATCGCGGCCCATGGCGCGCAGCGCATCGATCTGCTCGGTCACCTGCATTGATGCCAACTCAGCGGCGATGCTCGCTCCGATCCGCGCCATCATCACAATGGCAGTGAGCAGTGGCCCCAATTCGGTGATCACGCTGGCTGCCAGCACGCTACCAATCACCCAGAGCGGCAGGCCACCCGTGAACTGCGCGCCGCTTTGCTGTGATGTCACTGCCCCGCCCAGCATGGCAATGAACAGAACCAGGGGCAGCGACTGAATGCCGATCGTGAAGGATTGCTGCAGCGCAGCCGTCAGGTAGAGACGGGGCCGGGGCAAAACTCTTAAGACCGCGGCACCGAGCAGGCTCGCGCGGCCGATACGCTCGAGCCCTGCCCGGAACGGCTTCAGCACTGGACTCACCGCGCTCTTTATACCCCCCGCCCTCTCGCTGATCCCTTTACTTACGCGCCGGACCCGCTTCCGGATTCTCCGGATTGCGAACGAGCTCGCCACACGTAATAAACCGGAATTCCGAGCAGAATGATCCCAAAGTCGATCATGGTAGGCAGCGTATCACGGACCAGCGAGTTGGCCAGCATGAGCACCGACGCGATGAGAAAGATCAGCGGGACGACCGGATAACCGAGGGTGCGATAGGGTCGTACCAGGTCCGGCTGACGCCGGCGCAGGATGAAAACCGCCCCCACGGCCAACGCATAGAACGGCCAGATACCCAGGATGAAGTCGTTGGCCAGCCGTTCAAAGCCGCGGATCGATACGTAGCCAATTCCCAGCAGACTGCACAGGATGATGGCCGCATCGGGTGTGCGGAATTTCGGGTGTACGTGCGCGATGGGTCGGAAAAACAGCTTGTCCTCGGCCATGGCGTATAGGATGCGAGGACCGGTCAAGGTAGAGCCGTTCAACGCACCAAACGCGGAAAGCATGACCAATCCCGAGATCACGCCTGCACCAGCCCCACCGAAGATGCGGTTGGCGGCATCAGCCGCGACCAGGCGGGCCCCCACCATCTCATCGATCTGCAGTACCCAAAGGTAAGCCAAATTGACCAGCAAATAGATCACTACGATGATCGCAACCCCGCCCAGTAGAGCCCGCGGAAGTGTCCGTTCCGGGTCGCGAACCTCGCCTGACACGAAAGTCAGGTCGGCCCAGCCGTCATACGCCCACATCACCGCGATCAGCGCAACACCGAAGCCTCCCCAGGTCAGCGGCGACCACTCGATGGGCTGGGACAGCGCCCCCTGTGAGACATCGCCAAACATGAACACGAGCAGCGCAACACCGGTAAGCGCCAGCACCTTGGCCACGGTGGTCACGTTGGCGACAGCGGCAGCCCAGTCCACGGAGCGAACGTTGGTAGCGGCCAACAGAGCTATGGCGGCAGCCGCAAGCAATCGCTCGCCGCCTGTACCGAGCGGGAAAAAGTGTCCCGTGTACTCGGCAAACAGGATGGCAAGAGCGCCCAGGGCTGATGGCCGAATGACCAACAGCTCCGTCCAGCCAAACAGGAACGCAGGCACGGGCCCGTACGCTTCACGCAGAAAGACGTAAATCCCACCAGAACGTGGGTACAGAGCGGCCAGCTCGGCGATGGTGAGGGCGCCAAACACGGCGACCAGCGCACCTACGATCCACAGCAACGCGATCGCGCCCACCGTGCCTACGTGTTCGGCCACAGAAGCGGGCACGCGGAAAATGCCGCTCCCGATAGTCGTGCCCACCAGAATCGCGGTCGCGCTGATCAGACCGAGGCGGCGAGGCAGTCGCTCTTCGCGCAGCCGCGTCGTCTCAGGCTCACGGGTGGCCGTGAGAGGTTCGCGCATTTTTGATACAGTCCTGTTTGGTTTTACCGGTGTCGGAAGATACCTCTGCCGGCTGATGCGGGGTATCCCGGAGGTTCCGCCCCCTGGCTCGAGCCGGGGCAGCGAGAGGTTTGCCACAGCAATACACCTCACCGCTACCCGCACCTTAGAGGGAACAGCCGCAGATCCGGAAAATCAGGCGGACGCGTATATGTACGATGGGATGAAAAGCGCCCCGCACCCTGGGGAGTGTGTGCGGGGCGCTCGTGCCGCAGTGACCTTCGTGTTAGCCATCACCACGGCGGGCCTGTGCAGGCTTGCCGAATCGGTTCACCAGTGAGGCGGTGATCGACAGTGTCGTATCCGTTCCACCATCACGTCGTGCGCGTTGGAGACATTTGTGACGGCTGCATAGTGTCAATTCGTGCCAGACGCAGCCATTAGACTTTGGTCGTACGAAAAAAAGAAACGCCCTCACTGCGTTGAGTGATGGGCGTCTGCATCATGGACCTGAGCGGGCTCGAACCGCTGACCCCCTGCTTGCAAAGCAGGTGCTCTCCCAGCTGAGCTACAGGCCCCTCGCAAGAACGGAGGCCAAGTGGCCTCCGCTCGTTGAGGGAAAGCTATAGGTAAAAGGCGTGAGGGTCAACCGCGAGGCGCGCCGGCTTCAGTCACGAATTGCCTATGTCGCCGTGCCATTTCTACGCGCGCCAGTGCCAGCACATCTTCATCGGTGAGCCAGCCATTGTCCCATAGAATAGTAAAGGCGTTGCGTGCACGGCCCAGCCGATCCCGGCGAGCGGAGCCAGGTGCACCGCGCTTGTAGGAAATGACACAACCACCCCAGCTGCCGCGCGTGACCGCGCCTCGTGTCAGATCCTCCGTAAGCTGAATCAATCCGTCGTGACCAAATTCGACCAACTCAAGGCGAAGCTCGTTGAGCGCCTCTTCCCGGTGTGATTCAGAGTAACGCTCGAGTGAATTCTGCATGGGTACTCCTTGGTTCTGCTACGCCCGGTCGGACGTTTGCAGAAGCCGTGCCCGCGCAGCGCTGATTTCAGGCGGAACGGCCGGAAGCACCACGCAGCTCAGTACGGCGCGCGCGTGCTGCAGTCAGCAGAATAGCAGTGGTAAGCTCGGCGTCATCAACCAATAACAGATGGCCGGTGCCGCCCTCACTGACCTCCAGCTTGAGACCATCGGCGTAGAGCTCGACGCGTTCCAGCTTGAGGTGCGGGAGTGTGGCGGTTCGGCGCGCTCCCCGAAACAGGGTACGCCGACTGGTTATCAGCAGCATGCCCAGGTCGAGCGGCAAAATGTCCTCACTGGCGTGCAGTGAGTCCCGCTCGCCCGTTACATGAAAAGGCGTGGGTGTATCGACGCGGAACGAAACGCGCGCCAGCGGCGCGCGCGCCGGACCCGGAATCGTGAGCTTCTGCGCGAGTCGTGCTTGTACCACCCAGTGGCAGACCTCTCCACTGTCCATGGACACCGGTGTGCTCACGCGCGGCAAGTCCCCCCGCTCAATGCGCGCCAGCAGGTGCAGGCGCTGCAATTGGTCGCGGTCACCTTTCAGATCCGTGGGATTCAGACCCAACAGTCTTTGCAATCGTTGCAGCGTCGTGTCTTCTTCGATGGTTACGCGGGAGTCGGACATGGCGTTGCGCAGCGCGCGCCGATAGATGGTCAACGCGACCATGCGCACTTCTTCCGCACTCAGCGCCTTGTCCTCGCGCAACCCGGCCAGGCGCTCGGCCTCGTCCTCGGTCAGGACTCCATCGGCCAACGCATCCTCGAGGTGGTGCTGGTACACCTCGCGTGCGTGCGTACGGCGGCGGCGCAGCGCGATGGCAACCGCCGCCGCAAGCAGCGCCGCAACCAGCGCCCCGCTGATGATTCCAAAGGAAGGCATTCCCCATGGTAACGTCGCGCGGCTGGCTGCGCGAGGTTTGAATCGGGGCTAGATTGCCCAAACCCGTATCAGATCGGCCCATTTACCTTTTTGGGACCGGAACGACCGGCCAGAATGCGGCGCAACTTTGCCTTCACTTTCCGGGGCGGCGGTGCAAGAAACGTTACAACGCGTGGAATTTGCCGATCTTCCGCTGCGTACGCAGACAAGGTTCACAATTTCGACCGGAGCAGCACATGAATGAGCCGCGCACTTTTGACGATTTGCTGACGCCCGCGGCGCTGGTAGACCTGGATCGCGTCGATGCCAACCTGGCACGGATGGCGTCATATACGGCACAATCGGGTCTCGCCCTACGGCCGCACACAAAAACGCACAAAACGCCGGAGTTTGCGGCCGAACAAGTACGTCATGGCGCAACAGGCCTGACCGTGGCGACGTTGCGTGAAGCCGAAGTCATGGCGTCGGTGAGCGACGATTTGTTGCTCGCCTATCCGCCTGTAGGCCGTCACAAATTGGCCCGTCTGTTCGATCTGCCAGAATCCGTGCGCATTACAGTCGCAGTGGACTCTGCAGAAGTACTGAGCGCACTTGCGCAGCACGCGCGTGAGCGGGCTCGTACCATGGGCGTTTTGATTGAGATCGATGCGGGCATGCATCGGGTCGGCATTGCCGACCCCGCCGAGGCAGCTGCACTGGCACTCACGGTGACCCAGCACGCGCGCCTCGAATGGCGCGGCCTGATGTTCTATCCGGGCCACATTCGTGAACATTTGAATGAACAGACTCAGCCGCTGCAAACGCTGGCCAACACATTGAACGCGCATCTGGATGCGCTTGCCCGGCTGAATCTGGTGCCGGCCGTTGTGAGTGGCGGTTCTACACCGGCGGCTGCGCGATCACATGAAGTTGAGCAGCTCACGGAAATTCGACCGGGCACCTACATCTTCAACGATCGTACGACGGCCGCTATAGGTGCCTGCGGCTGGGACGACTGTGCGTACACCATACTCGCCACGGTGGTGAGCACGGCGGTGAGCGGGCAGGCAGTAGTAGATGCTGGTTCCAAGGCACTGTCTCGTGAAGATATTCGCGGTGCGGACGCGCCGGGGTTTGGTGCGTTGCTGGAATGGCCGGACATTCAAGTCAAGGCACTGTCCGAAGAGCACGGTCTGCTCGACCTGAGTAGAACGACGTGGCGGCCCCGCATCGGCGAGCGCATCCGCATAGTGCCCAACCACGTTTGTGTTTCGGTCAACCTGCAGGAGCGGCTGTGGGGTGTGCGCGGGCAACGCATCGAAGCTTCGTGGCCGATTCAAGCGCGTAACTGGTCACCGGCACCGACCGCCGTGCTCACATAGCCTGTCCCTCGCCGGGGACGGCGGCTCGACGCCTGTGTAGGTCAGCCGTCTCCGGAGCCTCATCCCTCCCTACGCCAAACTTGGCGTCATTGCTTACTCTTCCCTTCCGCTGCCGCCTGGCCTCGACCCTGCTTTTCCAGCGCTGGAGCAAAGGAGGATGGAGGGTGCGAACCATGGCAACCGTGATTTCGACGTGGGCTTTGATTCTGGCAGGCGGCGCCGTCGCCGAGGCGCAATCGACCAGCGCGGAACATACGGAACGGCGTCCGCGAATCGATTCTCAGCGCGAGCCGCGCGACGATCGTAGCTTGGGGCGAGTCGATGCGCGGATGGATAGCCGTACGCAGGACAGCTGCGCGTTGGAGCTGCGCCAATATGCCCGCAAAGTGGATGAGCTCGAGGAGAGGCTGCACAAGCAGCACATAAGCTGGCACCGCGGTCACGACGGCGAACGCGAAAACTTCATTCGCCAGCATGAGGCGTTGCACGAACGGCTGGACCGTGCGCGCAAGCAGTGGCGGTCGGCCAATCCGCCTCCGCGCTGCCGGCCAGGACGGGGTGACTGATTGCAAGTTGCTCCTCCGAGGCGGGAGGAGAAGCAAACGCCGTCCGGGTGATGACCCGCCCGGACGGCGTTTCACTTTTAGAGGCGCAACTGCCTGAGCACGTACTGCAGAATGCCGCCGTGGCGGTAATACTCGCTTTCCTGGGGTGTGTCGATACGGGCCGTGACGACAAATTCGTTGCTGCTGCCATCCTCGCGGCGCGCCCGCACGGCCACGCGTTTGTCATTGGCGTTGCGCGCTGCCAGTGCCGCATCCAGTCCACTCAGATCGAACGTTTCGCGTCCGCTCAGTCCGAGCGTTGTCCGGTTTTGCCCATCCAGGAACTGCAACGGCAGGATCCCCATGCCAATCAGGTTCGAGCGGTGGATGCGCTCATAACCTTCCGCAATTACCGCAAGCACGCCCTGGAGCAGCGGCCCTTTGGCCGCCCAGTCCCGCGATGAGCCCGTACCGTACTCCTGACCGGCAATGACGATCAACGGCACGCCAGCGGCCTTGTACTTCTCGGCGGCGTCAAAGATGGACATGATGCCACCGTCGGGCATATACGTAGTGAAACCGCCCTCCACCTGGGGATTCAGCTGATTGCGCAAGCGCACATTGGCAAACGTTCCTCGCGCCATGACCTCATGATTGCCGCGTCGTGAGCCGTAGGAGTTGAAATCCTTGGCCTGCACACCGTGCTCGATCAAGTATTTGCCGGCCGGGCCATCCTTCTTGATGGAACCTGCGGGCGAGATGTGATCGGTCGTGATACTATCGCCCAGTATGGCCAGCACACGCGCGCCGCTGATGTCTTTTACGCTGGCCGGGGCATCCGGCATATCCTTGAAATACGGCGGATGCTTGATGTAAGTGGACTGCGCGTCCCATTCGAACAGATCACCCGAGGGTGAAGGCAACGCGCGCCACAGGTCATCACCATCGAATACATGTGCGTACTGCTTGCGGAACATCTCAGGGCGCACCGATTTCTGAATGACCTGCTCGATTTCCGCCTGCGATGGCCACAGGTCCTTGAGAAACACAGACCGGCCATTGGGGTCGGTGCCAATGGGTTCATTGTAAAGATCGATGTCGACCCGGCCGGCCAACGCGTAAGCCACCACCAGGGGCGGAGACGCGAGATAGTTGGCGCGCACGTCAGGATTGATGCGGCCCTCGAAGTTGCGATTGCCACTCAATACGGAGGCCACGACCAGCCCACCTTCCTCGATGGCAGCGGAAATCTCGGTTGGCAGGGGACCACTGTTGCCAATGCAGGTTGTGCAGCCGTAGCCCACCAGGTTGAAGCCCAGCTGGTCGAGGTCATCTTGCAGGCCTGCGTCACCCAGATAATCGGTCACCACCTTGGAGCCGGGAGCCAGGCTCGTCTTGACCCACGGTTTGACCTGCAGTCCACGCGCGACCGCGTTACGAGCCACCAAACCCGCGCCAATCATGACCGAAGGATTCGATGTGTTCGTGCAACTGGTGATGGCGGCAATCACCACGGCACCGTCACACAACATGAATTCAGTCCCTTGGCCGGCACAGGGCACACCGCGCCGGGCCAGCGGCTTGGTGAGCGCAACGTCACCGCCCTCGTTCTTCCAGCGGTTGACGTCGCCACTGGTTGGACCACCCGCCGCGCCAGTCGCCGCGAGCATGAGGTCGAGTGCATCCACGAAACTCGATTTCACTTTGGAAAGCGGGATCCGATCCTGCGGCCGCCGCGGACCGGCCAGGCTGGGCTCTACGGTGGAAAGGTCCAGTTCGAGCGTGTCGCTGTAATGCGCCTCAGGCGAGTCAGACGTATGGAAGAGTCCCTGCTCTTTCGTGTAGCGCTCTACCAGCTGCACCTGGTGATCGGATCGTCCCGTGAACTCCAGATAATCGAGCGTCTTCTGATCTACCGGGAAGATGCCGCAGGTGGCGCCGTATTCGGGCGCCATGTTGCCGATGGTGGCGCGGTCTGCCAGTCGCAACGACGGCAAGCCCGGTCCGTAGAATTCAACGAATTTCCCGACTACGCCCTTCTTGCGCAGCAGCTCTGTGACAGTCAGCACCAGGTCGGTTGCCGTAGCCGCCTCAGGCAACTCGTTCACCAGGCGAAAACCGATCACTTGCGGAATCAGCATGGCAACGGGCTGTCCCAACATGGCGGCTTCCGCCTCGATGCCGCCTACACCCCAGCCAAGAACGCCCAGTCCATTGATCATGGTGGTGTGCGAGTCCGTGCCCACCAGAGTATCCGGATAAGCGCGGGGCATGCCGCCTTGATTGGGCTCGGTCGCAAACACGACACGCGCCAGGTACTCCAGGTTGACCTGATGCACGATGCCGGTACCGGGCGGCACGACCCGGAAGTTGCGCAGCGCCGTCTGGCCCCAGCGCAGGAACATGTAACGTTCGCGATTGCGCTCGTACTCCAGCTCGACGTTGCGGCGGAAGGCCAGGCGAGTACCGAACTCATCGACCTGTACGGAATGATCAATGACCAGCTCCGCCGGCACCAGCGGATTGATCTTCCCCGGGTCCCCGCCCATCAGCTTCATGGCCGCACGCATGGCAGCCAGATCCACTACGGCCGGCACTCCTGTGAAATCCTGGAGCAACACGCGGGCGGGCGTGAAATTGATTTCCCGGTCGGACGCCTGCCTCGGATCCCAGCGGGCCAGCGCTTCGATATCGCCCGCCGCTTCTTCCGAATCATCCTCAAAACGCAACAAATTCTCGAGCAGCACTTTCAACGAATACGGCAAGCGCTCGATGTCATGGCCTGCCTTGCTGACCGCGTCCAGCCGATGAATCTCGTACTTCTGATCCCCAACGCTCAGCGTGGCACGGCTGCCGAAGCTGTCCTTGCGATGCGCCATTTTCTCTGCATTCCTCGCGCTGTTTCAATGAGTCTGAACATGGCATCCCTCTGCACCTATGGAAACCCGAGCCGGTCTTGCGGAGGCGCGGGCCACTCCTAGCTTTTGCCGTCATGCTGGCTACCACGACCAACCGCACGGCCACGCGCACGCACGGCTTCACCGAATCGGTGATCCGCGAGATGACACGCGTAGCTAACGAGCACGGCGCCATCAACCTGGCGCAGGGCTTCCCTGATTTCCCCGCGCCCGAGATTCTGAAAGAAGCGGCCTGCGCCGCCATTCGGGCCAACATCAACCAGTACGCCGTTACCTGGGGCACACCCCGGTTCCGGCGGGCCCTGGCCGAGAAGTATCAACGCTGGTACGGTATGGACGTCGATGAGGCGCGCGAGATCACCGTCACCTGCGGCGCCACGGAAGCCATGGCGGCCGTGTTGCTGGCTACGGTAAATCCCGGCGATGAAGTGATCGTCTTCGAGCCGTTTTACGAGAACTACGGTCCCGACGCGATTTTGTGTGATGGCAAGCCGGTACTCGTGCCGGTAAGCGCATCAGGCCCACTCGATCTGGATCGGATTGCGCAGGCGTTCAGTTCGTCCACCCGCGCCATCGTGCTGAACACACCCAACAATCCCACGGGCCGCGTGTTTTCGCGCCCCGAACTGGAAGCCATTGCACAGCTATGCATTGAGCATGACGTACTGGCCGTAACGGATGAGATCTACGAGCACATTCTGTATGAAGGCGAGCACATTCCGCTGGCCACGCTGGAAGGCATGCGCGAGCGCACGATCACGATCAGTGGCGCATCCAAGACATTCAGTGTCACTGGCTGGCGCGTGGGCACTATCATCGCGCCGCCAGACATCACGCCCGCTATCCGCAAGGTGCATGATTTCCTGACTGTAGGCGCTCCCGCGCCTTTACAGGAAGCTTGTGCCACAGCGCTGGAGCAGCTGGGGGCCGAATACTACCAGACGCTCACGCGCGAATACCGCGAACGGCGCGACGTCATGTACCAGGGATTGATCGCGGCTGGCTTTCGCTGCACGGCGCCCCAGGGCGCTTACTACATCATGGCCGACTTCTCCGAGTTGAGCTTGCGCGACGATGATGACTATGCGCGCTGGCTGGCCCGGGGCGGCGTACGCGCCGAACCGGGCACAGGTGTGGCCTCCGTACCTGGCTCGAGTTTCTACCAGCCTCCGGGTGGCCGGAATCAGATTCGTTTCGCGTTTTGCAAGCGCGTGGAAACACTCCGCCAGGCGGGCGAGCGTCTGCGCGACATCGCCGCAGAAAGTTAGTTCACTCAACATCCGTTTCACGTTTTCGCTTTCGGCCGTTTTGGAACGGATCGAAAGCGAAAGCAAAAACGAACGCGAAAGCGTAACGATGCTGGTTAGTCGTTCAGGTCTTTTGTTTCGCACGCCACAGACTGGCGGCCAGCAGAAAACAACCCATGCCATTGAGAACGACGAGCGGCGAGTCGGGCGGCACGCCGGCCGAACCGCGCAGGAAGCGTGCGAGTGCAAACAGCATGAGGCCGAACAGCCAGAGCAGCTGACCGCCGTGGCGGCGTTGAAACCAGGCCAGAGCCCACGCCACCAGCCCGAGCGCAATGCCTGCCGAACTACAGTAGCCTCCTGCCATCCACAGCCAGACGCGCCCAGTAAGGCGCCCGCCCAGGTCCAATGTGAAGGCCAGGACCAGCAGCGCGAGCGCTACGTTGCGCAATCCGTGTTGCGCACGGTACAGAAGCGTGTGCTGACGTTCTGTCGATGCTCCGCGAGCGTCACTCATGGCGACGTTTCACCCGCTCGGTCAGGACCCGTCAAAGAGGCTGTACACATGCGGGCGAATCGTGGGCGGCCGAATTCACGAGCGTAGAGACCGGGAACCATTCGAGCGCGGCATCGGCCACTGACCCCAACAGACCCTGCAGCGTGTCCACGTCCGTCTCACGCGCCAGCCATGATGCGTAGGCGCGTGGCTCCAGAATCACGGGCATGCGGTCATGTATGCCCTGCAGCAGCGGACTGGCTTCTGTGGTCACGATGGAGCACGTGTACAGAGGCGAGCCCTGGGCATCGTACCAACGTGACCACAGGCCGGCAAACGCGAATGGCCGGCCGTCCGTGCGTCGGATCAGCGTCGGTCGGCTGTGGCTGCCGCCCTTCTGCCATTCGTAGAACCCATCGGCCGGGATCAGGCAGCGACGCTGCTGAAACGCCTCGCGAAACACGGGCTTTTCGAGCAGCGATTCCGCGCGCGCGTTGATACGCTTGGCCGCGTCGCGCCGGTCACGAGCCCAGTGCGGCACCAGTCCCCAGCTCAGCGTTGCCGTTCGCCACTCGCCCGTATGGCGGGAAACTACGGCCAGTACGGGTTGGGTAGGTGCAATGTTGTAACGGGGGCGATAATCCGCAGGCAGGTCGATGCCAAACTCGGCGTGCAATGCAGGCGCATCGCAGGTCAACGTGAATCGGCCGCACATAATGTGGTTCGCAACATAGCGCGCGCAGCCGGTGGTTGACAGCCTTTGAGCCTGCGCTCTACGCTACGCACATGTTCGAAGATCTGTCCTCCCTGGCTCGCACGGTAGGGCATGGACTGGGCTCGCTGAAACGCGACCTGGACAAACGCATCGGACGGACCGACCGCCCTCAGATCGTACCCTACCGCGGTTATGGCAATGATCAGGTGGTGTATGTGAGTGGTCGGGTCCTGCGCGATCCGGGCCTGACGCGCGCGCGCTCCGGTGATGCGTGGTGGCGCAATCTGCTCAACACGTACAAACGCATTGAATCCGATGAGATTCCGGGCGCTCGTGTGCGCGTGCGAGCGCTGGGCACAACGATGGATGTCAGCGCCGACCCGGACGGGTTCTTCCGGCTCGCCCTCAACGTGCGCAAGGGCACATCTGCCGAACCATGGCAGTCGATCGAATTCGAGTTGATCGAGCCCGCCACTAGGGATGCACCCAATCGAGCCTCCGGATTGGCGCTCTTGCCTCCGCCGCAGGCTGCGTTCGGTGTGGTCAGTGATCTGGATGACACCGTGATCCGGACCGATGTGCAGAGTGTGCCGCGCATGGTGCGCGCAATTGCACTGGGGAACGCGCACACTCGTCTGCCTTTTCAGGGTGTTGCTGCGTTTTATCGCGCGTTACAACTGGGCCGCGCCGGCGCCGCGGCCAACCCCATCTTTTACGTGTCCAGCAGTCCCTGGAACCTGTACGATCTGCTGGACGAGTTCCTTGCCATCCGGGGCATACCGGCAGGTCCGCTGATCCTGCGCGATTGGGGGCTGGGAGTGAATCCTGCCCGCAATGCCCCGCACAAGCTGGCTGCCATTGCCCACGTGTTGGATACATACCCGCAGCTGCCTTTCATCCTCATGGGCGATAGCGGTCAGGAAGACCCGGAAATTTACCGGGAGATCATCGCTCGTTATCCCAGCCGCATCCTGGCCGCCTACATTCGCAACGTCTCGCCCAAGCCGGAGCGGTCCGTCACCATCAAGAACTTGATTCGGGAAGTAGCGGCGGCGGGAAGCACGATGGTGCTCACGGACGATACGCTGGCGGCCGCGCGCCATGCGCTGCAGCACGGTTGGATCTCAGAAGGTGCGATTGCGCAGATCCAGGCCGACGCGGAAAGCGAAACGGGGCCGGCGCCCGATGCGGACGCCGACCCCGTGGATACGCTTGTAATTGAAACCGATCCGGAGCGCTGACCCGATGGGCCGTTAGCTCATGGTTGCCGTGTCGAGATTGAATTGCATGTACCCGAGCAGCTGCTGCGCCAGCTCGGTGGCGCGGTCGAAGCTCGAATCGCCCCAAACGAAACCCTCGGATAACCTTACGTTAAAACGTTCACGCAGGGCCCCGCCGTCCGCCGGCCACCGGGTCAACTCTGCGTAGCTGGCGGAAACGTACAGGGACACGCCTGCGTTCTCGCCCTCGTGCTGAAGTTTGACGCGGAAGCCGGCGACCGGGTGAACCAGGGTGCGGTCATGGCTCATGTGGCCGACCACGTCTACGGCCAGGCCGGGCACGCTGTCGGAAAGGTGCTGGAACGCTTGTTCCAGCTCGGTAACGCGGGTTGCGACTGCTCGCACATCCATAGACCCTCCAGGAGCGTGAGGCTCGCAGAAATGGGACTCGGAGGAGCGCTGCACGCCCAGTCGAGCCTGCCGGGGAGGACCAGGATCCTGCGGATTCTCAGGGGCTGGCACCCCTTCCCGGCTCGAAACACAGTAAACCCGAGTCTGGCGGGCCGCCATAGTCATCTGAGACGGCCCTCCGGGGCTTCCGGAGGCCGATTCCGGGCCCGTCCGGGCGTGCCCGAGGCTAAGCCGTTTCGGGCGTTGGAGTAGCGAGATTGGGTCACCCCAGGATAGGTCGGAGGGGGCGCGGGAACGATCCGGTCCGCGCGGTTTTGAAGGTACGGGTCCATCCGGTTGGGGGTTAGGTCGAAGCGGTACCACTGGGTGGCGATTGGGGTGCAAAAGCCCAGGGTCCTGCCGTAACGGAAGCGTTTATCGAGGGAGGAGGCGTTGAGGCGGTGATGAATCTGCGATTTCGGTTGCGCGGGCCTCCCAACCTTGGTCGAGAGCGGTTTTTTGGATTGCGCTCGGTGTCATGCTGATATCGGGACTGACCGGCCTGATCTGGAGGCTCTTATCCGGCGAGTTTGGGCGCGGACCCATGGCCGCGCTGACTTTGGGCATCGGTGCGCTGGTCGTTACCCTGGTTTACGGTCTCCTCAAGTTCACCAATCCGACCTTTCACCCCGAAAGTCATCTGTTCGACTGGGGCGATGTAGACAGTCTGCGCAATTTGGCTCGCGGCGAGAAGCTGGATGCGCCCACCCGTGAATGGGCACGTTCCCTGGCGGATCGGATTGCCGTGGTACTGCCCGGTCGCTCCGCGCCGGCTCAGGGCCAGAGCCAGCCGAAAACGCCGGCCGTCAGGAGACCGTAGACTGCACCATCAAGGGCCTCCTTGATGGTTGCGCTCCAGCTATTGCCCCACCAGATCGACTTGCCGAACAAACCGCCGGTATACCCGAGCACGGCCGTGGTACCCGTAACCCGGAAAACGTCCATGTACGGCGCACTGGCCGAGAGCGTGACGCTGGCCAGATAGGCGACAAAGAAGCTGATCATGAGGTAGTGCAGCACGCTCAACGCCATCGGCTTACCCATGCTCATGCCGGGCTCTTTGACGATGATGAATCCGGATGACTCGGCGTACCGTTTTTGAGCTTCCGCATCTTTGCGCTCGGATGGGTCCATCATCTTCGGGTACACGTACTGGCCAGGGCGCGCGCCTTTCATGAGCTCCTGCAAGCGATCCCCTTGCGGCGCACTGGGCCAATCCGTTCGGTGATGCGGAAGTGCCATCCACATGAGTGCAGAGGCGAAGAAAACCAGGATGGCGGACAACACGATCGGTAGCCACAGCTGCGCAAGCGAGACGTCCATCGCGACCTCCGTCGGTACGGGTGACGGTCATGCTGCGTTTCAGGATGCGATCGGTGCGCGCACTATTGCATCCGGTATTCCGAACCCCGAGACCAGGACTGCGGCTTGGTCTGCAAGTTCCTCACACAGGTCGAGTACCTCTCGACGAATCGACTTGGTCTTGCCCACTTCCATGTAGTCGCTTTCCAGGAACCAGGCACGGTCGCGCTCAATGACGTGCAGCGCGAACAGCGCACTCAGGCGCGTCAACAGTTCCTGTAGTGGCCGCAATTTGCACTGCGCGCAACGATCACGGAAGCCATCCATGATCACACGTTCCGCGTGTGCGTGGGCCAGGCTGAGCAGGTGCTCCTGACAGGCGTTCATGGCCGCGAACGAATCGAGGCCATCGTCCAGACGCGCTTTGAGCCGCCGTGCCACGGACGCCAGCAGACGCTGCTCCCGGAAACGCAGCGCCGCCTGATGGAACTCCGGGTCGCGCAAATGTTCGCGGTCGGTTTTGCGCTTGACGATCGGATTCTGCTCGACTACGGCGCTGGACGCACGTGCAGTCAGGAATCGAAGGGCGGTCCACACGTTCAACTCACCGAACTGCTCGCGGTAGTCACTCAGCAGGCCTTTCGCCACCAGCTGCTGCAGAACCACGTTCGCGCCTTCGAACGTGGTAAAAATGTCCGCGTCTTCGCGCAGCGTGCTCAAACGATTCTCGAACATGTAACCGGCGCCGCCGCACGCCTCACGTGCGGACTGGACGGTGTGCAGGCCATGCCACGATGCATAGGCTTTTAGTGATGCCGCCAGCACTTCTATCTCCCGCTGCTCCGCCGCGTCTTCCTCAGATGTTTGATCGCCTTGCGTGGCCAGCGCCGTGTATCGCTGCACCAGTCCATGGAGCGTGGCGTCCAGTGCATAGGTGGTAGCGATGCGGGGCAACAACTCGTGTTGCATGGCCTGGTAGGACAGAATTGGCACCTCGGCACCGCCCTCCGGTCCGAACTGACGGCGCTGTTTTGCATAGCGAACGGCAATGGTCAGAGCCAGTTTGGCCACGCTGCAGGATGCGCAGGCAATGCTGATACGCCCGGCTACCAGCGTGCCCAACATGGTGAAGAAGCGCCGTGATGCACTCGGGATTGGACTGCTGTACTCGCCGTCCTCACTCACATCGGCAAAGCGGTTGAGCAGATTCTCCCGGGGAATGCGCACCCGCTGAAACGAGATGCGGCCATTGTCGACACCATTGAGGCCGGCCTTCAATCCACAATCCTCAATTGTCACGCCCGGCAGGGTGTGGCCGGCCGCGTCCCGCAGAGGTACCAGAAAAACGTGCACGCCATGTTGCTCACCGGCCACCTCGAGCTGAGCAAAGACACTGGCCATGCGGCCATGCAGCGCCGCATTGCCTATGTAGTCTTTGCGCGCACTGGTATGGGGCGTTTGCAGCACGAATTCGCGACTGCCCGCGTCGTAGCTGGCCACGGTCTCCAGGTCGCGCACATTGGAACCGTGCCCGGTCTCGCTCATGGCAAAGCAGCCCGGAATCTCGAATGTGCCAATGCCGCGCAGGTAGTGCTCGTGATGTTGCCGCGTGCCCAGTTGTAACACGCTGCCACCAAAGAGTCCGAATTGAACACCATATTTGACCAGCAGACTCAAATCGTGGAACGCGATGGTTTCGAAGGCTGCAATCGATTGCGCTACGCTGCCGGCACCGCCGTACTCCGGTGGGTACGCCAGCAGCCCCATACCGCGGTCGGCCAGGTACTGACAACAGGCGAGCACGCGCTGACGATACTCGGACGTGGGCGCTGCCGGATCGAGCTGGCACTCCGGCCGGCTCAAGAGTTCAATGATCTGCTTTCGCACGGCCAGACGATCACCCGCCATGAACTCGAGCAGCACTTCGGGTGCAACTTGCACTGAGTCGGATTCGAGCTGCACGCCGAGCACCGCGTTGAGGGCGGCGGATCCGCGCACGCCCAACGCATCTTCGATAGTGCGCAACGCTTCCAGCTCGGGCGAGGTGCCGGCTTGATCCTGGTCCCGGGAACCGGTCAGGAATTGTCCCAGAGATGCCAGAGAAAACCAGCGCTGTTTGCCCACACGGCGGTTGCGCGCGGCACCCTTCATGATCGTGACCAGCTGTTTTAGCTCAGCAGGTGAAGGTCGGCGCGCTGGATTCAGCCAGTGTTGTACGAGAGGAAGCACGGTGTCGGCAGAACCTGGTATGGAGGCGAGCCGCGCGGTAATGCGCGCCAGCTCGTCCTCCGCCAGAATCCCGTCCGACCAGGCTACATAGATGAGTGGCGCAAACTGCAGCAGAAGCCGGTCAGCAGCCGCGCTCAACGGAAATAGTTCGTGGAGTTACGCTGTGGCTCCGAGCAGTTGGGCCAGGTGGGCGGACCACCGCCGCGTCCGCCGCGTCCGCCACCACCGCGCCCGGGATTAGCCGCGGCAGCAGCGGCCAGGTCGATGCGATCGCGCGGAATCTTTTCCGGCTCCTCTGAGGCCAGGTAGACAACCATGGCAGTGAGCGTCGCGTTGTGCTTCAGATCCTCGAAGGAAATCTTGTCGAACGTGTCGCGGTTCGAGTGCCAGGTGTACGCAGAGTAGTCGAAGTTTACCGAGCTCAAACCGAATGCAGGCGCCCCGTACGGGTGGCAGATGAACGAAGCGTGATCGCTACCGCCGCCGGCCGGCCGGCCTGGAATATTGAGGTTGACCTGCTGAGAGATTTCCTTCGGCAGGCGTGCGTGCCACCGGATGAAGAAATCACCCGCTTTGGCCAGACCTCCCATCGAGATGTTCGCCACGCGCCCCGTGCCGTTGTCCTGATTGAAGAGCGCTTGGAGCCCCTGCACGACTTCCGGGTGATCCGCGGCAAAGGCGCGCGAGCCGTTCAGCCCCTGCTCTTCCCCGCCCCAGTGTCCTACCAGGATCGTGCGTTTCGGATTCGGATACACCTGCTTCAGGATGCGCATGGCCTCCAGCATGACCGTAGTGCCCGTTGCATTGTCGGTGGCTCCGCCCGACGCATCCCAGGAATCGAAGTGCGCAGACATCATCACGTATTCGTTGGGCAGCTGCGACCCGCGCATCGTGGCAATCGTATTGAACACCGGGACCTCGCCCAGGTCCTGTGACTCCGCCGTCAGGCGCAGCGTCGGCGCATCGTTGTTCTCGGCGAGGCGGTACACCAGGCCGTAATCCTCGCAGCTCAACTGAACGCTGGGCACCTGACGCGTCTGTGCATTGAACACACGGCTCACGCCCCAGCCTCCAACCCAGTTCGAGTTGATAATGCCCAGCGCACCAGCCTGCTCGAGCACGCGCGGCAGCTCCCGGTTGGCCGTCGTTACGGTATTCTGCACGCGCAGCGACCAGAGCGAATCCGAGGCGGCTCGATCGCGCAGCATCTTTTCATAATTCGCGGGAGTCGTCCCCTGCTGCCAGTTCGTGTCCGGCCGGCACGTCGGTTCGGGCGCCGAAATCAACACGAACTTGTCGCGCACCTGCGGGAGCCACTGCTGGAAGTCCTGTGGTGATCTGGCATCGACGAGAACGATGGCGGGGCCCTCGACGGCGCGTCCGCCGGTGCCGGGGCTCCAGGCCAGCATCAATCCCTCGAGCGAGCGTACGCGCGGTGTCAACAGATCGATGTGCGTGGTGCCGCGCCGCCAGCCCTTCCACGTGCCGTACTGCTCATTGCGCACCTCGACGCCCAAACTCCGATAGACGGCGGCCAGCCATTCATTGCCCGCCTTATGCTCCGGTGATCCGGTAAGCCGCGGACCCACCGAATCGATCAGCGCCTGCGCAAACTTGTACGCCTGCGAGTTGACCATGCCCTGTTGCCAGATTTGCTGGAGTACCGGTTCTCCGCTGGCAAAAGTCTGGGCGCGACCGACACCCGCGATGCCAAACGTCATCGCGCCCGCGCAGACCAGGCTCACCAACGCTCGTTTGTGCATGGCTCTTTCCCCTGGTTATCAGGCGACGCGTGATGCGTGACGCGTCACGCGTCAACCGTCACTGGTCGCTTACCGGCCGCGCGCCCGTTGCGCTGCCGTAGTAAATGCCGTTGAACAGCAACTTGAACGTGCCGTGCGGCTGAGCACGGAACAGGATTTCCGGACCGAACACGAACAACTTGCCACGACCCACATCGGCTTCGGCCACGGCCACCGTGTTCTCCAGGTATTGTTGACCCCAGGCCCAGCCGCTACGCAGCGGTTCTTTTGTGTCAAACCAGGCCACTCGGCGCACACCTTTGGCCGCGGCATCCGAACCCAGTTTGAACGATGGGCTGTTGTCGAAGAAGAAGTCCGTGTACTCAGCCATGCCGTGGGCCAGCGGCTGCGTGTTGTCGACGCGCGTCTTCAGCACCGAGCCGGGCACAAAGAACTTGTCGTTGGGCAGGGGCCGCTCCTCGCCGTTGCGCTGCTCGACCAGTGCATCGCTGATGGGCAGGCCGAGATGCTGCACCAGGTTGGTCGATGTGCCGATGGCCATCACCGCGCCGCCCGCCTCTAGAAACGCCTTGATGGCGGGAATCGATTTGTCGGCCGTGATGTTGCCTTGCATGGCGCGGAACTCTTCGGGAACATTGCCGCCACCACCTCCGCCACCGCCACGACCACCACCCTCACCGTCGGGGCGCACTGAGGGGATCATGCCGTCCACGAAGACCAGTACATCGTACTTGGTGTTCAGATTGCCTGCATCGATGCCTTGCGGATACACGACTTCAAACGGGAACTCGTACTGTTCGAGCACCCAGCGTGTCCAGCCTGACGGCATGGACCCGCCGTAGCGATCGAGCAACCCGATGCGCACGGGTCTGAGCCGGATGGTTTCACCGCGCGGCCGCGCGCCACCATCGAAGTTGATGCCCAGCTGGGTGGCGTACTGCTGCAGCTTGGCCGTGGTGGTGCCTTTGCGCGGGATGAAGAACGTGCCGGCTTCGTAGGTCTTGCCGCCGATGGTCTGTGGTCCGCGCACCCACAACACCTCCTCGCCGCTCTTGAGCAGACGATTGATGGCAATGAACGCATCATTCGTCCGGTGGCTCAGGTAGAAGCCGTTGCCACTCTGCGCGACCCGGCCCGGCAGCGGTCGGGCGAAGCCTGTGATCTTCTCGAACGGTCCATCGAAGCCTTCCAGGATGCGATCGAATTGGACGCCCATCTGGAAAGCCAACGTATAGCCGGCGTTGTCATACGGCGGAATGGGTGGACCACCCGGGAAGCGGAAATCGTTGGGATGATCCTGCGGTTCGAACATGTCCATGACGTGCGGCCGGAATGCTTGCGCCGCCTTCACCACGTAAGAACCCGCCGGATAGGTCTTTCCTGCAACCTGGAAACCTTGCGTGGCGCGGTGAATGGTGACGCCACCTTTGATCAGTGCGTTTACGAACTTCGTGGCCGTCGGGAAATCCGGCTGGTCAGCAGGCAAAATGAACCCGCGTGGATCGCGCGCGGCCGGATCACGAAACATTTCCCAGGCGCGTGCGCTGGCTGCTCCACCACCACCACGGCCACCACCCACTCCACCACCTGCCACCATGACGGGGTCTTCGCCACTACCGGCACCACCGCGGCCGCGGCCGCCACCCGTGGCAGCGGCAATGGCGTCGATGCGCTTGGGTGAGGGCGTCCAGTGATCGCGGTTTCCGCGTTCGATCGAATTGCGGCCCATCTGATAGATATTGTACAGGAACTGTTCTCGATGCCGCGACGCCACGTCGAGAACGGCGTAGTTGGCCGTGATCGAGTAGTCGATCGAGTTGCGGAACGGCCAACGCTGAGGTGCAATGGGTGCGAACAGGTCCGAGCTCGGCAATTGCCGATTGGGCAGGAACGGGATTTCAATGGGCGTCGGATTGCCGATCGTCTCGGTGAGCAAACCGATCATGTTGTGGAAGTAAACCATGGTTCGCAGACCACCGTTCCACCAGGTCGAGTAGTTCGCGCCGCGCCGTGTGGTGGCACCCGGCTTGTTTTCAGCCAGGAAGCGCGTGTGCATGGCCGCGCCCACCAGGTCGATGCCGGCCGGGATCATGGGATCGTAGTTGTAGTTGAACGGGTCCCGGAATGGCGGCGCGAACAATACTGTGCCCTGCGGTCCGGTCTGATGGTGATTGTACACGATCTGCGGGAACCACTCGTGATACAGAATCCGGTTGATGTTCTCTGACTCGGGCTGCGCGGCCAGGTAGAAATCGCGGTTGTTATCGTGGCCGATGTACTTCTGGTAGAGACGCGGGATGCCGCCCGTCGAACGCTGCTGCGGATTGGGATTGCGCATGTACCAGTTGGAGACCAGCTCCATGCCATCCGGATTTGCATGGGTGGCCAGGACAATCACGTCGTTCAGAATGCGCAATGTCTCGGGATCATTGCGGCTCAGCAACTGATAGACCGTTTCGGTCAGCTGCTGCGCGCCCAGAACCTCGGTTGCGTGCAAGCCGCCATCGATCCAGACCACCGCTTTGCCTTCCGCGGCCAGCTGTCGGGCCTGTTCGTCGGTCAGTCCTTCCGCTCTGGCAAGCCGCGTCGCGATGTCCTTGTAACGCGCCAGATTCCGTTGATTCTCCGGCGTAGTGATGATGGCCATGAGCTGGGACCGGCCCTCCGCAGTCTGGCCGATCTCCTGAACGATCATGCGCTCCGAATCGCGATCCAGCTTCTGCATGTATGCCACGAACTGTGTGTAATTCGGGAGCACATAATCCGCGCCGATCCGGTGTCCAAAGTGCTCCTCCGGCGTCGTGACCCGCTGGGCTGCAGCCGGCCCGGCCAGCAGCGCCCACGCAGTCAGAACCAGCAGCGGCTGCGCATGTCTGCGCAATGCGACCGGCATTCGCTCGACCATGACTACCTCTCGTTGAACGGGGACGAGTTCCAAGCGCCGTTGAGCAGCACCGGCGCGCTTTCTTGCAGAAGTTCAGGATACGCACTCAGGCCGCGAGCGCGCCACCCCTGGTGGCGGGCTATACTGCGGGAAAGACACGCTGATTTGGAGAAACGTGAGGGCGCGCTAGGCCGCGGATTCCGCGTGGCTCAGTGCCGGGCCGACACCGTCCACCAGATCGGGCATGCGCGGAAGGCGCAAGCGGAATGTAGTGCCCTGCCCGGGCACGGAAGATACGCTCAGAGATCCATTCAGCTGCGTGGCAAGTCGCCGCGAGATGGGCAGGCCCAGGCCCGGATCCGCCGGATGACCGGGCGAGAACTGCGCGAATTCGTCAAAGATCTTTTCCAGGTCGATGGGCAGGATACCCACGCCGTGGTCGATCACCCGGATCTCGATGCCGTGTTCGGCCCAGGCAGTGGAGAGAATCTGGATGGGCTGGCCCTGGCCAAATCGAATCGCATTGGAAACCAGATTGAGTAGAATCTGACGTACACGCCGAGCATCGGACACAATCAGGATTGGGCCACCCAGGTGCTCGGTGGTCAGGGCCGAACCCTGGGCCGCGGCGAGTGCACGGACGGTGGCGGACAGCTCTTCCAGGAGATTAGGGAAAGCGAGCGGCTCCAATCTGAGTTCGATCTTGCCGGCCTCGATCTTTGAGATGTCCAGCAGGTCATTGACCAGTTCGAGCAGGTGCTCGGCCGCCGTTCGAGTTCGATTCACGGCCCTGGCCTGCGGCTCGTTGAGCGGACCGTACACCGAATCGTTGAGCAATGAGCTGAAACCCAAAATGGCCGTGATGGGCGTGCGCAACTCATGGCTCATCGCATCGTAAAAGCGACCGCGCGCCGTTTGTGCACGCTCCAACTCGTAGGTGCGCCGCTTCAGCTCCCGGTGAAGGGTCGCGATTTCCGCCTTCGCGCGGGTTAGCTCGATGGTGCGATTGCGCAAGGTGAGCTCGGCAACGCGCACGACTTCTTCGGCAAAGCCGCGCATGGAGTGCGTCATGACATCGATGCGTGCCTTCAATGTCAGAAGGTCATCACGCGGATCGTGTTCCGCGCTCGGCGCATCGTAAACTCCCATCGGGTCCTCCTCACCGCCGACGCCCTCTTGTCGGCCTGGGACCGGTGCCTGCAAGAGGTGGGCTAGGTAACGTAAGGCACTGTGAAGGAAGTGGTTAGACGCACGTGCCAGGACGACTCGCCCGCTTCTGAATGGGCGCTGCCGAACGGCCACTCAGGTTTCATCACAACAGGACCCGCTGCGCTACCGCCTGCGCCGGGCGGAGCCGACTCAAGTACCAGGACACGGTTCTTTCCAACGCGCCGGCAAGATCGGGGGCTGGTTCGTAGCCCAGTTCCGTCTGAATGCGCGAAATGTCGGCCTGACTGTGGCGAATATCGCCGGCCCGGAAATCATCGTGCATGGGCTCATGCCGAAGGCAATCAGGTTGGAGACGAGCCAAGCCGGCCGCCAGC
>JBOHRF010000017.1:0-39907 GCA_050732575.1 Longimicrobiales bacterium
GGCTATGGCGCGGACTCCAACTACATGATGCGCCGGCGCTGGGATTATTTCGTGAAACACCTGCTGGGTGCGGAGCCACCCAAGGAATACATGGTCAGGCCCGTCAGCTGACGTTGTTACTCCCCCCTAATCCTGACCCTAATCTTAATCCTAGCCCTTTCCTGCTCCTCGACAGGAGGAGGAAAGGGCTCAGGATTAAGATTAGGGTCGAGGATTAGGATTAGGCGGGAATTCAGCATGCGCGCACCTGAATATCACGCGACCACAGGTATGATCCGTTACGTTCACGTTAACGCTCTCGTTAACGTTCACGGCCGTGGTCGGGAAAAGCCGTGAACGAGAACGTGAGCGAGAGCGTTAACGTAACGGATGTACACCCGCCGTCACCCTGCTTTGCTGGAGCAGCATCGATGCTACGTGCGACCTTCGCCATGGTGATCCTGCTGGCCGCAGGCTGTCAGCACGCTTCGGCACCGGCTCCCCTCAATTCGTTCATCATCACGAATGTCAGTCTGCTGGATGGTACGGGGGCGCCCGCGCGGCCGGCGGTAGTACACATTGTGGGGGAGCGCATCGAGCGCGTGGACGAGCCTGCGCGCTTGCCAGCACGGGTGGGTGAACGCGTGGTGGATGGAGGCGGCCTCACGCTGGCACCGGGATTCATCGATACACACAGTCACGCCGACCGCGCACTGCGGCGCGGATCCGATGCGTCGGGCGCGCTCAGCCAGGGTATTACCACAGTGGTGGTCGGTCAGGACGGCGGATCGCCATTTCCACTGAGCCAATTCTTCGCCGCACTCGAGCAGCGCGGCTTGCCGCTCAATGTTGCCTCCTACGTGGGACACGGAACCATCCGCAGTCGCGTGCTGGGCGATGATTACAAGCGGCACGCGACCGCGGCCGAGATCCTGCGCATGAAAGAGCGGCTGCAGCAGGAGTTGTCGGCCGGTGCGCTCGGCCTTTCATCGGGGCTCGAGTACGATCCGGGCATCTACTCGGCTCCCGCGGAAGTCATCGAGCTGGCCAACGTGACGGCCGCGGCGCGCGGCCGCTACATCTCGCACATCTGAAGTGAGGATCGCGCATTCTGGGCCGCGCTCGATGAAATCATCAATATCGGCCGCCAGGCGGGCCTGCCTGAGCGAGGCCGCATCGTCGCGGGCGCCTACGCCGATCTCGTGCTGCTTGATCCTTCATTTGTGCTGGACCGTGCAACGCCCGCCGAGCCAACACGCGCTGTCCGCCGGTATCGTCACGGTTTGGGTGAACGGAACCGTGGCCTTTGAGCACGGACAAACCAGAGCCCGTTCTGGCCACGTGTTGCGGCGTCCGCGCTAGTGCTCTCGATCCATGACGCTGGCACGGCGCGCAGCTTGACTTTGGTTCGTTAGGCCGCACTGTGACGATGGTGCACAACTCGCTGGTCAAGGAGAGAAGATGATTGCTCGCGTCTGGCATGGGGTGGTGCCGCTTGAAAAGGCGGATGGATACGCCAAATACCTGGCGGACTCGGAGCGCGGGGTGCGTGACTACCAGAAAACACCTGGCAACAGGGGAGTCTGCCTGATGCGTCGCACCCAAGGCGAACACGTTCAGTTTCTCCTCGTTTCGTTTTGGGATTCTCGCGAAGCAATCATGCGCTACGCAGGGACCGAGATCGAGAACGCGCAGTACTTTCCGTACGATCGAGAGTGTCTAGTGAATCCTCAGACCAATGTAGACCACTACGAGGTCCTGGTTGCGCCCGAGCCTGGTGAGCGGTAAAGGACCTGGGTGACAACCGAGTCAAGAAACCTGGGTTACAATCGACCAGCTTGGTGAGTCCATCCGCCGTCGAACGATAGATGAAGGTGTGGCTGCGCGCGATAATGCTACACCTGTGTGCGCGCGGAAAAGTCAGCAGGCGCGGGCTTTGCCGCGGCTGCCGAGTGCGTTACTGCGCGCCCGCTTGGGAATGGTCTCTGAGGCCTCTGCGGGCCGTTAACCTGAGACGACAGGCCGCAACGTCTCCCTTACTCCGCCCGCATATTGCGGAAAGTGACCTGGCCGTGGGGCCTACAGCCTCGCGGCCGTGGTCAGCTTGATCACCACTACGGGCACGGAAACTCTGACAATCCCGAAGGGACTCATCCTCAGCACTTTCCTCCTCCTTCGTTTGACGGAGGAGGAGGAAAGTGCTGAGGATACATGATCAAAGTGAGGATCAGGATTAGTAACGTTCTCTTGACAACTCTAGTTGGTTTTCAGCGCTTCGATCATCACACCGGGCAACGCTGCCGCCAGCGCAGCCACACTGAAGGCGTTGATGCTGCCCAGCTCATGCCGCGTGCCACCAATGACCGCGTACACGGCTATGGTCTTCGGTGCGTGCGCGTACACCATGCCCAGCTCGCTGATGGCCGCCATCTTGATCACACCGTTCTGCACATCATCCCGCACCTGCTCGAAGATCTGCCGATCGGGAATCTGATCGTAGATCTGTTGCATGCGGATCTTGATGTCGGACGTTTCCTTGATGTACCTCACGTTGTTGGCCGCATTCAGGATCTGCGCGGCCTGCGCGTCGGACATGATGCGCTTCTCTACGTACACGCTGGCCACGGTGACACCCAGCACCTTGTACGTGAACGTGGCGCGGAAAATCTTGTTGGCGGCCACGGCACGCAGAGTGGCTTCGATGGCCTGGCGCGTTTGCGCGTTGTCGCGCATATCGAGCGCGGCCGCTTTCAGATTGTCCAGCGCCCGGTAGTAGGGGGCAGCTTCATTCCACAGTGTGCTGCTGAGTGTGCCGTAATAGACCGTGCCCGAGTGTTTGGATAGCTCGCTGTTGATTCCGTTGGTCAGCGCTTGCTTGGCCACATCGACCACGGCGGGAATCGCCGTGCGCAGTCCGCGCAGGCTCAGCTCGATCTGGTAGTCGGAAGTGGCCTTTTTCAGGTTGTCATAGGCACGCTGCGCGTTGGCGATTCTCGGGCCTAGCTCGCTGTTGACTTGCGTGCTGACCGCATCCAGCAGTTGCCTGGGTGGCACCACGAACACGGTGGTCGCAGCCTTCGTGACCTTGCCCGTGATGCTGAGCGCGACCGCGCCATCCTGAATGGCGCCCGTCAGAGTCATGGCGTTGGGTGTCAACTCGAAGCTGCCGCGCATCGCGTGCGTACCCGTAGGCAGCTGCCAGCCGTATTCACCCGCCAGGCCAACCTTGAAGTCACCGTTGCTCTTCAACATGGCTTGCACGTCGAGTCCAATGATGGGCCGCGCCGGAATGAAGGCCGGCCACCAGGACGCATCGCGCGAAGTCTTGCCCGACGCGTAGGCATGGCCCCGGAAGATGTTCTGCATGCTGGCCTCGGCCCACACACCACCGCTGCCGCCGGCAATCGGGATCTCCAGGCCCACGATGTCCTTCAGGAACAGATCCAGAGCCATGTCACCGTTGTAACCGGCTTGATAGCCCTTGCGCAGGTTGGAGCTGAACGGATCCTGCAGCGAGAGGTGCACCTCGGTGTACTCGTTGTCCACCATCTGGCCGGTCACGGACAGGATCTTGAACACGGGGAACGTGCCCGTGCGTGTGTTCTTGCCATCGAACGTGCCGAGTCCTTGCACCGGGTACTTGGGCGTGAAGGGGATACGCCCGTTGTGCGACCAGCCGATGCCGGCGGCGCCCAACAGATCATTGGCGCCGTACACGTAGTACATGGGATCCGTGTAGTCGACGACCATCAGGATGCGGCCACCAATGGGCACTCTCACGGCCAGTGGCCGGGTGGCCTGCGCGCCGGTTTCGCCCGTGGCCACACGCATTTCGAACGAAGTGGCTACATCGTACACGAAGTAGTCCGTATCGTCCTTGAGCTTGATGCCCAGATCGCGTTGTTCGTTCAGAAATTTGCCCTTGAAAAGGCCAACGTCCGCGCGTACTGGGTCGGCAAACGTGACGCGTTCGTGCGGCGAGGGGATTTGCACTTTGCCGCTCATGCTGGTCACGCGGTTGGCCGCATCGAAGCGCACGCGCACATCGGCATTGGCAAACGTGGTCTGTTGTGCACCGCGACTGACGTGCAATGTGCCCGCCACCGTGAAGCCATCGGAGTTCTGCGTGACCCTACCCTCTGCACGCAGGTCGGCCCGGCTCAAATTGCTGGCCGGCAGATCGTTGGGCGGCGGCGGCTCGTCGCGGACTACCTCAGTGGGGTCATCGCTGCAGGCAGCGGTGCCGATCAGCAGACCCGCAGCCAGAATCGTGGCCAGGCTCCTGCCATGGGCCATACTGGTGGTATACAGATACGTTCTCATCGTTTCCTCCGTTAGTTGGGCTTCGAGACTGCTGTCCTTTTGGAGGTAAGCGATGAAACGGGAGGGACTCCCTCATGAAGGGGGCGAGCAGAAGGTGGAACGGAAGGTAACTGCGGAATCAACTTCGGAACTTGAACTGCGGGGCACTTCGGAACTTCAACTGCGGAACTTCGACTGCGGAACTCAAACTGCGGAACTTCGGGTGGCGCCCCCGTCAGTACCGAAGTCGAAGTACCGGGGTTCAAGTTCCGCAGTTGATGTTCCGACTTTGAAGTCCCGCAGTTCCAGCAGACCGTGAAACGTGACTCCCATTCGCGCTCAGAAGAAGATATCAAGCGTGTGCCGCACGGCCTGGCGCACCGACGCGTGGTCGGCGGGCTGCCACTGAACCACAGGATCGAACGGATCACGAAGATCGACCCAGCGATTGTCCATTCGATTCAGGATGCGCGTCCAGTCACACGCGTAGGCCGCTCCGTTGCCCGAGGCATGCGCTTGCGTGACCAGCGCACCCCGCACGCTGGCTCGACCGGATGAGGGCGGCTGCGTCAGTGCGCGCTCGATTTCCGCATCATCAACCAGCGCTGGCCGCAAGCCACCCTGGGCTAATAGTTGTGTATGGATGCCGCGCTCGCCCAGTTGACCGAAGCGCAGGTCGATCTCGAACATCTCCTGCCGCCGTTGCAGGAACTGCCGGACCCCGTTCCAGTCGCGACCGATGGTGCTCAGAAAGCGCGTGAGGAAAGCAACATCCTGCGGCACGGGACTCTCCTCGCCCAGCAGCGTGTCCAGGGCAGGACGGGTAATCGGCGCGGGGAGTCCTTTCAGTGCCCGCTCAAATCGGGCATTGATGCGGACCCAGATGCGCGACCACCTGGACAGCGCGGTCCACTCGACCGGTCCACCCGCCCAGTGCTCATACAGGCAACGTTTGATGGACCAATCGAGCCGGCGCTCGGCCCAGCGCGGATTGTGCTCGAGCGCATCGAGCGTAGCCGCCCACATCTGGCAGATTTCGTCGGCCCATTCGGGGAGCAGGTTCTGCGCGCGGCATTCTTCCACGCGCTGCAGGTATTGGTGCTGCAGCGTGATGGCACTGATGAGCTGGCCCGAAAGCAGAGGTACACGAACGCGGCAACCGGGATCGGCGGCAAACGCGCGCATGGCCGCAACCGGATCTTTGAGCTCCAGGCCTTCACCCACACGCCAGCCGGCATCGATGCACGCCACGATGAGCGCGGTGGTGCCCAGCTTGAGCAGGATGGACAGGTCCGAGCAGAGACTCTCTCCGCAGAGCAGATGCAGGCGGTGATAACCGTCCGAGCTCAAGGTCTCGTTCTTCGTGTGAAAGATGCCGCGCGTGCTGGTCGAATTGCCGGAGATCGCGCACTCCAGCATCCAGGCCCGCGGAGAGAGCGTGAACTCGAGACCGGGCGAGCGTGGATTGAAGCCGCCCGCGCCCGTGAAAATCAGGCGCGAGACCAGGTGCGGGATGAGCATGGGCGGCAGCGTGGTTGGATCGGTGCGGTGCAGATACGATTCGTGGCAGCCCCAGGTGGTCCCGTTGCGATAGTCGACGTTGGAACGAAACACGTTGACCTCGGTGAGGTCACGATGGCGCGCGTGGGCGGCACTGGCGGCGGTGGCTACGATACGCTCTCCCGCGCGTATGTGGGCCAGCACCTCGCGGGGCGCTGGACACTCCGGCGTTGCGTATTCCGGATGTGACGCGCAATCCAGATAGAACCTGGCCCCATTGCCGAGATAGAGTCCATTGTACGAGTCGGCCACGTGCGCGTGTCGTTGCTTCACATCGGCGATCAGATCGGTGAACAGATTGGCCGGTTCCAGATCACCTTTGCGCGCAACCCCACTCACGGCGTACTCGGTCTCGACACCCATGAGTGTGCGCCTTCGCGTCATTGGCCTCCTCGTTGGCGATTGGCGCGAAGAAACGCTTCGCTGTCGCCGGACAGAGCCTTGCGAATGGCTTCATCGCCGGCCGACAGGAACCGTTCGCCCGCCGAACGCAAACGGTCCAGCGCGTCATTCGCTGCAGGGTCGGTCCCGCCAGACCCGTGGCTTTCGGGCATGTTGTGCCGTTCACGAGCTTCCATCGTTACCTCCGTCTCCCCGTTGATCGTGCGGCTGCCATTCGCTTGGGTCGCTCCTGGCCAGACTCGCGCCGCGTGATGGACCGTACGCCCAGCCAACGGACCGGCTGTCCTGCGTATGCTGCCACGTCCCTGGCCAGGCTTCGCACTCCGCTCCCAGTCCGCGCAGCAGCTCTTGCAGTGTGTGCGCGGTGCTGGCCACCGATTCGAACGAGTTCCGGTTCCAGGCAAAAGGATCGCCCAGGTCGACTCGCCAGGTTGTGCTGCCGAATAGCGAATCAGGCACGCGCACGCGCATGACGTCCCAGTCCACCTTGACGGCGTTGTCACCTGCGCGGCGCTGCAGCATGGCACGGCCCCAGGCGCGCGTGTCGGCGGGAGGCTCGCGCGTGAATCGCGCGATCTCTTCTTCTGACACGACGCGTTCGATCAGGCCGTGCCGCTCCAGGCTCCAGAACAGACCATCTTCCGGATCGAGGCTCGCGTACATGTGGTCGAGATGTTTGATCTCGGGCGAGTCCCAGTGCAGCTCCGGCCGTTGGCGCAGCACGCGTTCGATGAGCGAGAGCTTGAGCACCCAATCGAGCCGACCAGCCAGCACCGCCCAGTCGCGCGTGGCCAGCCGGTTCAGCGTGTCCTCCCAGAGCTCGACAATCTCCTGTGCACGCGGCACGATGCCATCCGTGGCGCCGCTGGCGACGAACCGGGCGGCCGCATCGAGGAACCTGCGTTGCAGCTCAACGGCCGTCAGTGCACCGCCGCATACCCGTGGTGCCCGCGTCCGCAACGAAGGGTCATGGCTCCATTGCCAGACCGCGCTCAGCGGATCTTCCAGGGCCAGTGTGCTGTCCACCTGACCCGCCTCGATCATGGCCAGTACGATCTGCATGGTTCCCACTTTGAGCAGGCTGGCCACATGGCAGAGCGTGCTGTCATGAAAGATCACGTGCAATCGGGCCAGGTCCGTCTGCTGATGACCATACCGGCCGCAAAGCGCCTCATCACGTGTATTGACCAGCGGACGGAATACCGTGGTCTGCGTCCCGGTCAGCGTTTCCACGAAGTCTGCGCGCTGCGAGATCTGGTAATTCACGCCGGGCGCATCGTTTTCGCTGCCCACCTTCCCCTGCCCCGTCAGTATCAGGCTGGATGACTGAAAGCTGGCCAGAAAAGCCAGGTAGTGCGGCTTACGATTCACGATGTTGTCCCAGGCACTGCGCGAGACCAGCAGATTGAGATGACTGCCATACGAGTGACCGCGACCGTCGCTGTTGTTGACCAGGACTTGAATGCGGCGCTCGGGCGGGCGGTCCTGATTGGCCGCGCGTTGGGCTTGATGCGCGATGCGCAGCAGCGCGTGCCAGGCGGCAACGTGATCCCACGCGCTCACCACTTCCGGCAGACAGATTTCCAGGTGGTCGAGATCGATATAGGCGCATCCGCCATTGCCGGGCAAAAAGCAGCGTGCCCAGTCCTGCGGATCGTACGTGGATTCCGTGCCACTCGAGCGCACCATCAGCGGCACACCGGCCAGTCGTGCAACTTCGCTAAGCAGCGCGCGCGCTGCCTCGGCTCCGGAATCACCATGCGTAGACGGCCCGAGGATGAAGTTGCCGAGTTCGACGTCGGCGCCGCACAACTTGGGTACACAAAGAGATCGATTCACGCGACGCTCAAATACCGATAGGTCTGGCGGCTGGGCGCGCGCGTACGTTCGACGCGCACCACATCCACGTCCTGGGGCAGAGTCTCCAGATGGCGCCGGCAGTTTGCCGGAGTGAGCGCACGCCCGGCGCTGTCCAGCTCGGTATCAATGGCTTGCAGCAGATCGCCGAGGCGCAGTCCCGGATCGCGCAGCTCGACCTCGCGCAGACAGGCCTGCTCGATGGCGCGGCGCGTGATGTTCGCGATGACCGCGCCGCTCACCAGATCCGCAGCGCGCACCGGCCAGCGCTTGCCATCGCGCAGCGTGAGCGTGGCCAGCTCGCCGTGCCCATTGGGCGCGTACAGGCGCGCTACCGCGCCATCGATCAGCGCATCGCGATTGGAGCTGTGCGCGATGGGGGTGGAGTCCGTCAGATGACGTTGGAAGATCTCGCGCGCCGCGCGCCGGTTGGGGCGCGGAATCTCGAGCACGATGTCACCCAGGCGGCCGCCTGCGCGCAGCAGCGCGGGATCGAGCGCATCACGCCGATTGGTGGCGCACACCACCAGCACATTACCGCGCGCTTCCAGTCCATCGAGCTCGGTGAGGAACGCCGTGAGCACGCGATCGTCGACGCGCATGGACTCGCCGCGCGCGCCACCAATGGCATCCACTTCATCAAAGAACATGACCACGGGCACGTCTGGCGCCTGCTGGCCAGCCTCGCGCGCCACACGGAACGCCTCGCGGTAATTGGCCTCGGACTGTGCGTACCACATGCTGTGCAGGCTGCCCGGCTTCACATTCATAAAGCGTGAGCGGCCGGAAGGCGACAGTTCGGCCATCCAGTTGGCGAGCGCGCGCGCAATCAGCGTCTTACCCGTGCCGGGCGGCCCGGTCAGCAGCACCGCCGCGCGACGGTGCAACTTGTATTTGCGGACGGTCGCTGCGTGCGCGTAGTGCAGACGTATCGTGCGCTGCAGCTCGCCGATTTGGCGGTCCAGGCCGCCCACATCGGCAAAGGTTTCGGCCGGTGTATCGTCCAGAAAGAGATGTCGTCCCTGGGAGCGTTCTAGCCGGTCGAACGCCAGCCACAGATTGCGGTCCCAGCGGATCAGATCGCCCGCCTGCAAGGGCGAGGCGCGCAGTACATCCGCGGCCTGCACGACCAGCTCCTCATCACGCGCGCGAATGATCATGTGGCCAGCGCTCGTGAAGCGATCGAAAATGGCCGTCTCGCCGGATGAGAGAATCGGGTACGGCGATTTGGCGACCACCAGGTTGTGCTCGCGACCCAGCAGCACCGCATCGCCCACGGCCAGCGTACTCGGATCCATTTCCGGCGCGAAGTTCACGACTCGTCGCACATCGCCTACCGCCACCACCGCCGCCGAAGCACGCGTGCCCACGGCACTACAACCCAGGAAGATGCCAACCTGCCAGGGCGGTGCAGTCAGATCGGCCAGGATTTTTCGCAGTTCTTTCTGGTGGGCCTGTGCTTTTTCCAGGCCTTCGCGCAGCATGCCAAACTCGGTCAGCACGGCTTCGTCCAGCAGGCAGGTACTCTCGGGCGTGCGGGCCCGAAACATCTGCATGAGATCCAGCTTGACTGCGTGGTCAGGCGCATCCGGTCCGACCATCCGCAACTGCTGCATCAGCCGCATGGGATCAGGCGTCTCTTTGGAATTGGCCACGACGAAGTTCCCTTCCCGTTATGCAGGCACGGCAGCAGCGCCGGCCGCATGGAGAACGTGATGCCCGCGCAATTCGAGCAAACCCTGGCGCCAGCCGAACAGCGAGAACGTGGGCTCTTCGTAACCGACCACGTTTACTACGAGCGCCAGGCTGTAGGCGCGGGGAAATACGGTGCGGTGTAGCAGCCGATCGTCTTCACTGAGAAAGTCGCCGCGCAACGCGCACGCGCGCTGACTCTCTTCCGAACATTTCTTGCACCATTCGCGCACCGGGTGCGAGTGCCACCAGCCGATCATGATTTCACCCTGGCCGCGCAGTGCCAGCGCGGATCGGAACTCGGTCCAGGTATCACTGGTGAACGTGAGGCGGTGCAACGAAGCGTCCACATTGCGTGCGGGCAACTGCGCGGTTGCCTCGATGAAGAGGTCACCGCCGGCAACATCGCGGCACAGGTGCCCGATGAGCAGGCCACCCGTCTCCCGTGCTGACTCGGCGCTGGCCAGCTCGCGCGCTTCGTGCAGCACTGCCTGCGGCAGAAATACCGGAATGTCATCCAGACCAACGTGCGCGTTCGCTGCCGATGCCGAACGCGCCAGGCAGTGGCTCAGCGAGCCACTCCGGATGTGCAGCGTGGGCGCGCCCGCTTGTGTTGTGAAGCGACCATTTTGCAGTGGTTCGTCACTGTCCTGCGGGCGCGCGTACGCGACCGGCAAACAGCGCACTCCCGTGCCCGCCTGAAGCACGCCCTCATCGACCAGCTGGTTCACGGCCGCCTTGGCTGCTGCGCTGAAGAATGACGTACCGAACTCTGCGGCCAGCGTGTGCGCGCCTTCCACTGCCAGCGCGCAGGCACGCAAGCCACCAACAAAGGGGTCGCCCAGATTGTGGTCCCAGATCGGGTCGATGGAGCAATCGAGCAGAAGCGCACGCGCGGGCGTTGATCCCTGGCGCAATGCCATCAAGCGAATCCACTCGCGCAGCGGATCCCAGTCCATGGTGACCGGAATCTGGCGCAGCGGCGAGTGGTCCTCGCCCAACACCTGGACCGCGTAGCGCCAGCGCTCGCTGATCATCAGCTGGAACGCCCGCCCGCATCGATGTTGGGCTGCAATACCAGCCGATCGCCGGACTTCAATGCTTCGCCCACGCGCTCGGACGCCAGCAAGTGCCGGCCTTCCCGGTCCAGACGCGCTTGGTATGTCAATGGACGCCCGCTCGTATCGTTGCGCGTGAGCTGCAGCTCGTGCAGCAGCTGGTCGACCAGCTCGCCAATCGAGGCATCAGCCGGTAGATCGCTGATCGTGGCCGTCTTCTGGCCGGAGACATCGCTGACTTCCAGCAACCCGATGCCACCTTCTTCTGTGAATTGCATGTCACCCTTCCTGGAGTATGGGTTCAGGGACTTCCATCGTCGTGAATGCGAGCGGGCGCGCTTTGCGCACGCGCTCGAGTGCGCGCGCGGCCAGATACTCGGAGGCCAGCGCATCATTGCGTAGCGCAGCCGCTTCGGGGCCCAGCAGGTCGGACGCGGTGGCCAGACCCAGCAAGGCCGTGTTCAGATCATCTGTGGTGAAACGCGGGGCGAGCATAACCTCGATGCCAACCGTCTCGCGCTCGCGCTTCCGTGCGCGCACAGCACGCACGAGCCGCAGTGATCCGGTAGCCGCCAGCAGAAATGCGCTCGTGGCCTGGCGGCAGATCTCACTCGTGGGCGAGGTATCGACCAGCTGCACATGACAGCACACAGCGTCAGCACTCTGCGTGATGGCCGCCTGCGCGGGGCCGCGCCGGGTGGGAAGCGCGATCTGCAGGTGCTCGTCAGCGCGTTCGGTCCAGGACCACTGCCCATCGTTCAACAGGTCGCAACACTGTTCTGCAATAGCGTCATCGAGGCGCCGGTCGCGGGCCTGGAGCGGTGGGTCCTCCCCGATGCTGGCCAGGCTCGCTCCAGCTTCGAGGAGGCTGCTGCAGGCAGCGTTCAGCCGGTGTGCGCTGCTGTCCTCAGCGGCCAGACAGACATCGACACAGACATACGTGGAACGGTTGCGCCACTCGAATGTGGCTTTGGCGCTGGACGGAAGCTGGGCATTGAGCGCGAGCAATCGCCACGGCAGGTCCGGTGCGCGCTCGGGCCGAGCGGCCGTAGTCAGGCGCAACCACTCGCCGCTGCGCGTGGCCCGCACGGCCAGTGGCTTGCCATTGCGCAGCTGGAAACGCCAGGTCGCGGGCGCCGAACGATGCACGACGCCGAACGCGCACTGACGCAGCGCGCCGATCAGTGCATCACCGGCATACGCCGGCTCGCGCATCATGGCTGCGCTCCCGCGCCGGAATGTCTGACATTCAGTTGCAGCGCGCGGCGCTTCAACGGACGCGTGTCGATGGGAAAGCGGTCCTGATGCACGCGCGCCCAGGCGCAGGCCTCAAGGTTCAATGCGTCATTCTCACGCATGGTCACTTTCTTGTACGTGATGATCTCGAAGCACTGGTAGATCAGGTCCACCAGCGCGGTGCCCGGGACTAGCCGGCCCACGCAGATGTACGGAGCCACAGCGCTGATGTTCGGATGATGAACGCGCCGCGGTCCGAGCCAGGTCAGGATTTGCCAGGGCTCGGCGTGGCGCAGGTAATCCGAGGGAAACCAGATGCCGACGGCAAAATGATTCGCTTCGCTGACTTCACCAGCGAGCGAACGCACCAGACCCCGGCAGTGGAAATCGGCCACGTACCGCTCAGGCGGATCGCCGCCCACCGGCGTGAGGCGCAGGATATCACTGTCCCGGGCCAGGGCCATGCCCTCCTCGTACTGGCGCTGCAAGAACGCCGCGCGTATCGGGTCGTGCGTCATGAGGCAACTCCCAGTAGCAGTTGGTCGGTCATTGCTGAGCGTGGTGCGGGCGCCGGACAAAACTCGATGTGGTAATCAGCGCCGCCCATGGTGAGCGTGATGATCTCGTGCGCCCTGATGCCCAGAGCGGACAGCGACGTCGCGCGCTCGGCTGCGCTGAGTGCCGCGGCCTCCAGCTGCTCGCTCATGCCGAAGCCGCTAATCACCATTGCGCCGTGGCAGCGGCCACAGCGAGCGGTCCGCGCCGCTGCCGCACTGGACAGGCAGAGCGTTGGCTGGCTCTGGTCGCAGGTGTGACAGGTCAATGCCCGCACGAACTGTTTGCCCGCAATGCTCAGCCTGATGTCGGAGTGAGGGCCGAATTGCTGCGCGATCCGGTCGAGAAGCGAACCGACTGTGCTGGTTTCAGGCGGCTCGTCCAGCGGTGCGATGGTCCAGACTTCGTGCGCACCCAGCCGGCAGTGCGCATTGCGCTTGAGCATCGTGCGGTAATGCCGATGATGCGCGGCAGCCAGCACGATCTGCTCGCCGGCCACGAGCGAGCCAGCAGGCGCTCGGGCTGATAGCAATCGCTCACACTCGAGCGCCTGCAGCGCCGCGGCCAATGCGCCCAGTGCCGAGGGCGCCGCCGTGGCCGGCGCCGCCTGCGCATCGCCCTCACAGGCATACTTCTGTTCGAGCGCCGCGTAATCAGCCGTGTCCCACCGGCACTCCAAACACGGCGCAGCGGGCGCCGGGATGTAGAGGTCGAGCCGCGCGAGCAGGCCGTCGGCAAGCACACCTGCGTCCAGCCATGGCACGCCCAATTGCCAGGCCGCTTCGTTCACGTACTGTCGCGCGCGGCGGTTGTCGAGACACGCCAGGATCAGGTCGGCGCGCAGCAGTCCGAGCGGCACATCTTCCACTCGTTCGGCGCAAACAGTGATCTCGATGCCAGGATTGATGCCATGGATCACGTGCGCTTGAACGCGCGCCTTGTTCTCGCCCACGGCCCAGCCCGCGATCGCCTGATTCTGCAGGTTGTGCTCTTCGTACACATCAGGATCGATCAGCGTGAGCCAACCGATACTGGCCATGCGCGCCAGGTGCGGCACCAGGTGCGAGCCGATGTTGCCGCCCGTGCCCACCACCACAACACGGCACTGGCCGACCTGTGTCGACGCGTCCATGATTACAGCTCCAGTGGGGTCCAACGGAACCCCGTGTCGAAGGGAGTGGGCTGCGGACAAAACGCACAAAATGGCGCATACAACCAGCACGGCAGTGCCTCCGTTTGATGGTACCAGATCTTGCAACACGGACAGCACACGGCCGGTGTGCCGGGCTCGACCCGCTGCCGGCAACGCGGACACGTCATCGGCTGCTCGGTCTCCGGCATGGTGACGATGCGCGCGAGCTCTTCCGTCGAGTAGAACAGCGCGTCCTCACCCGCCACGTGAATCTCATCGCGGTCTTCGAGTACACGCAGCCCACCCAACACGGGCAGGCCGTTGACCGAGATCGCGGCTTCCGGTGCAGCCAGCAGGTGCCAGACATCGCGATCGCGTGCACTGGTGCGCACCAGATAGGCATCACTCGAGCGCTGCTGCGGACGCGGACCGCGCACACGGCTCGCGACAGCGTGCACCCTGGCCAGCGACACCCGCTGCGATTCCAGCGGGATGACCGCCCATTGTTCAGCGGATTCTTCGAGCCAGAGGTGCGCCATTACTATCCTTCGTCGTTGTGCTCGTGCTGCGCATGATTGAACCATGTCTTACATCATCGACGTCGCACGTCATGCTCGCGCATTGTTACTGTAAAACAACTTGCAAGCAAAGTGCAAACTCCACTTTGCTCACCTGCACAAAGTGGCACAGCGACAATCGATGTTGCCGTTACGCGGCGAGTTGGGTGAGTTGCTGCAGTGAGTTGGTGAGTTGTGATTGCGCGCGCAGCTGCTGCGCCAAATCAGTGTTGACGGTTGGAGTGCCTGGCCAGTTCTCTCAGGACTCGCTTCACTTCTTCGAACACGGCGGCCAGGGCATCGGCAAACTCCGGCTCGAGATCCTTCCAGTACTTGAGCGCAGCATCCGGATCATCTCGCATCAGTTCGGCAAAAGAGCGCAGCTTCTCCTTGAGGCGCCTGATGCGGTTGAACATGGGTATGCTGTGGTGGAACAGCACCGGGCGAGCACACAGTACTTCGAATTCGTTCACGCGACCTTCCGTTCCCACAGCGATCGATCGGAAATTCTCCGGTGTCCGCTGCCGCCCCTTATTCACCTCGCGCATGGGCACCTGTACGGCGCGCAACACTTCATCCGTGTGCCGCAAGTGACGCAGACATTGCAAACGGAAAACCACATCATCCTCCAGAGCGTCTTTGTCGGCATCGGTACTCGGTGTGGAGCGCTCGAAGCCGAAGACCGCATTCAGATGATTGACCTGGATGTCCTTGGGGCCAAAAAGATTGAAGACCGTGGCCAGGCAGGTCTTCAGCTCGCGCACGTTGCCCGGCCAGAGACGGCCCCTGAGGACGGCAATTACATCGGGGGCAAGCTCACTGCCCGGATTTGAAGTGGCCTTCTTCCACAAGGCCTGCGCCAGCGCCGGGATGTCGTTGGGGTGTGAGCGCAGCGGCGGTGTACGGATGAACATGCCACGCAGCCTGTAGTACAGATCTTCACGAAACTGACCGGCGCGCACCATGGCGAACAGGTCTTTGTTCGTGGCCGCCACGATGCGGGCATTGACGCGCACCGGCTTCAGTGCGCCCAGCGGCAGGATCTCGCCCTGGTCGAGTGCGCGCAGAATCTTGATCTGATGCTCCAGCGCCAGATCGGCAATTTCATCCAGAAACAGCGTACCGCCATCCGCGATACGCCAGAGCCCGGGCCGGTCGAAGTACGCCGCGTTGTGCGCACCTTTCTCGACGCCGAACAACTCCGCTTCAAAAAGGTCGCGCGGGATGGCGCCGCAGTCGACGCGCATGAAAGTGCCGGCGCGCCGGGGGCTGAGGTCGTGAATCAGGCGCGCCACGACTTCTTTGCCCGTGCCGCTATCGCCCTCGATCAGTACCGGTTCGTCGTGGCCCGATGCCTGGACAACCAGCCTGCGCACCAAACGCACTTCCACGGAATCACCGATGAAATCCCGCACCAGCTGGTCCGGGATCTCGATGTCCGGTAGCAGCTCGAACATGGTCCGGGCCTCGTCAACCTTCCCCGGTACCACCTCAGGCAGGACGGGCTTCACCGGCTGCGCGATGGCCTGACGCCAGATCGCGGCAAAGATTTCCGCGCTCACCAGAATCAGGTAGATGTTCTTGTCCCGTTTGGCGTGCGCGTGCTTCAACGCCATGCGCGCGCTCTGCACAACCTTCTCGTACGCCTTGTACTCGCCGCGCACGATGACGATGGCCGTCTTCCCTGTGATCAGCGGGCCCAGGGCTTTCTTGGCCTTCTTGAACACATGCTCGACCGGGTAGTCGCACCGCTCGATGGTGTGAGCGTCGCCCTCCCGGGCGATGAGTATGGCCGGACTGCCGTTCCCTTTTGCGGACAGGAGGGCAACGCACACGTTGGGACCCAGCTCACACCGATACACGGGATCGCGGGATTTCTGGCTGTCCACACGGATGGCTTGCAGGGTCATAAGCGGATGTTGCGCGGAGCCAGGTACGACTTGGGGCGATGCGACGTAGCGTGAGTCGCGAGGGTCCCTTCTCGAAGCGCGGCGGATCGGCTCCCCATGCAATCAACGGATCCGCCTGCTTTTATAATGTGGGTTGAAGTGTCGCGCGTCCAGAGAAGCGAAGCCGAAAGCGATGTGGTTGCCATGCTGCCACGAATGTCGATGTGTGCGCTTCGATGTCCGGCGACGGATGGTGATGCGTGCAAAGTTGTTTTGGCGCCCGGCGCAAAGCACACATGGTGAGCAGAGTGACTTGTGCCGGTGAGTAGCGAAGTTGGGAGAGATGCAAGCGCGCCCACAACCGGCCGCGTTGTTAAAACGCTCGGTGCTCGCGCTACGCGGCTGATCGTATCATATTCTCGGATCGCTCTGTCAATGCAGCCAACCGTCACTACACATCACAGAGACCGAACATGAGTTTACCCCCCCGCGTGTTCATTCTCGTGTTCGCTATTGCGGCCGGTTGTGCCTCGGGAGTTGTCATGGCACTGCCCGCAATGGCGCAGCAGACCCCGCCCGATCGCAGTTATATGGATCGCCTGGAAAGGGGCGTGGAATTCTACTCTCGCAAGAGCTACTCGGAGGCGGCCTCATACCTCGAAACGCTCACGCAATCGGATCCGGGACGAAAGGAAGCCTTCCTCTGGTTGGGTCATGCGCGCGCGCAATTGAATGACTGGGCTGCCGCGCGAGCTGCCTACAAGCGCTACGCCGAGCTCGCACCCACGGATATCGAGGGACCCCGCGGAGTGGCGCGCACTTACGAGGCGGAAGGCCAACGCGATCTGGCTCTGTTGTGGTACCAGCAGGCGAGCCAACTCGAACCGACCAATGCCGAATTGCGGGAGTCGGTCAGCCGTTTGGAAGCATCCAAGGGCGCGAATAACACCCCTCCGGCATCACCGGCGGTAACTGATTCTGGCGCCGTGTCTGCAAGTGCCGCTTCTGAATCGTCGTCGGCCACACCCGGCGCAGGAACGCCAACTACCGACAACACTGGGTTCTGGCAGCAGCTCTGGCGCGGTGGCATCGCTGAGCTAACGGGTGCCAGAAGCGTGTGGTGGGGAAGGTTGCTGGTACTCTTTCTGTTCCTCGGCTCGCTCATTCAAGGCGCCGCGATGCACGGCAAGACCACGATCGAGAAAATCCCGCGCATGCCACGGCCCGTCCTGTTCTTGTTGACGCTTGTAGGAGCGTCCGTCACGTACGTCATCTGGTGGGGACGCCCGAGCGGATGGACCTGGGGCCTGGCGATCGCCTGCCTGCTCCTCTCGATGAGCGCGGTCAACTATGGAGCCCAGCAGGCGCGCTGATTCCTGACAGGACGATTCATGAAACCGCGCGGCCGCGTCTTCCGGATCTTCATCAGCTCCACGTTCGAAGATTTGAAGGCGGAGCGCGATGCCCTGGACCAGGACGTGTTCCCGAAACTGCGCACGCTTTGTGAGGAACACGGTTTTGGTTTTCAGCCGATCGATTTGCGCTGGGGCGTCAGCGGCGAGGCGTCACTCGACCATCGAACGGTGCCGATCTGCATGCAGGAAATCGCGCGCTGCCAGGATGCCACGCTTCGTCCGAACTTCGTGATTCTGCTGGGCGACCGCTACGGCTGGCAGCCGCTGCCGCTTGACCTTTCCCCGGCTGAATTCGCGGTCATCACGGCCTCGGCCACAGACGTTGACCAAACCCTCCTGTCAGAATGGTATGTGCTGGATGCGAATGCGGTTCCCGCCGTTTATTCGCTGCGTCCTCGCGCCTACGAGCCGATGGAGCCAGCACGAACCAGCGAGCAGGAACAGTGGACGCATGTCGAGTCTGAGCTGCGCCGAATCATGCTCGCCGCGCCGCTATCCGAAGCGCGCAAACGCGACGCGGCTACATCGGCCACGGAGCTCGAGATCGAGCGCGGAGCATTCCAGCTGCCGGAAGCGCAAAGTCACGTAGCCTGTTTTGTGCGCTCGATTCGGAATCCGCCTGTTCAGGCAACCCCATTCATCGACCGTGACGCGGCAAGAAGCGAGCGGCTGAGGCAACTCAAGGCGCGGCTACAGGCAGCGCTGGGCGCCAATTACCGCACGCACAGTGCAGAGTGGACGGGATCCGCGGTTGGCCGCGGTCACCTCGAGGCACTCTGCCAGGACGTCTTCAACTTTCTTCGTTCCATCATTCGGTCCGAGATCGACCGCTTACGAGCTCGCGATCCATACTCGAGCGAGAGGGACGCCCATGAGACCGTCATCGAGCAGCAGATAACTGCCGGGAGTCTGGTGGGGCGAGAGGATCTGCTGTATGAAATCGACCGCTATATCGATGGACCCGGGCTGCGACCACTTGCCCTGGTTGGCGCACCTGGATCTGGGCGAACGGCCTTGCTGGCATGGTCTGCCCGGCGCACCAGGGAAAGACTGCCCTCGGCCCATGTGTTCTGTCGATTCATTGGCGCGACACCGGATTCGCTGAACGATCGCTCGCTTCTCGAAAAGTTGTGTGTCGAGATGGCCCGCGTGCTGGGTGACAGCCGGCCGCTGCCTCGGGACTTGCCCGGGGTGGTCGAGCGCTTCCGGAGCCTTTTGGGCAGGGGAACGGCCCACTCCCCACTGGTAGTCATCCTGGACGGGCTGGACGAAGCGCCCGCAGCACCCCGCTGGTTGCCGCCCGTGCTTCCGCCCAACGCCTTCGTAGTTGCGAGTTGCGCATCAGGCGATCTGAGCAACGCCGTTGAGTTGCCTGTCGGTCGCCTGACCGATGCCGACGTGACCGCTCTTCTCACGCGCTGGCTGGAGCAGGCGCAGCGCACATTGCAGCCCGAACAGCGTGCCCTGATTGAATCCAGCGTCGGCGGCAGCCCGCTGGGCCTGCGCATCGCGTTCGAGCAGGCGCTGCTGTGGCGATCCTACGATCGGATGACGAACATGGGACGCGGGCTAAGCGAAATCGTGCTGCATCTCTTGGTCTCGCTCGAGACGCCCGCGCGGCACGGGGAACCACTGGTACGGGAATGTTTGGCCCTCCTGGCAGCGTCACGATATGGACTCGCGGAAGAAGAACTTTTGGCCTTGTTGTCATCTCCCCTGGTGCTGGCAGATGTGAGCCGACGCTCGCCAGACTCGCCTCATGTGACGCGACTGCCTGTCGTCATTTGGTCGCGTCTTCGCGCCGATCTCGAACCGTTCCTCGCCGAGCAGTTTGCCGGTGGCAGCCGCATCCTGACCTTCAGGAACCGTGCGTTGATGGTGGCGAGCCGCACGCGCTACCTCAACTCGCCGGAAGCTCAAATAGCGTGTCATCAGACGCTGGCAGCTCACTTTCGGAGCGCTGCCGATCCGCACTCTGATGGCAGTTGGACGGGTTCCAGCCAACGCGCGTTTCGAGAGTTGCCGTTTCATCTGCACGCGTCGGATCGCCTGGAGAGTGAGAACGCCGCCATCTGTACGCTGGCTGCAAACTCGACGTTCTGCATGGCGCAATTTCGCGCCACGCACGACCTCGCGCCCGTGCTCGAGACCCAGGACTTCGCGCTCGAGCGCGCCACCACGACCCGGGATGTCGCGGCCTGCATCCAGGCAATCGCGCACCGTCAAGATCTGGATCGCAAGATCCAACGGTCGTTTGGTTTTCAATTCGTCCACCAGGCGCGGTCAGATCCCGAGTTGGCACTTACGTTGGCAAAAGCGATCGAAGATGCCGCGCGCCGTACCGTTGCACTCGTGGTTGTGGCCTGGGTTGCGGCTGCCGACGAGGAGCGCGTGTTCTTTTGCCGGCGCGTGCTGGAAGAAGCGGCGGCCGATCAGGCCGCGGTGGCTGCGCATCAGGTGCCATTCCTGCTCAATCTGGTCGGTGAACTGGTGGAACGGGGCTTCGCGGAAGCCCTCGAGCTCGCCCATCTCATTCCGGATTGCCCGCACCGCCGCGCCGCTGCGCGTGCCTGGAGCCACACAAACTCGCCGCGGGCCCGGCTGGGCCAGCTGCTCAGCGGGCCTGCCCGCCGTTCCGTTGCGGCGGAAGAGTGGCGGCGCGTTTCCCGCATCGGGACGTTCGCCCATCAACGATGGAATTCGGGCGTGTCCAACCGTGCACCCGGCGCGGTTGAAGAGGAGATCGTCAAGAAGTTTGGCGTCGACGCGCCTGAAATCGCCTACTTCTCGCTGGCCGCACTGTTTCAGGTGACGGGCGACGTGGAAGGCGGAACGATGACGATTGGTCGGGCCCTGTACGTTGGCCGCATTGTCACGTTTCTCGATAAGGCGCCGTACACGCGAATGGCGCTCATGGATGTTGCCGAGGCGGCCAAGCAACGCGACCTCGCCTCCGAGATCGCCGCGCAGCTCGTGAGCGCGTTCAGTGCTCCCTGGAAGATGAGTAAGGCATCCGATACCGTCGGGCGAGTAGCGCCCCACGTACTCGAGTTGGCCGCCTGGTCTGCAAATCGAGGTTCTGCGGAACTGCTTCAAGACCACACCCTTGCCGGCGTGCTTTCGGCGGCCCGCCAATTTGTGACCGACCTGGTTCCTCAAAACCCTGCCCACTCTCGCTGGGAACTTCACAAGGCCACGGCCGCGGCTCGGCAGGGCCAGGTCCAGGAGGTCAACGCGATCCTCGATCCTCTCGCAGCACAGGCATTGTCGTCGGAGCGACCCGATGCGTCGCTGCTGGTTGCGCTTCATGCACTGGCCAGTCTCGCCGATCATGCCACGGTGCAAGCCGCAATCGCAGATCGTCTGCGTAACCAGGGCATCGCCATTGAGTCGCTCGGATCACCATCAGCCCAAAGTCCCGAGACCGCGTCGGTTTTTGCCTGTCTGATCGCGGCCGACAAGACTGAGGTCGCCGCCGTGGCGCTCGGCCTCAGACTGCACCAACGACCCGTGATGTTGTTTGCACTGGTATCACATTTGTGCCGGCACGGAGCCGCGCCGGAAGTCATCGACGCGGCCATCTCACAGTTGGTATACCTGGAACCACAACCAACCCGCGTGCGAGCAAATTTTAACGCACTCGCACGGCATGACCGGCATTTTCCCGTTGCTCAGTCACTGGGTATCTACTACTTCTCGGACATCTGGACGGTATCACTCGGCACCGGGCTGGTGTTTACTGCCCTGGGAAGCGCCGTTCCGGGGCAGTGGACGTCGGCCGCGGCCATCGTTGGTTTGGGTGCTTTCGGTGCGGTTCTGGATCTGTGGCTGTGGCGCAGAACCGGTCTCTGGCAACAACCCGAAGTCTCCAGACGGTGGGGCTCCTCGTCGGGAAGCGCGCTGTCCTTTTGGGGCATTGTTTTCCATTTGCAGGATCAATTACCGCGCTGGGCCCGGTCCAATGAGATCGCCTATGGTTTCGGTTCGGCTATTGCCGGCGTGGTGGCGACCGCCGCACTCACGCTTTGGGCAAGTTTCACGTTAAGGCTGAAGCGGAAGTCGGCCTTCTTGCGATTTGCACCGTATGCGGTAGCAACGATCGCGGCCATCCCGGCGTCGCGTTGGCTGGCAACGCGGGTTGGGCCTGATCTGCAAACCGGATTCCTGCTGGGAGGCTCGTTCCTCGTCGCCCTGGGCGTCAACTTTCTCATCAAGTCGGTCCGGGTTCGCCGGCACTATGGCCAAAAGGGCAGTACCATGTTTGCCGAGATCGATGAAGATGACGACTCGCTGAGTAGCGACACGTCCACCATCGACCTGCCCAAGCAATCTGCGCTGGAGCGAAAAGTCCTCACGGCGCAGGTGCATTTCAACCGCGGCAATCACCGTCTGGCGTTTCGCTTGTATTCTGAGGCCGCGGCCGATCCGTCGCTCTCCGAGATGTCACCCAAGCAGCAATCAACGATCTTCCTGATGCGGGGATTCATGCGACGGCATCTGGGTCAGTCTCGTGAAGCCGTGGCCGATTATGAGCGCGCCGCCCAACTCTGTCCCGAATCACCCAGCGCGTACCTGAACATCGCGCTGGTACGGGCGCAGGAGCTGCAAGATCCGCGTGGGGCACTGAACGCCTTCGATCAATCGGTTCAGTGCGACCCGGGCAATCCGGAAACCTATTCGTCGCGTGGCATAGTCCGCGGAGACTTGGAGGACTTCGTTGGGGCAATCGAGGATTTTGACACCGCCTTGAGCCTCGACCCGGATCACACCAACGCCATGGTCAACAAAGGGAACGCACTGTTGCGTGCCGGGGATTACCACTCGGCGCTTCGACTGTACGATCGCGCTCTGGAGATCAATCCTGCGGACCCTCCCCTCAAAGAGCAGCGCGATCGACTCCGCCGCGCGCTCGTCCAGAGGTAACAACTCTGCAAAAACAGGGTTGCGTGTGAGAAGCGCCGTCCGAGGAAGCCTGGTTTGAACTGGGCCCTGCACTTTTGACTTGACTCGACTCGGTGCTCAGCTGTGCGGATTGGAGGGTGATGGCTCCTGATCGTCGACCGGTCGACTTACGGACGGTGATCCGCTGCGTAGCTGCCGCTGAAATTCCTGATCTTCCAGCACGCGCTGGAGCATGCGCTCAATATGCGCCATGCGTTGCTCCAGGTCAGTAGGGCCATGCTCGGTCACCTGTTTGGGACGGCTGTTCTGCACTTCCGCCAGGCGCGTCAACGCCTTTACCACGGGCTGCACGATGAAGATGCTGGCCACCACCGTCAGCGGGATGAGCAGTGCCATGATCGGAATGAGAAGCCTGATGACGTCTTCCATGCAAATGACTCCGACTGAGAAGTAACGCGTTGCCGACTGCTAGCGGGTAGCGCCTACCGGACGCTGATGCGTGCGCATGTAGTGCAGCGTCACCGCGGTCAGCGCGCGCACGCCCAACGCCAGGCCGCTTTCGTCAATGAAGAAGTCCGGCGTGTGATGATCGGCGGCCTGCGCGGCCGACACGTTGGACGGCCTGCCGCCCAGGTGGAAGTAGAAGCTGGGCACGCGATCGGCAATGAACGAGAAGTCCTCGGCCCCGGTCTCCGGCTTCAGCCGCTTCACTTTGCCAGCGCCGGCCGCAGTCTCCAGCGCGGGCAACATCGCGTTGAGCAGGCCATCGTTGTTGTAGGTAACCGGATAAGACATGGTTAGCGGAATCTGCACTTCGGCCGTGGCGCCCATGCCCTCGGCTACGTTGGTGGCGATGCTGCGGATCTTCTCGTGCAACAACTTGCGATCGTCGGGATGCAGTGCGCGGATGGTGCCGATCATTTCCACCTGTTCCGGAATGATGTTGGAGCGCACGCCACCCTGGATCTTGCCAATAGTCACTACGGCGGGATTCTCGGTTAGCTTCATCTGGCGACTGACGATGGTCTGCAGCGCCGTGATGATGTGCGCAGACGCCACAATCGGGTCGACGCCGTTCCAGGGATAGCCGCCATGTGTCTGTTTGCCCTTCACCAGCACGCGGAAGTCGTCTGCGCTGGCGTAGGTACCGCCCGGTGAATAGAAGATGTGGTTGACTTCCTCTTTGGCATTGATATGTAGTGCAAACGCTGCATCGACAACCGGATTGGTGAGCACGCCCTGTTTCACCATCAGCTGCGCGCCACCCTCCTCGCCTGCGGGCGGCCCTTCCTCGGCCGGCTGAAAGACGAACTTCACGGTGCCCGGCAGTTGGTCTTTGATGCCGGCCAGCACTTCGGCTACACCCATCATGATGGCCACATGCGTGTCGTGGCCGCAGGCGTGCATCACACCCACCTCGGCGCCGTTGAACGTGCCTTTGGCTTTCGATGCGAACGGCAGGTTGACGCGTTCCGTGACCGGCAGTGCATCCATGTCCGCACGCAGCAGTACGACCGGGCCAGGCCGGCCGCCGCGCAGCAGTCCCACCACACCGGTGTGTGCGATTCCCGTCTGCACTTCGATGCCGAGCGCGCGCAGATGATCGGCCACCAGTTTGGCCGTGCGCACCTCGCGGTTGCCCAGTTCGGGATGCTCGTGAATGTCGCGCCGCCAGGCGATGACCCTGGCCTCGACGGCCGTGATGCGCGACTGCGTTTGTGCGTTGAGCGCGGGCGCCTGCGCCCGCGCGCGCGCGGGGAGGCCCACAGCCACCGTGAGCAACAGGCAAAGGGCAAACGCGCGCGTGGTCATGAGCAGCTCTCCGTGTTGAACGATGTGGCCGATGATGGACCAAGGTAGGGCCCGCGCGGGGCGGTTTCAAACGAAAGCGGGGCCGAAGCGCGTTTGGTCGTGGTCAAAGGCCAGGTCAACGGGCACGCTCGGCGGGCGTCATGCGCTGGATGAAAAGCAGCCCATCGAAGACCTGTGGCCACACGATCGGATACCAGCGGTCCTGCACCTGCGCGCTGAGCGAGCCGGGCATGGGTTGCAGCAGCCAATGCCCCGGTGTGCGCGCGGCCCGCAAATCCACGAGGGCAAACGAATGGCCGAGTTGACTCAACAATTCGACCAGTGCGCCCGGCGGCGACTTCGGCACGAGCTGCCCTGGCTGGTCGGGGAAGCCCCACTGGCCATCGTAGGCAGTGGTGCCGATCGAGTACAGCGCATCACCCAGCGCGAGCTTGACCAGACGACCGGTCGACTCGAGACTGCCCGCCGCATCGGCTGGCTGCAGTGACTCGAAGCGGGCGCCCAGTCGAGTATGCGCGGCATGCACGTTGTGCAACCACACAATGAGCTTTGCATCGCGATACGCCTCGTTCACGAGCCACAGCAAATTGTCGGCATTGGCGCGGTCGCGCGCACTGTACGATGTTGCGAATGCCTGCAGGCTGTCGGCCTGAACGTTCGGGTGGTAAGCCAGCATCTGGCGATACTCGAGCATGTTGCGCAGCACCCGCTCGATGCGCGCAGCTCCCAACGCGCCATGGGCCGTCCGCATGGCTGCCGCATTGCTCTCGAAATGAGCCACCAGCGCAGAAGCATACGCGAGCAGCGTGTCGCGCGCTGGCACCATCCCGCCGCTGTTGCGCGACAGGCGCTGCCTGGTACTGTCCAGCACAGCGTGGAGTGGGGCTGGCAATGGACTCCCCGCGCGCGCAAACCACCGGGTCAGGTCGCGCAACCGCTCATGCAGCGCCGGCACTCCGCCCGTGAACTGTACATCGAACCCGGCCATGCGCAGGGGCAAGCCCGTCTTCATGCGCTCACGCGCGTAGGCAAAGAGCGGAGTGATCTGCGCGCTTTCACTCCAGAACCCCCAGAGTGCCGCGCTCGGCGCATAGAAAAGCGGGGCATCGGTCGCGAGCAGCGTGTTCATGCGCTCGGCCTCGTAAAACCCGGCTTCCCACACCACCACACTGAAACCCAGCCGCTGATGCAGGAACTTGATCAGACGAACACGCGCAGCCGAGCCGTTGCCATCACCATGACTCAGCTCCGCCAACTGGACCACGCGTACTCCCGCAAGCTTAGCGACCAGCGGCTCGAGATCGCTGAAATCGGTCGACTCCGCGGCCATCGTACGCAGGGGCACGCTGTGCTGGCGCAGCCAGTCCACGCGGTCCCGCTGCGCGGCAACCGGCGGTGCGGTTAACAAACCGAACAGAACAAGAATTGAACGGACGTTGACATGAGACGGGACGCGGGACGCGTGCCGCGGGACGCGTAACTGCGGTGGCAGGCTCCCTGACCAGGCGCAAGCTCCAACGTGCTGATCGCGCATACTATCAAAGCTGCCGAGAGCGTGGCAGCGCTGGCCGTGGTTACGCGTCACTCGTCACGCGCCCGTTCGGTATGTAAAAACTGCCGCCCGCTCGCCATAAAGCTGTGATGCCCGTCGACCGGGATTCCCGGCCAGCGAGCGGCGCGTGAGCTCGAGGCCAATGGAATACCTGGCCCAACGTGGAATCTGCGGCGTGCTGCCCAAAACCAGGCATCGTGCGGTAAGTGCATTCTACCACTGGGCGCGCGATTGCTCGACCCAGGTGTTGCGTGTGGCCGGTATCAGGTCGGCTGGGCCCGCCGCAGCCCTGATCGATCCATCCGTGACTTCGAGACGACTGACCGGCAGCGAGCGTTGTATGCGTCCGCTCATTAACGTTTTGTGCCGTGCGCCGTCTGATACCCAGGCGCATTCTTGCCGGACGACTCCAGGACGGAGGGTGCCAGCCACATGCCAGGGGCGATCCTCGAAGCTGTACAACCCATCGACGTAGCCGCCGTCCGGAAGCATTTCCTGTTTCCCGAGACGAGCCGGGTGGTAACCAACAATGCGGCCAGCACGCAGCCTCCGCGGGAGCTGGTCGAGTTGTACCGCATACTCTCACCCGACTATGAGAACGTGCACCGCGGCCAGTCGGACGCTTCCAAGCTGACTACGGCCTTGTTCGAGGCTTCCTACGATACCATTGCCCGCTTCATCAATGCGCCGAGCCAGCGCAACATCGTCGTGTATCGCAATACCACGGAAGCGAACAACGCGGTCATGTACTCGCTCATGACCGAGTTCCGGGATGGCGACAACGTGGTCACGACGCTGATGGAGCACAACTCGAACTACGTGCCCTGGTACGGCCTTTGTCGCGAGATCCTGCCCGCGTTCGGCATCCGCGTGGAATATCGGTTGGTGCAATTCGACGCAGAAACCGGCGAGTTGGACCTGGCCCATATGGCTTCCCTGATCGACCGACGGACCAAGCTGGTATGCTGCTCCGGCGCCTCCAATTTCTTCGGTACCAAGAATCCGCTGCACGATGTTCGAGCCCTCGCCGCTGCCAGTGGTTATGTGCAGCCGGACGGCACACATGGCTCGTATCTGCTGGTCGATGGCGCGCAACTGGTGCCTTCTTCGTTCGTCGATGTTCAGGAACTGGACGTGGATTTCCTGTCCTTCTCCTTCCACAAGATCATGGCGCCCTTCGGTGTCGGTGTGTTGTACGCGCGCGAGCGGCTGTTGCAATCACTGCGGCCGTTCCTGTATGGCGGTGATATGATCGCGGAGGGGCAGGTCACGCCCGAGCAGGTGACGTACAACGTGCTGCCCTGGAAGTTCGCGGCCGGCACACCCAACATCCTGGGCACCATCGTATCGGCGCAAGCCGTGCGTTTGTTGCTCGACCTGGTGCTACATCCCGAGCGGCCGCGTTTTTTTCAGAAGGATACCGCACTCGAGCGCGCCGACATCAAACAAGCCATGGACCGCATTACCGAGTACACGCAACAACTCACGCAGCGCGCACTGGAGCTGTTGCTGGCCGTGCCCGGCATCCAGGTATATGGACCGCGCGATGCCAAACGGCGCACACCCCTGGTTTCCTTCAACCTGGCCGGCCGCAATCCCATGGAAGTGGCGGAGACGCTGAATACGGTAGGTGTGGAATCGCGCGCGGGCTGCCATTGCGCCACGCTGGCACACCATGCGCTCAAGCTGGATCCACCGGCCAGCTGCCGACTCAGCTTTTACTTCTACAATACCATGGTGGAAGTGGAGAAAGCGGCCGGAACCGTGCACCCCGGACGTGTTTTGATTCCTTTACCATTGACGCATCCAGACATAATTGTCGCGCCCCGCGCCTCTCGTTTATAGCTCTGCGGGTCAATCTGCAAGTATTCAAAACACGTCCGACCGGGCCCGCGCCACAACCAACAAGTGCGCGCTCGCGCCGATGATGGACGGCTCGGATTCCACGCGCCGGAGCTGCTCGAGTGTGAGTGCGCGCATGTTTTCTTCCTGCCACAGCTCTTCGAAGCGGGCCAGACACCAGAAGGGTCCTTCCACTCCGATCAGCGCTTCAACCGTGAAGCCGGCTTCCGCGACTTCCGCGGTCAGCTCTTCTGGCCGGTGGAAAAAGGCGGTGGTGAAGTAGTCACGCTCGGATGCATTGCGGTGTTGTCCATCATCCAGATCGCGTGCGAGAATGGCGCGGAACACGTCATCGCGGACCAATGCACGGCAGTAGCCATCCAGTAGTGATGCAAAGCGCGAGATACCCGCGGCCACCAACAGGCCGCGCGGCCGTAGCACGCGCTGTGCTTCCGCGAGTGCGCGCAGCCGATCCGTGCGCTCCGTGAGATGGTACAGCGGCCCCAGCATCAACACGGCATCGAAGCTCCCATCGGCGAAGGCCAGAGCGCGCGCATCGCCCAGGTGAACGCGGGCACGCTCTGGCCACCCGCTCATATTCGCGCGCGCTTGTTCGACGTGCAGGGGGACCGGATCCACCAGTTCGATGTGGTAACCCTGCTCACCGAGCCAGCGCGAGTAAGCGCCCGGGCCACCACCCACATCGAGCACGGCGGCAGGCGGTGCGCTCAGATACCGGCCGATCACTTCCTGCGTACGGATGCGCTCCAGCTCACCCGCTCCCCGAAATAGGCGTTCTGCTTCGGGGTTGTGCTGGTAATGCTCGAGAATCTCTTCTACGATCGTATTCATGCTGTTCATTCGTGCGTGATCTGGTGGGCCGAACTCATGCGTCTTTTTTCTTGCGTTCGCGCCGCTTCCTGCGCGGCGCGCCGTGAACGCCCGGGCGGCGGCTCGTCATCTTTCGTGGCTACGCCGGTGCGCGGCTTGCGCGGCGGCGGTGGTCGGTGGATGGGCCGGCGCCGTTACGAATACAAGGTCGCGCTGGCCGGGACAAGATGGTCGGCCTCCTGCCTGACCGGACCGACCACCTCGCCGGACCCCGGTGCCTTGACAATACGCGCGTACTTCGTGAGTTGTTGTGGTGATCCCCGCAGGGCCTTGCTCCATGGCTCTCTCGCCGCAGGAGACACACATGCCCAGCCTGCCGCAGCGTCTCTTCGCCCTGGCTTTTGTCTGCAGCTCTCTCAGCGCCTGTGCGCACCGATCTCCCTCAATGGACATGGACCGACAGGAACTGGCGGACGCTCGCACCCAGTCAGCACCGACAAGGCTGCCTGCGCCGGATGCCGTGGTCCATGTGCTGAATCGACTCACGTTTGGACCGCGACCGGGGGACGTCGAACGCGTACGCAAGATGGGCATCGAGCGCTGGATCGATCAGCAGCTTCATCCGGAAACCATCAAGGACAGCGCGGGCGCGGCCGCGTTGGTTGGGTGTCCATTGTGGGCCGATACGACCGGCCCGGCTGCGCAGGGCACGCTGATGCAAGTCCGGGGACCCAACGGCGTGCAGATGATTCGCGTTTCCATCGGCAGCCTGCGCCTCATGAAGCGTGATAGCGCGCGCAAGCTCGGACCGCGCGGTCAAACATTTCTGGACAACGGACAGCTGATCGCGTGCCGCCTTGCCCGCGTCGAAGCCAGTGAACGGCAGCTGCTCGAAGTGCTCACCGATTTCTGGCTCAATCATTTCTCGATCTACAGTCCCAAGCTGCCCCAAAGGACAATAATCGTCGAATGGGAGCGCGAGGTCATTCAGCCACACGCACTGAGTCGCTTTCGTGACCTGCTAGGCGCCGTGGCGCACAGCCCGGCCATGCTGAGTTATCTCGATAACGTCACTAGCGGCGCCACTACCGAATATCCCACGCTTACCGAATACGTGCGCGCGCGTAACACCGGGACCGCACCCGTCATCGCACAACGTCCGGTCTTTGGTCTAAACACGGGGCTGAACGAGAACTATGCGCGCGAATTGCTCGAGTTGCACACGTTGGGTGTGGATGGTGGCTATACGCAAGAAGATGTAGTCGCAGTGGCGCGCGCGTTCACGGGCTGGTCACGCAGTGCGTTTGTGCCCGTGGTGATGCGCGGAACTTCAACGCAGGTCACTACGCAAAGACTCGCAAACGAACTTCGATCTGCCCCCGCCAGTGTCATACCAGGCACTACGTTTGCCTTCGATTCGGCTCGCCACGACGCGGGCCCAAAGGTCGTTCTGGGTCACACCTTGCCGGCCGGGCGCGGGCTGGAAGACGGCGAGGATGTGCTGGATCTGCTGGCACGGCATCCGTCAACAGCGCGTTTCATCGCCCGCAAACTCGCCGTACGCTTCGTCAGCGATTCACCGCCGGATGCGCTGGTCGATCGTGCGGCCGCAACATTCCTGCGCACCGATGGCGACATCCGTGAAGTCGTACGCACCATCGTGACCAGTCCCGAGTTCTTCTCATCCGACGTACACGGTGCCAAGATCAAGAGTCCGCTCGAGCTGGTGCTCAGCACGCGCCGCGCCCTGGCCGCGCCCGTGGATACCGCGGCGGAAGTCGTTGATCATCTGCTCGATATGGACCAGCCGCCCTTCGGTCAACTGACACCCGAGGGCTGGCCGGAAACGGGAGCGGACTGGATGAACGCGCGCACGCTTCTGGCCCGGCTCAAGTTTGCCACCAATGTTGGGAGCGGGAGGTTCGCCGCCATCCCGATCGAAGCGTGGCCCGCCTGGCGCGTGCTTTCGAATCAACCGTTCGAGAAGCAGATGCAGGGCGTCATCCTGACACTCCTCCATGGGAGGGCATCGGCCGAGCTGCGCGCGGCGATGATGAGCCTGCGACCAAAGGCAGCTGATGCCGTCACAACGGAAGCGCGCCAGCTCGCATTACGCGAGCTGATTGCGCTTGCTCTCGGCTCGCCTGCGTTCCAGCGGCGGTAGTGCGGGGACCACCACCACGTTCTCCCGTAATGACCCAAACGTATATGTCGAGGTGGTTCAGGGGTTGGCTGTAGCGGGCATGGCGGGCACTAAACCACGGCAAGGCATGGGAGTTTGGGCCAAAACGTGGGTTTGTGGTGGTGGTCCGCAGTCAGGGGCGGCGCGCTCCCTGCTGCTACGGCGAAGCGGAATGCAGGGGCCATCGCCCATGGATGCGATGGTGCTTTGATTCGTGTAACCGTTCAGCGTGACGTTTACGGGTGCGCGCGCTTTACCGAACACCGTCCGGGGATCGAAGGGCACGGGGATGAAACAGGTTGAGCCCTCGCGCACGATGGTTACCGTGAAGGTTTTTTTCACGATCGTGCCGTGTCAGCGACCGTCAGCCACCCACTCCTGCGCATGCCTGATACGCAGGATAGCGGAGGCGATGACAGAGACACCCAGGCCAATGGATCCCACGCCGAACACCAGGTCGCTGGTGACATCACCGTGTGTGATCGCCCAGCCGGCCATGTAAGCCAGCCAAAGTGCGACCAGCTTGCCGGGCAGCGTCGCATGGTAATGACGCAGAGTGCTCAGCAGTGGCAGAGCCAGCGAAACGCAGATCAGCACCATGACGGAAGGGAGATCGATCAAACTGGCGTCGTTCACTCGCGCATCCAGCATGGCAGTGATAGATCCCCAGGTCGCTCCGGCAACGGCCATCCAGGAGAGCCGGATGCGCGGGCCGAAGGAAGAGAGCCAACCGTGCACGCGCGCCGCGTCGGAACCCTTTTCTGCAGCCAGGACTTCGTGGAGGGCCAGGGACAGCGCCCGTGAGCTGATGCCGATCTCGTCCGCGATGCTACGCAACTCTCGCACGGACAGAATGTCGCGGGCATCGAGTGCGACCGCACGTTCGATGATCTGACGAACCTGCGCTTCCGACAAGCGGCGGTCTTCCGGGTCGATCGACTCCACCATACTGCCTCCACCGATTGGTACGTTAACGCTCTCGTTTTCGTTCACGGCCGTTATCTGGAAAAGCGAGCGTGAACGGGAACGTTGACGACGTAGGACGCGCCGTCGCGGTACCGTTCGATACAGCACGTGAATGGCGATACACACCAGGGCGTGTGCACGACTCCAATATGAAGGTGGTGGTCGTTACGAGTCCAGTTACGCGCAACCGTGCCACCGGCAGTCCAATGCGCAACGGGCTGGCCGACCCAGGCCCGGCCTGGCATCGCTCACTCCGCTGCACGCAATACGGGCCGGCGCTTGTGTAGCCAGGCCAGGATCGGGATACCCAGCACCGAAGTCAAAACCGCGCCCATAACGCCCACCGCGATGATATCATCCCAAACCCGTCCATGCACTTGGGACCAGCCGGTCACCAAACCAGTCCAGAGTCCCGCATTGCAAAGCAGAAATGATGGGAGTTTCATGCGGCCACTCATCAGGAACGCGCTGGCCACAACGGCCATACCAAGAACCAGGGCCAGGTTGATGGTCTCGGCGTTGACGTCGCCCCTGACTGGCCCTTGTGCAGCAATGCGCCCCAGCACGCCGAACACGAATCCAACGGCGGCCGATGTGCCAGCGAACAAGGTCAGCCTCAGCCTGCTCCATCCTGCGGGGTGCGTGCGTTGGGGAGGGGGCACAGCCAGACGTTGTTGCTCTTCCGCAATGGCCCGCGCGATAGCGGCGCGACTGATTTCCAGCTCAGCCGCGATTTCGTGCAGTGTGCTCTCGCTGATCTGCGTGCCCATCCGCGCGTCGATGGCGATCGCACGCCGCACGATGCGCGCAACCTGTTCTTCACTGAAACGCGGCTCGCTATCCAGGTGTGGTCCCGTCATTTCAACCGCCATCGTTCGCGAATCAAATTGTACAATCCGTTCACCCATGAAACCCAAACGAGACGTCGAATCCGTCCTCGAGACCGATGCGGATATAGGGCCGCCAGCCGTAGGATCCTTCGGGCAGCAGGTTACCGAACAGGAGTGCCGTGACGACCATGGCGAACCCAGCCGCCAATACGGCTTTCCAGCCCACCACTCCGTGTAGACGCATCAACGCGCGCGCCAGCACCAGACAAACCAGGGCATAAAACAGCACGCCAGCGACGAGCAATGCAAGCGGGACGAGATCACCAGAACTGAGCTGGAGGAAACTGGTACCGCGCCTGTGTCCGAACCAGCGAGTGGCTCCGGTCAGCAGTAGCGCGGTAACCGTGCCCACGCTCCCGCCGGCAAAGAATGCAATGCCAATGGAGCCAAGGATGCGGCGCCGCGAGCCCAGCCCGCGCAGTGCACAATGCATGGTTACACCCAGCAGGCCGTAGTGCACGTACGGACCAACGGCGGAAGTGAGCTGGTCAGCGATTGAATTGTCCATCTGCGCGCCGGCAATTGGCCAAAGCGCGGCCAGCACACTGGCCACGGTCCAGTACACCCCAGCGGCCGTAGCACCAAAGCCGAGCGGATTCATGAACGACCGTTCGCCGGTTTGCCAGGCGCCCGCGGAGGAACCCGGTTGAACCGCAAACGCGGCAAACGTGCGGCCGAACAGTGACAGCTCATGCAGAACGTGGTCAAACGCATCACGCAACCACGCTTCCGTGGCAGAAATGGCATGTGCTGGTGTTTCACTCATCGTTGTCTTGCGGTAAGAACCAATGGATGTAGCCACAGCGCGCGCATACGTAGCAATCGGCACTCGGTTGCACCCATTCCAGGTCGAAGAATGATGCCACGGCCGTATGCAATTGCGCGCGCCGGAACCAGAAGCGCGTGTGTTTGCAGATCTCGCAACGGAGCTCGTGACCGGCCACCGATGCCGGCTCGGGTTCAGCTTGCCCAAACAACCCCATTGTTCCTCCGCAGGACTCGCCCCGTGCCCGCCATTTGGAAGTTGCCGAACTCGACGATCAGAAGCAGGCCTTCTGGTGTCAACGCCACGTCGACCGGGTTCGAGAGACCTTGCACGATCACTCTGGGCGCGAAGTTCAACGGCAAAACGTCGGCGTGACAGCGTTGCACGGACGCACGATCAGGCGAGGAGCGGGTGTAGCATCGTGCATCTCGGTGCCCTGCGGCTCGCTCGTGGCCGTGATGTCCGGTTGATAGACAGCTTCCGCGAATGTGTACTTCGTGCCCCCCTCGTCGAACGTGATGAGGTGGCACCGTCGGAACGTCGCGTGGCACGTGTCGAGCGAGAATTCTTCCTCGAAATCCACGCGCTCAGCGTTCCGGGCGCGATGAATTCCCATCGAAATTCCCCGTGCGGTTCCGCCGCCATAGGCCTCGAATTCAGCGTCCGCGGCACCCCAGTCGGATTGCCGCACCGAGGTACGCAGCGTAACCGTGCCGTCGCACGTGTCCCGTGTGTCGATCTGCGCCTGCATCACCGCTACCACTTTCGTTAGATCGGGATGCGTCGCAGCGCGAGGAGAACCCGGCCGGTAACAGAAGTTAGGAGCGGCCCCAAAATACGAAGTGCAACGACCACCCGCCACGCTGAAATACCACTTGCCTTTGACGGTCAATCGGCCAGCGCGCCAATGGCGGCTCTACTACGCCTGCACGCCGCCCAGCAGGGCGCCAAGGAAGGCAATTCGCGCACTCGTCAGGGCGAGCATAAGAGACGAGGGCTCAGCATCCTGATGGCCAACCGCTCGGAAAAGAACCCAGTTGATAACAGACAGAACCATCAGCAAGAGGAACGCGTTGAAGGAGCCGGTTCGCAGCGCAGAGAAGAGAACACTCAGACTACGTTCGGACGGAACAAAGAGAAAATGCAGGCTCGCCAATAGATACAACACATAAGCGGCGAACAGACCCGCAGTCACGTTCAGCAAAGCGATCGGTTTCGGAATCGTCATCTTACCTGGCCGGCGCGAATCGCCCTACGCCAACGATACCATCCCAACCTTACAGGTATGTGACAAAAAGCGAGTGGTCGGGCGCCTAACGTTGAGGCTTCACGAGGTGCGGAGCTCAGCGGGCTGCATCGTGAAGTACTTGGAGCGTGAATTTGCCGCGTGGGCGAGGGCTAGCCAGCCGTGATCTTCGCCAAGGACTCCTACGCGAGTCGTACCAGACCCTCACGTGAACGAGGGAACGAGCCCGACTCGACTACTCTGGGTTCGAAAGATGTGAGCGCAGCAAGTTATCAACCGCTCGATGCTCCCGGAACTCGCCCAACTGCCAGACGCATGACGTGTCGCTCGTTCGGACGATGACCGCCACCAGAACCGCAGCGCTGCCTAACGTGCCCCTGGAGGCCGGAACCGTCGACACCGCTCGCGTCAGGACCGCGAAGGGCGCAACTGTCGGGGTCGTGCGGCTCAGCACGTGGCATCCCACGCTCGTTCCGACGCTTGCTGCGGCGGTGAAGGCGATGCAGTCCAGCGACGGCCTCGTCCTCGACCTCCGGGGTAACACCGGAGGCGTCGCACAGATGTTCCCCTGGCTGGCGGGCTTCGTCCTGCCACCTGCGACTCGGTTGGGTCTCTTCCGCTTCCGTGACCGCGTGCACCCGTTATGTGCCGCGCCTCAAGCCGGCGCCGTCTACGCCGGCCCACTCGTGGTGCTCGTGGACGGACACTCGCACAGCACCAGCGAGATGTTTGCCGCGTCACTGCAGTCGCTCGGCCGAGCGCAAATATTCGGCGATACGACCTTCGGGGGCGTGGTGGGAGCGCAGTACGATCGCTTGCCGAACGGAGACGTCCTGGAGCACGCGGTGGTGGATTTCGAGACGTCCACCGGCGATCACCCCGAGGGCCGCGGCGTCATTCCGGACCAGGTTGTGCCGTTGCGAGGCGATGACCTGAGACGTGGAACTGATCGTGTGCTGCTGGCCGCGCGGGAATGGATTGACGCCGAGCGAAACCGATCGGCGGACGAGAAGCGGCATACATCGATGGCACTCGCGAAGTGTGCTCTCTGACCGACTTGCCAAGGATGAAGCCGCGTGCTAACTGAGGACGCAATCCATCTACCATCAACTTCCTCGCCGCCACGCGATTGAAGGAGTCGCGGCGAGCGATCCGATTGTCGGGATACGAGGCAAGCAAAGGGTGCATTCTACGGAAGGCTCACCTCGGGACCGGGGTGAGCCTCCTCGACGGGGGGCCACGCGCGCACCGCACCCAGGTAGGTAGTGGGCGATTCGCCCGGCGGCAGAATGATCTGCATGTAGCGGCGTAATTCGCGTTCGTGCTCGTTCAGCGTGGCTGCGGGTGCACGCGCAAGATTGGGCGTTTTGTACACGATCCGCGTGCCTTTCGGTAGCCCGCCAGGCACGAACGCAGCGCCCGCATCAGACTCGAACACTCGCCGCCTGGTGTTGAATTGCCAGTCGCGCTTCAACTTGATCTCGAGCGGCACCCGCACGCCGCCGCCACGTGGGACCGGGACCGGTGGAAATGTCAATCTGCCCTTCTCAGACCAGGGACATTGCTTTACGCAGATTCGGTTGAGGGCCAATCTTTTGAGTCAATGGCACGCCCGGCCCGGCTTCCTGCGGTGTGCCGGTCGACATCAGGATATTTCTGACCTTTGCGGGCGTCATGGGAGATCCGTTCTTCGCTTTTGCGCGTCCCTGCAGACAGGCAACGGCACCGGTTACGATGGGCGATGCACTGGACGTGCCTGAAAAGCGCAGGGTGTACCATACGTTCTCGGACGAGCCACCCTGGGCATCACCGTAGCCGAGTGTCGTGACGTGCCAGCCCCAGGCCTGGAGGTTGAGGACCTTGCCATAATTCGAGAACCAGATCCGTGAACGCGGAACTCCAATTGAGGCATACCCACTGTCGTTATCGAAATGATTGGTCGGTGGTACGCCCGCACCGACAACGATGGCACCGCTATCCTTCTGGAGACCGGTATTGGCGAATATGGCGAGGTCGAAATTCTCGTTGCCGTTGCCGGCTGCCTCCACGACCGTAATTCCCCTGGCCGTTGCCGCTGCGATCGCGGCAAAGATGTCGTCCCAGTACTGCATCGCGACGTATTTCCCATTGGGTCCGGTCGCCTGCAATTCGATCAGGATGACGTCCCCGGCTTTCAGGGTGCTGGCCGCGTTGTTGATGGCGCCTGCTGTATTGAAGACACCGTTGATGATAGCCGAATGCACAACCGCCTTCGCGCCGTGGCTGATGCCAACGGTGCCTCGGGCGTCTGGAATCGAAATCATTTCGCCCAGCACAGCCGTGCCGTGATTCCTCCAGCCCAGGTCGTTGATCACGGTGCCGCCAATGAGAGGAATGCCGGACGGCAGATCCTCATGCCGGCGATTCCAATTTCCTTCGATGTCACAGATCGTGATTCCGGAGCCTTTGGCTCCCGCCATTGACCACACTTCCATGGCGCCGATGCCATTCGGCGCTGAGTGCAGGTAGCCTTGTGAAGGCTCGAAGTTGCGACTCCCAGCCTGGGATCCGCTCAGGATGGCGGCAGGTACGGGCCGCGGGGCTACGAACGCATTCCACACCGGACCCTTCTGGTTCAATTCCCTGGCGATCTTCTTTGCATCGCCACTATTCGTCGGCACGACCTGGACGAATCCGCTCTGGATGAACGCCGTGTCCATGCCTCTCTTGGCGAACTTCTTGGGCTCTGGTTCCGGAGGCAGCGTAGCCGCGACTTCCACTCGTCCTCTGATGGTCGGAGCCGACAAACCGAAGTGAGAGCGCATGGTCTTGATGTCGTACTTGGCCAGGACGTTGTTCAGCGTATCGGCCTGCGTCGCTGCCGCTGCGGGAGCGGAAAACCGTGATGCGCTGAACGCGACCGGACTCTCGTATCGGAGCTCCACCACCACGTAGTCGGGAATATCTGGAGCTTCGATCTCTGCGCTGACGAAACCGGCCCTGGTGTCACGACCTGTCTGACTCACGACCTTCTTTCGCTTCGCCATCGGAGTTCTCCATGTAGGGGAAAGGACGCCCGGGTTCTATATCGGAGGTAGATTTTGGTAGGTGGCAAATACGCCCAATAGTGCCGATTAATTTAGGACGCTTTCAGATGACAGGAAAGTACGGTCCGCAGCAAGGAAGCGCGCAGCAGCAGTCATGCGCTGACTCTTTGTTGGGCTCCAACCAAGCCACCCAGGCGCCGGAGAACCGGTGATCATGGGTGCGGCGGAAGTCGCCGCAGGCCCCATCCCGCCTTCCGTGACCCGGCAGGGTCTTCAATCAGCGCTATTCTACCCGCAGCAAGCGAGGAACCCTTTGTTGGAGGTCCCTGACACCTCCCCGGCGGCAAGGCAGGATATCGAGCGCGCGTCGCACCGGGGCAAGACCCGCACTCACTCGACAAAGACTGTTGATCGAGGCCCGGCGAAAGCTGCATCTTGTCCTATCAACTCCTCTCCGGATTGACTCGACCATGCTTCGCATTCGACCGCCTCGCCTGTTGTGGCTGGCGCCGTTGCTGTTGCTCGGCACAACATCGGCACCGACCGTCACGACGCCGCAATTCCTGATCACGTTTCCTACGGAGCGCAGTGCGCAGCCGCTCGATGGCCGGCTGCTGCTCATCATCAGTGCGGATTCAGCAGGCGAGCCGCGCAACCAGGTGAGTGATAACGCCAATACCGCGCAGATTTTCGGCATGGACATCAACGGCTGGCGCGCCGGTCGTGAGGCCGTGATCGACGATCAGATCTACGGCTATCCGCTGGAGTCGTTGTCACGCATCAGGCCCGGACGTTATCGCGTGCAGGCGCTGCTCAATCGTTATGAGACCTTCCGACGTTCCGATGGTCACGTGGTGAAGCTGCCACCGGACAAAGGGGAGGGTCAGCAATGGGCCAGCAAGCCGGGCAATCTGTACAGCTCGCCGCAATGGATTCAGTTCGCTGCGGCGGGCACGGCGCCCATTCGCATTGTTCTGGACAAGGAGATTCCGCCCATACCTGATCCGCCCGAGACAAAATACGTGAAGCACGTCCGCATCAAGAGCGAGCGCCTGAGCAAGTTCTGGGGCCGTGACATGTATCTGGGTGCGCACGTGTTGTTGCCGGAAGGATTCGACACGCATCCCAATGCACGATATCCGCTGGTCATCAACCACGGCCACTTCCCGTACAACCTGGGCAATTGGCGGGAAACGCCGCCCGACGCGAACCTGGCGCCTGACTACAGCGAACGCTTCCGGCTGCGCGGCTACAATCGCATCCAGCAGGAGCATGCGTACCAGTTCTACCAGGACTGGACGGGGCCCAACTTCCCACGCGTGCTGGTCATCGAGATCCAGCATCCCACGCCTTATTACGATGACTCGTACGCGGTGAACTCAGCCAACAACGGGCCGTACGGTGATGCCATTCAGTACGAGCTGATTCCGTTCATCGAGCAGAAATTCCGCGGCCTGGGCCAGGGTTGGGCGCGCTTCACGTATGGCGGCTCGACGGGCGGCTGGGAAGCCATGGCCGTTCAGCTGTTCTATCCGGATGAGTACAATGGTGCCTGGATCGCGTGTCCGGATCCCATCGACTTCCGCGCGTATACCGTGATCAACCTGTACGAGGACAACAACGCGTATTACGCGGAAGGCCCGTTCAAGCGCACGCCCCGGCCCGGATTGCAGGACCATCTGGCCCATGTGCGCACCACACTCGAGCAGGCCAATCAGCGCGAGCTGGTGCTGGGCACGAACGGTCGCTCGGGCGATCAATGGGACATCTGGCAGGCGGTCTATTCACCGGTCGGTCCGGATGGGTACCCAAAGCCCATCTGGGACAAGCGCACCGGTGTCATCGATCGCGAAGTGGCCAACTACTGGAAGGAGAACTACGACCTCGCCTACATCCTGCGTCGCGATTGGAAGACACTCGGACCCAAAGTGCGCGGCAAGCTGCACATCTACGTGGGCGACATGGACAACTACTACCTGCACAACGCGGTGTACCTGGTGGAGGACTTCCTGAAGAACGTGAAGGATCCCGCCGCCGATGCGGAGTTCGACTACGGCGATCGCGCCGAGCATTGCTGGAACGGCGATCAAACGCGGCCCAATGCACTCTCGCGCTTGCGTTACCATCAGATGTTCATCCCCCGCATCATGGGTCAGATACGCAAGAACGCACTTGCGCGGGCGGATACGACGAGCTGGCGATACTGATAACGGATTTGACGGATCACGGACGAGCACGAGAACGACCACGACTACGAC